>CAISTY010000173.1 GCA_903888515.1 Akkermansiaceae bacterium | reverse complement strand
CGCCACGGTCTGGCGCAGGATGCTCCAGCCACGTTCACGCCCGACCACGATCTGGAGCAGGATGCTCCAGCCACGTTCACGCCCGACCACGATCTGGAGCAGGATGCTCCAGCCACGTTCACGCCCGACCACGGTCTGGAGCAGGATGCTCCAGCCACTTTCACGCCCGACCACGGTCTGGAGCAGGATGCTCCAGCCACTTCCACGCCCGACCACGGTCTGGAGCAGGATGCTCCAGCCACTTTCACGCCCCGCCACGGTCTGGAGCAGGATGCTCCAGCCACTTGTTCAGAAGCTCCTTGCGCTTCATCTGCTTTTGTTTCCTCTTACGATCCGTTCACCTACGAGAGACGTTGTAGTTCATCCCTCACCGTGATGGGCCATGATTTCGGCGGCGAGCATCCGGTGCGGGTGTTCACCACCCAGGCCCGTTGGAACGCCCTGGCCCACGGGACCGCCGGCATGGGGGATTTCAAGCCGGAGATCATCGTCGAGAAATCCGGTGTCGTGGCCATCGATCCGCGCGACCCGGCGGCGGTTGATGCACTCAACCGGCGGCCCGGGCCCTGCCTTGTCACTGTCGCGGACGGCACCGGCATGGAGGTCATCGCCGCCTTTCGTTTGTTAGCCGCCCGGGCGGATGCGCGGCATCCCGTCCTGTTGAAGGACACATTGGACGTATCGCACCCGCAGGATGATGCCACAAGCGCGCTTCTCACATCCGCGCGGAACCTCGGCTCGCTGCTTTGCGATGGCATCGGCGACGCGGTGCTGGTCCGCAGCGAGACCGATCCCGGCCAGTCGCTGCGCCTTGCCTATAACATCCTGCAAGCGGCCGGTCGCCGCATTTTTAAGACCGACTATGTGGCCTGTCCGAGTTGCGGTCGCACGCTTTTCAACCTCCAACAGACCACCCGTAAAATCCGTGCGTCCACCGGCCATCTCAAGGGCGTGCGCATCGCCGTGATGGGATGCATTGTCAACGGCCCCGGCGAAATGGCCGACGCGGATTTCGGCTATGTCGGCGGCGCGCCTAACAAAATCAACCTCTATGTCGGCAAGACCGCGGTGAAGTTCAACATTCCCGAGGATGAGGCGGTCCAACGCCTCATCGATCTGATCCGCGAGCACGGCAAATGGGTGGATGCTCCGCCGCCCGCAACTCCCCAAGCATGATTCCATGGCTGATTCCGACACCCTCACCCGGACCCGCACCGCCGCTGCGCTCGATGTGCCGTGGAATGTCGTGGTCCACGACGATCCCGTGAATCTCATGGGATATGTGACTTGGGTGCTGATGAAAATCTTCGGTTATGATGAAAAAAAAGCTTCCATTCTCATGCTGCAGGTCCACCGGTCAGGCCGCTCTATCGTATGGACCGGCCAACGCGAGAAAGCCGAGTTCTATGTCCAACAACTCCAAGCGCACCAATTGAAAACCTCCCTCGAAAAATCCGCATGAAAATCATGCCCACACTGGAAGGCGGGCTGCGTATCGAGGTCGAGGACGCCGGCGATTGGCAGCTCATCAAGGGCATCACTCACGACGCCGTCTCGTGTGAGGAGAGTCTCGCCAATCGGTTAGGCAACCTCATCAAGGATCCAGCCGTCGCGCCGGACTGGCGGGAATTCATCGTCCCCGACCTCGCAGAGGGATTCTCCGTGGATCTGTTATATGTCGCGTCTTTGATCGCAGCGGCCCGTGTCGAAGCCGGCGGCGGCCCCGGCCCGTTATGGATCACCCGCGATGACGCCTTCCAGTGGTACAGCACACTCAACCAGGCGCGCCTCGCGCTGGAAGAGCGCTTCCATTTCGGCCCCGGCGAAGCCATCGATCCCGCCGCTCTCCCGCCCGCCCGCCGCTCCGCCTTCCTGCGCTCCCAGTTTTACTGTGCCATCCAGAGCCTGCTGCTGGAACATGTGATGCGCTGACCCGTCACCTCTCAGCACCGCAGCATCTGGGGAAAATGCTGGAAGTGGCTGTCCGAGGTACAGAGCACAAGGTTGTGCTGGATGACAAGGGCGGCGATCCAGAGGTCGTTAGACGGAATGGCAACGCCTTTGTTGCGGAGTTGGAGGTAAAGTTGCGCGTAGTAACGCGTGGTTTGCTCGTCAGGCAGGAGCATGGAAACGCGCGGGCTGTTGAGGAAGCGCTGCAGATTCGCGGCGTTGGCGGACTCCTGATTCCCCGCCGCAAAGCCAGCGCGGATCTCACCTAACACAATGAGCGGCATGTGGATGCGGCGTGCAAAGCGGAGGATTTGGACGCGCGCGGCATCGCCGCGCATGAAGTCGCTGTATGCGTTGGTATCCAGAGCCACGTTCATTTCCAGACCTCCTCATCCACGCGCTCGAAGTCCGCCACCGCGCGATCAAACGCCGGATCATCCTGCCATGAGCCGATCAGTTCATCGAGCTCGGTGTGTGCGACGGGCTTGGCATCGAGTTCGAGACCCCGTGCGAGGGCTTCGACAGCCACGGCATTCAGACTCTTGGCTTCCTGCTTGGCCCGGCGGCGCAACGCGCGGTCAATGGCGGATGGAACGGCGCGAAGTGTGTATTGCATGCTCATAACGTAGGCAGTGTAGGCGAGCTTTGCAGGCAAAGCAATGCCGATTGTCAGGAAAAGCTCAGGGCGTCCATGTCAAAGACGACGGTGACGTCCTCCGGCAGCGAGGTGCGGGCGAGCACCGCCTGGACGTGGCGGGTTAGTGGCCGGGCGCGGTGGCAGCGCAGGATGATCTGGAACCGGTGCTGGCCGTGGGCGCGCACCAGCGGCGAAGGCAACACCTCTCCTAACATGATGCCCGGCGGGAGATCTTCCAGCAGCCGCAAATGCAGTGTTTGCAGGGTGAACTCGGCGCGGCGTTCATGATTGGAGCGCGATGTTAGAACCGCGCAGTGGGCATACGGAGGAAAACAAAACAGGCGGCGGAATTCCATTTCCTGTTCGGCAAACCCGTCGTAATCGTGTTTGCGGGCATACTGGATGGACGGCGAATGGGGCGTGAACGTCTGGACGATCACCTCGCCCTCGACGTCGCCGCGGCCGGCGCGGCCGGCGACCTGGGTGATGAGCTGGAACGTGCGCTCGCCGGCGCGGAAATCCGGCACGTGCAGACTGAGGTCGGCATTGAGGATGCCTACCAGCGTGACGTTGGGGAAATGCAATCCCTTGGCGATCATCTGGGTGCCTATCAGAATGTCGATCTTGTGGGCTTTGAAGGCGTTGAGGGTGTCGCGCAGCATGTGTTTGCGGCGCATGGCATCGGCGTCGATGCGGGCGATCTTCGCCTGTGGCAGCACCCTGGCTAACAGTTCCTCGACTTTTTGCGTGCCATAACCCTGCAGGATGATGGCGGGATCCTTGCACTCCGGACACTTGCGCGGCACGATGGCCTGGTGGCCGCACACATGGCAAATAAGGCGCTCGTCGGTGCGATGATAGGTGAGCGCGACCGAGCAATGCGGGCACTGGCAGACGTGGCCGCATTGCGGGCATTGCAGCGAGCGCGCGAAGCCGCGGCGGTTGAGGAACAGGATCGATTGTTCGCCCTTCTCCAGGCGTTGTTCCAGCGCGGTCCGCAGTTTGTCCGATAGAATTGCGACAGCGCCCTTGTGCTTGGCCGCTTCCAGCCGCATGTCCACGGTGCGTACCAGCGGCATTGATTGAGCGTCCACGCGTTGGTCGAGCCTGAGCAATGTGTATTTGCCGGTCTGGGTGTTATGCCATGACTCCAGCGACGGGGTGGCGGATCCGAGCACGATCGCGCAGCCCTCGAAGGCGGCGCGCAACACGGCCACATCGCGGCCGTGATAGCGTGGCACGTTTTCCTGTTTGTAGGTGTTTTCATGCTCCTCATCCACCAGCATCAGACCGAGATCGGGCAGGGGAGCGAACACTGCGGAACGCGCACCGATCACAATGCGCGCCACCCCCTTGCGGATGCGGTGCCATTCGTCAAATCGCTCGCCTTGGGAGAGATTCGAGTGCAGCACGGCCACTTGCTCGCGTTGCACCGCGAAGCGCGCCTTGAAGCGCCTGACAGTCTGCGGGGTGAGGGATATCTCCGGTACCAGAACCAGCACGGTTTTGCCAAGATCCAGCACGTGCCGCGCCGCTTGCAGATAGACTTCGGTCTTGCCGGACCCGGTCACCCCTAACAAAAGAATCGGCTTGGGCGCCGGGGATTGCATGCTGGCGAGGATGGCATCCAGCGCCCGCTGTTGGTCAGGGTTGAGGGCCAGTGCCTGGGATTCCAGCACCTCTTCGACGCCATCCGCTTCGGGATCGCGGCGGACGTCCTCGGCGTCCAGACGCAGCAATCCGGCCTTCTCCATGCCCTTGAGCGCCGCCGCCGAACCCTCCCCAAGATCCGCCACCGGCAGACGCATCCCGGGCGCGTTGGCTATCAGCGAGAGAATGGCATGCTGGCGCGGAGCACGCCTGACAAGTTTTTCCAGCACCGCCGGATCGGGTGGGACATCGAGCACGGCAATCCTGCGCGTCTTGGCGGAATTTTCCTCGGATCTAACGGATTCCGGGAGCAGCGAGCGGATCACGGTTTCAATGCCGCAGCCATAATAATCCGCGATCCATTCACCGGTGCGCAAGAGCACCGGAGTGATCAGCGGTTCCGGATCGATCAAGGATTCCAATTCGCGCAAAGCGAAATCCATCTGTTCCGCCGCGGCGATGGCGAGCACCGTACCGGTCGCGGATTTCCGCCGCAAGGGAACCCGCACCCGGCAACCCGGACGCACGTCCAGACCCGCCGGCACGGCGTAGTCGAAAACCAGTTCCGATGAACCATCGATCAATACCCGGACGTTCACTGCGGCTAGCCTGACTCCAGGATGGCGGCGGGCCAAGATGCAATTCGCAAAATGATCAGACCAGGTTGAAAAAACCATTCAATACCTCAGCTGTTTGCCGGATCAGGTCCGGCTGACCGGATACTTCTGATCGCACGCCCGAATTTGAGGCAACCGACATTCCTGACTGGCATATTCTAGCAAGGTCATCATGATCAGTCCGCCATGAAACCAGACCAAGCGCCGTTCAACACTGCGGTTTTCTATGACATAGAGAACCTGCTTGGAGGCTACAACTTCAATGTCCAATGGGTGGCGGAGTCGTCTGGATTGAGATGTCGGATGAGGATGAGGAACCGGCAAAGGTTCCGAAACCCGCCAAACCAAAACCCGTCCCTGCGTCTCCGGCGTCTCCGGTTCCGGTCGCTGCTCTTTCCCCGTCACCCGGCAAATCCATCGAGGAAGCTGTCGCGACCATCCTCAAATTGTCCATGACCTCAGGCCGTGACGCGGTTCTGGCCACCGCCCGGAAGGTGATTGAGCAAATCGCAAAACAACCGCTTTTCAAGAGCATGCTGGATCAGGAAGGCATTTCCACCACCGTTCGAGGCCAGGCCTTCCACCTGCGGGTTGAGGACCATGAACCATGCACCCACGCTGGCACGGGCTTCCAACAACGCCTGCAAACGCTTTGAAAAATAATTGTTCAAAAGAACACTTTTTTCTTGCGTTGCATTCCAAAGAGTGCAAATTGCCAACGAATCCAACCAATCCATATCATGAAAGACACACTCGTTGATCCAGCCACCACCACCACCGCCACCGCCACCGCCACCGAACGCCCGGCTACCGAACGCCCGGCTACCGAACGCCCGGCTACCGAACGTTCGACCGTCGAACATTCCACCACCGAACGCTCCGCCGACTACGCCATTTACAAGCCGAATTCCCGCGGCACTGGCGGCGTGGTGCGCTTCGGCCTCAATCACGCCAAAGGCTCGGTCTTTGTCGATGCCGCCAACCAATCGGGTGAAAAACAATTCGACTGGGAAAACAAAATCACCATGAAATGGGGACTCCCGGATATCGGACAGGCGCTTGCCACGATGCAAGGCCGTCTGCCCCAGACCAAGCTCTTCCACCAAACGGAGAAGGCTAACAGCACCTTCGAACTCACCCCCCGCGAGGATCCGGAACGCGCTCCCTACCTCCTGAGCCTGTCACGTCAGGAAGCTGCGGACAAATCCGTCCGCAAGGTGGTCATTCCGCTGACCCATGGCGAAGCAGCGGTCCTCGAAACAGCCCTCAAAGTCGCCGTCTGCCGAATCATCGGTTGGTGACATGGAGGAAAAGCCGCACCCCAGAGAGCAGGCATGAACCCATGGGACTGTTAGATCCCATGGGTCTTAATAGATCTGTGCTCAAGAAGCTTCCGCGCTGTCAGCGGGGGGTCCATGTCAGTTCGGGGTCACCTTGAGGCGGACGAAGCGGGGACCTGGATCTGTTAGGGTTAGGGTGTAGGAGACCGAGTCGCTTTGGTTGCTGAGCTTGGGATCTGCAGAGGGGCCAGTGCCGACAACATCCGTCCACGTCTGGAGGTCACTGGAGGTTTGGACGACGAACTGGGTGCCGTAGGCGGAACTGGGGATATTGCCGCCATTGGGCCAGGTCACTTTACCGGTGCCGTCGATGTCCGGGTTGGTGGCGAGGCCGGTCTTGTTCATGAAGTAAGCCACGCCGTTGGCTACGCCGTCATTGTTGGTATCTTCGGAGGGAATGAGGCTTATGCTGTTCGCGGCCGCCCAAGTGCCGTAACCGCTCACAGCGACCGCCGCTGTGTAATTCGTGTTCGTCACATTCACTCCCATCACCGGCACCGACGCACTCGCCGGCGTGAACGAGTAACCGCCCAAGCTCGGCGTCACCGTGTAGGTGGCCGCGTCGGGCACGCCCGTGATCGTGTAATTGCCGCTGCCGCCCGTCGTCGCCGTGCGCGTGCCGTCAGACACCGTCACCCCGGACAAGCCGGAGCCATTCAACGTTACCGTGCCGCTGATGCTGTAGGTCAACACACTGCCGAGGGTGGAGACGTTGAGCTTCCCGAGGCCGGTGAAGAGAGCGCTCTGGTTCGCGGCACCCGAGGCGGCCGATCCCCACTCACCGGCGGCTTGGGGCACACCATCGATGTAGAGCGAACGGACGGTATCCGTGGCGGCACCGGTGTTGAGGTCCAAAATGCCCCCGGTGTAAAGCTTCACGTCCGCGCCGTCCGCAAGGTATCCGCCTGCGACGGTGGGGCTGAGCGAGAGCGTGCCGGCTTGCACCACGGTATCGCCGGCGTAGGTGTTGGTCCCGGATAGCGTCAGGGTCCCAGCACCCTGCTTCGTCAATGTGCCCCCGGTGTTGGTGGCGAGGGTCAGTGGATTGACGGTGGCCGGAGTCGTCGGGTCGCCGCCAACGAAATTGAGGGTGGGAGTGCCGTTGTAGTTCTGGCCGGGGCAGGTGACGGTGATCGAGCCGATGCTGTAGGTCCCGTTGCCCGAGCCATCGTCAACCATATTGGCGACCGCTGTGGCGCTCGTGCCGGTGATGTCAGGCAAGCCGGCATCCCGAACGACCTCCAGCACCGGGGCCGACCGATAGCCGACACCGCCGAGGGCAATGGTGATGGGGGCCACGCCCTGGCCCGCAGGGCTGAGGATGCTCTTGTTGATGGTGACGTTGAAGCCGGCGGTATCGATCGTGCCGCCGCCATTGTACATCGTGGTGGTGACGCCAATCGGGTTGGTAAGCGGGTTACGCGCCGTCAGGAAGTCAGCGCTGTTCCCGAGCGCCTGCAGCGTGCCGCCGTTCAAGTTCAAGAAGGCGTTCGCGGTCGGCCCGTTGCCGAAATAGCCGCTGCCCACAACCCGTTTGGTGATAAGCTGGCCGCCGTTCAGATTGTAGATGCCCGTGGCACTCGGGTTAAGCTGGAGGGCCACTCCGTCCGTATCAGTCACCGTGCCGCCGAGCTGGTTATAGATGCCGGTGTTGCCGACCCCGACGTCGAGATGGCCCCAGAAACCGTCGGCGCCAACCCCGTCATTAAACACTGTGCCACTGCGATGAACGACCGTTCCATAGCTGCCGTTATCACCCAGTTCCAAGAGACCGTTGCTAATATTGATGGCGGGGGTCGAGGTGCCATCGCCGATCGTCAAAAGAGCTCGGGTAGGATTGCCGTTGCCCACCTGGATCCACGACCCAGGCTGCATATTGATGGTTCCAGCCTTCAGCTCATAAGAGGCGAAAGTATTACCCGCCAACCCGATGTTGAGCTCGCCGCCATCGTTCCATCCATCGACGCTGAGCGTACCGCCGGTTTGCCGGGCATAGCCATTCGCGGTCTGCGTCAGCCACCTGGTGATATTGACATTGGCACCCGGCCCGATTTCGACCATCCCTGCATTGAGCTCAACGTGCCGAAGGACTGTTGATACGCCAACGACGTAGCCCGGGAAGGCCGCGCTGGTGATGTCCAGCTTGCCCAGTCCGTTCTTTTGGATTGTGGTGGTCGAGGGATTGGCGCCCGACGTGGTGACCCCGCCGCTGAGGGTCAACTTTCCGGCTGCGGCGACAGGGAAAGTGGACGTTCCGGCCGTGAGTTGCAGCGGGGCGCTGATCGTGTGGGTGCCGTCCACAGTGACAGCGGCGCCGGCTTCCAGAATCAGTTTCGTGGCTGGAACCGTAATGGCGGCGATCGTGTTGCCGCCGGCCACGTTGGTATTGAACATCAAGCCGGCGACCGTGATGTCGGTGGCACCCAGATTGACCGTGGCACCTAGTGCACCAAGTTCCGAGAAAACCGCCACGTTGCCTGTGCTCGGCACCGTGTCAACCCATGGTCCTGCGCTCCATAACGCGTTATTGGGCCCGTTCCAGTTGTAGGTTGCCGCCTTTGCCGGGGTCGCGGCAAACGCCATCAGGGTGATGCCGGCCATGATGATGGCCGATCGACGGTCAAGACCGGATGTCATGCGGTTCCGGCTTGGAATTAGTGAGTGCGACACCCGCTGCGGGCATGTGCTGGCTGTCTGGGTGTTCATTGGTTTTGATTTTGTTTTTGGTTTGGACACATCTGTGTGTAATAACATTTTTTTTTGCGGGCGCAAGATTTTTTTCGGGATTTTTTTGGGGGGGAGAAGGTGCGGAGGCGTGGCGGAGGATAGCCGTCCCGGCTGTCTTGGCCAACAGGGCGTCCCGCCTGTTGGAATTCCGCCATGGAGATGAGGCATTCCGGCACGGAGTGGGACGCTCCGGGCACGGTCTGGAGCAGGATGCTTCAGCTACGCTGCGATTTCCGAAGCGCCCTGATTTCAATTCATCAAGGTGGTATCACTCGCGCTTTCTAGGATAACGCAGAAGGGCCGCCGATTTGTGATCGGCGGCCCTGGGAATTATCCAACTGTCAAATCAGAGCACCGGTTTTATGGTGTCACGACGACAATGAGGCGCGCGAATTTTTTCACGTCGGTTCCTTTGGGAATGGTCACGATGATTTCGTCATCCAAGGCATCATTTTCGTTGACAAGGACGCCGGCACTCGAGGTGGCGCCGATGGGGTAGCTGGCAATGGAGGTCCAATCGCTTAGGTCGGTGCTGACTTGGACCAGCAGGCTTACGTCAGCGGTTTCCGCACTATCCGTGCGGGTGAAGGTAAGTTGCAGGTTGGTGCCGACAACACTGCCCGTGGGTCCGCCTTGATTGGGGTAACGCGGGTCGGAGCCGTGGATATACTCATACGCATTGCTCAAGCCGTCCTTATCGGGGTCCGCATCGGCGGCTGTGTCGGACAGTGGCGGGCTGGAGGTGGAGAGGCCGGCGGCCCAAGTGGCGTAGGAAGCGGTGGCCCCGGAGACGGTCCACGTAAGATCCAGATCATTGCCATTGACGACCGTCGAGAACGCGCCTTGGCCGCTGATGGTGTTGCCAGAGCCCACCGGAGCTTCGTTGACGAAGATGTCGATATTGCTGGTGTCAAACAAATTGCCCGCGGTGACGCCACCAACGATGAATTTCCATGTCTGTGTATCGTTCCAGAAGGCATGGGAGAAATCCGTGCCGGTGGAGAACTTCAGGTTGAGGTTCGAGCCGATGCTGATGGTAGTCGTTCCAGTGACGTTGACCACGTCCCAGTCCGTGCCGGGGGTGAGGCCAACCGCGTTGCCGGCGGTGTGTTCCCAGTTCAAGATGCCGCCTGGGGAGATGGTCAGCCCGTTGCCGAAGCTGATGGGGCCGGCGCTGGCACCTGGGGACAGGGTATTGCCAGAGGTGACGGTGACCGCCGGAGTGATGGTGCCGGTGCCGCTGAGGGTGCCGCCGGTGGAAGTGAAGGAAACCGGTTTCGACAGGGCGGTGCTCGAGTTGTACTTGAAGTTGCCCGCTCCAATCGAAACCCCGCTGGTGTTGTTGATGGTACCGGTCGGTGCGACAGTGAGCGTGCCGGCGCTGATGGTGGTTGTGCCGGTGTAGGTGTTGGTGCCGGAGAGGGTCCAGGTGCCGGTGCCGCTCTTGGTGATTGCGAGGGCGTTGGCTAGGTTTTGACTGATCGCTTCGGAGACGGTTCCGGTGCCGGTGCCCCCTAGGGTGATCGTCTTACCAGCCGCAGCCGTCTCGGTGATCGTCGAGAGGCTGAGCGTGCCGTTGCTGATGATGAACGCACTGTCCGAGAAGGTTGTCGCGCCGGTTACGGTGCTGGTGCTGGGTCCGTTGAAGGTGACCCACTGGTTCGAGCCCGAAAGGCTGGCGATGGTCAGCGGGATGGACGGGGCAATGGTGGTGTTGGCGAGCAGGTACGCCGACAAAGAGTGTTGGACAACGGCGGTCAGGGTGGCCGCGCCGATTTCGAGGGTGCTGCCGGTGCCGCCGGTCACGTTGAGAGTGAACGCGCCGAGCGAGGAGGCGCCGAGTTTCAGCGCCGTGCTGGCGTTGTTCACGTCAATCGTGCTGTTGGCCGTGCTGAGGGTGAAGCCGCGGTCGATGGAGGCGTTCCCGCCGGTATATTTGAGCGTGCCGCCGCCCAGGACGAGGCCCGTCGCGCCGACGGTCGGGAAGTTGCCGATGTGGCTGTTCGAACCGGCGTTCTGAAGGTTGGAGACCGAGAGGGTGCCGGTGTAAACGGTGGTGACGCCGGTGTAGGTGTTGACACCGGAGAGCGTCAGCGTGCCAGGGCCGGCCTTGGTCAAGGCTGTTGCAGACGCGTTGTCGGCGATGACGGAGCTGATGGTCAGGCCGCCGCTGGTATTGTTTTGGATCACGACCAGATCCTTGCCGGTGGTCGAGCCCGCCAACGTATCGCCGGTAATGGTGGAATCATAGCCGCCGACGGTGCTGGTCACCAGAATACCACCCGCGCCAATCATGTTAGTACCCGCGGCGAGCGTGACCGTATTGGCGACGTTGGTGTTGAAGCGCAAGGTGTTGGGCGTGATTGGGCCCGACAAAAGGCCCTCGCTGCTGTTGACGTCGATGTTCTTGTCAGTGTAATTGGAGGCCGTGGTGCCGGCGCCGCCGGCGCCGGTGGTGGCGGTGTAATCGTGAAGACTGTCGTACCCGACGATGTTCCCGGTCCCGTTCAGGGTGGCCCAATCGTTTCCGCCGACCGTGGCGAACGCGGTGCCGCCTGCGGCGTGGGTCAGGACGTTGTTATTGAGGAAGCCCGTCGAGGTCGTCGTGACGCCGTTGGTGCCGTCTTGCGTTCCGGTCGGCAGCGTGAAATCCACGGTGCCGCCGCCGGTTGCGCGGGTAAGGGCCCCGAGGGTCAGGACGAGGGGATTGGCCGTGGCGTTTGCATTCAGCACGATCGCGGATGAGCCGGCGAGCGCGGTCAGGCCGTTGAATCGCTGGCTGTTGGTGGTGCTGGCTTTGCCGGTGAGGCTCAGCGTGCCGCCGCCAAGTGTGAGGGCGGAAACATTGGTCGCGTTGTTGATGATGTTGGACGCGGGCGCGGTGGCGGCGGAGAAGTCGAGGCCCAGTGTGCCGCCGTTGACAAACGTCCCGCCGAAGTAGGCGTTTGCGGCGGATAAGGTCCACGTGCTGGTGTTGGACTTGGTGACCGCGGCGACCGTGTTGTCAATAATTCCTGTAATCCTGTTGTCGGTGGACGTACCGTGAAGCACCAGACCCGGATTGCCGCCGGAATTGAAGAGGTTGAAGCCGTTCACCGTCATGTTTATCGTCGTCGGGTTCAACGTCTTATCCGAGTTAGATCCCTCCCCTCTGGTTATGCCCATCACGAGGCGGGTGCCGGGGGCACCGGTGACGTTCAACACACCTCTTCCGATGTCGCATCCCCCAAAGGTCAGCGTGGTGTTGGGAGAACTCACCTCAATCGTGGAGTTGCTATTGTTCCTGAAGCCGAGGTCGGTGGTGGTGCTGCTACCGGTGTATCGGAACGTGCCTCCATTGAGTTCCAACGCGCCGTAGAAGGTGCTCCCCACCCAATACGCGCCAGGGATCGGGTAGGCGCCGATATTGCTGGGCTGCCCGGAGTTGGCGAGGGACGAGACCGAGAGCACGCCTCCGTTGACAAACGTCTTGCCGCCGTAGGTGTTGAGGCCGGAGAGGATCGTGGTGCCGGTGCCATTCTGAGAGATGCTTCCCGAACTAGAAATGACGCTGGCGAAGTCGGTGCCCTGCGTGAGGGTATCCGAGCGGTTGAAGGTCAACGAGCCGCCGTTGGTAATCTGGCTGGACGGGGAAAGTGACCCGCTCGTGCCGCCGTTGCCGAGCTGCAGTGTGCCGGCGCCGATGATCGTGGGGCCGGTGTAGGTATTTGCGGCAGTGAGGACCAGTGGGCCGCTGTCCAGCTTCGTCAGGCTGCCCGAGCCGGTGATGACGCCGTTGACGGTGATGGTCTTGCTCCAACCTGGATAGAACATTCCGCCGCCGGTGCCCAGGGTGATGCCGCGGTTGGCGTTTAGCACCAGATGGGAATCGTAGTTCTGAAGCACGCCGCCGTTGGACAGGGTGATGTTGGCCGCGTCGAACGAGACCGGTACCGCGCCCAGTTTGGCCTCGTCGGCGGCGCGGATTTGCCCGGCGTCGATCAGCGTCCCGCCCGTGTAGTTGTTCGT
Source organism: Akkermansiaceae bacterium (assembly GCA_903888515.1). Classification (GTDB taxonomy): domain Bacteria; phylum Verrucomicrobiota; class Verrucomicrobiia; order Verrucomicrobiales; family Akkermansiaceae; genus Luteolibacter. Next base: position 29,553 of record CAISTY010000173.1, on the reverse strand, counting down.
TCCGGTAAGAACCTGCAGGTCCGCATTCTTGGCGGCAAAGTTCTGGACCACCAGGCGGACGGTGCCGCTGATCCCCCCGGAGAACGTCTGGGCGCCGGAGTTCAGCAAATTCAGTGTTAGAACGGCCGAACCGCCGGAGTTGATCACGCTGCCGGCGCCGGTCAGGTATCGGATCGTCGGGCTCTGGCCGTTGAGGTCCAGCGTCGAAGTGACTGCTACGGGCGTCGGGATTGCCCCGGCGGCACCCACTTTCAACGTGCCGGCGGAAATGGTCGTCGTGCCCGTAAAAGTGTTGTTGCCGCTGACCGTAAGTATGCCGGTGCTGGTCTTCGTGAGCCCACCCGCGCCGATGATCTCACCGGAAATCGTGGCATCGCCGTCACCGCCGATGGTCAGGAGGTTGCCGCGGTTATACACCTTCCCGTTCACGGCGAGGGTTTTGCCCGAGGCAACGTTCCACGTCTGTGCCGCACCCAGCGCGAGTCCCGCGTTGATGGTGTTGTTGGCATTGGCAGATGAGGTCACGGAGATGGCGCTGCCCGCCGTCACCGACCCAAGATCCCCCGCCGACGTCGCAGCACCAGTCGCAGTGCTATTGAGAGTGATCGTGTTGCTCCCGCCGATGGTGACGGCGTTGTTCAAGTCGTTAAAGGTGATGCTGCCCAGGTTCATGTCCGCACCCACGGTCACGTTGGATGTGGCACCGGTAGCGCTAAAAATGACATTGACGCCATTGCCGCCGGGCACGACGCCGCCTGCCGAAGTGCCTAAGGCATCCGAATCCCAGTTGCTCGAGGTTCCGGCCGAGAGCGCCATGACATCAGGAGCTCCGGCAAGCTGGTTACGCTTCCAATAGGCATTGGTCAGCGCCGGGACAGAACCGGTGTAGCTGGTGATCTGCACATCGGTCGGACCCGCAACGAGCGTCGCGGTGTAGTCCGTATTGTTGGCCACGAAATAGCTGGTACCGCCGGTGTCCAGGCCGCCGCTCGGACTGCTGATCAATGTCGTCGCCGCGTTCACAACGGGAGTGCTGGATCCGGTGATGCTGATCCCGATGTTTCCACCGGCGGTCACCGCCGCGTTGGTCGAGGTGATGAGGTCCGTGGTATTGGTGCCGACCAGGTCGAACGACAAATTCGCACCGTCGGCAAGCGTCAGGCTGTTCGCGGCATAGGTCGTCACTGCGGCGCTATTGACCATGCTGAAGGTGCCACCGGCGTTGATCGTGAGATTGCCGGCCGAGGGCAGATTGGCCGCGGCGGCGGCCAGAAGGGTGCCGCCGTTGATGGCCGTCCCGCCGCTGTAGGTGTTCGTGCCGGAAAGGGTCAGCGTGCCGGCCGCTCCCTTCGTGAGGGCCAGCTTTCGCGTCGAACCGTCTTGGAGCACTCCGGCGAACGTATTGGCCGCGGCATTGTTGACCGTCAGGGTGTCGGTGCCAACCACAGTCGAGCCGTTCTCAAGGATGGGGGTGCCGACTGTGGCATTTGTGTTCAGGCCGACCACCGTCACGCTGTTGCCGTCCAGTCGCACCTTGCCCGTGCTGCCAGAGCCGAAGAGGAGCGTGGCGTAGTCTGCCGAACCGAATGCCGTGGCGCTGCCGGCCTGAAGGGTGCCACCATTGATGGTCATGATTCCCGTAGTCGTATTGGGGCCGCTGAGCACCAGAGTGCCGCCGTTGACGGCCGTAGTTCCGGTATAACTTTTGAGGCCGCTGAGCACCTGCGTGCCGGAACCCGTCTTGACCAGCGAAAGGACAGCGGTGCCGTTGGCCAGGACGCCGCTGAAGGTGCCGGAACCATCGTTCTGGCCCACCGTGAGCGTGTTGTTGGTCGTGTCGGCGTAAACCCTGCCGTTTCCACTCAGACTCTTGACGGTGGCGCCCGCCGCGTTGGCGTCGTTGAGGCCTCGACCGACATTCATCGTCGCGTTGGTCAGGGTCACATCGGCGTTGGCCAAGTTGCTGGCACCATCGGTTCTGAACTGTAGGTTGGCACGGCCTACCAGCGACGTGGTCCCTACTCCGCTGACAACCAACGAACCGCTGCCGGGTGACGTGTTCCCGCGCAACACAATGCCGTTGTTCACGGTGGAAGGGTTGAACGTCAAGGTCTTGCCGCTGGTGATGTTGAGACCTTGGTCCAGAAAGTACTCGCTAATGTAATTGTTCCCAGCGATGCCGGTGCCATTGGTCTGGAGGATCGAGTTGTCGGTCACATTCACCACCTTGCTGCTGATGACGTAGCCATAGTTCTCATCCGTGAGCAGAGTGCCGCCGTTCAGGGTGATGTTTTGGCTTCCGGCCCAATTGGTGCCGTTGAGGGCCAGCGTTCCGCCTGAATTCACGCTGATGGCGGAAGTATAGCTCCCGGAATCGGCCTTGGTCAGGCGCAGTGTGCCTTGACTGATCGTGGTGGTGCCAGAGTGGGTGACACCGCCGCCGCTGAGCGTCAGCGTGCCGCTACCGGTCTTGGTCAGCGCGCCAGCGCCGGTGACTGTACTCAAGGTCTGGTTCGCGCTGCTGCCGTATTGGAACGTGCCGCTGGTGATGGTGACGGCCACGGAGTTTCCGCTGTTCAACCGGCCGGCTCCGCCGATGGCCAGCGTGCCGCCGTTGATGGTGGTGGTGCCGGTGTAGGTGTTGTCGGCGTTGCTGAGCACCAAGGTATTTGTTCCGAGTTTGGTGAGGCCGCGGGCACCGCCGGAGGTTCCGGTGGAGTTGGCGATCACATCTGCGATGGTGAAGGTGCCGCCGGAGGCGTTGGTGGTGTCGAAGCCGAAGTTCGATCCGGCGTTCATGCCGTTCGTCGTACTGCTGCTGGCGGCAAGATTGGTCAGAAGGGTGGTGATATCGCCCGTGGTGAACTCGCCCGCACCGCCAACGTTGAACGCCAATGTGCCACTACTTTTCACGTTGATGTTCGCTGCCGTCCAACTGCCGGTGGTGCTGTTGTAGAGTGAGCCGGTCGTGGCGAATTGCATGGTGCCGGCGGAGACTGTCGTTGTGCCGGAGTAGGTGTTCGCGCCGGAGAGCGTGAGGGTACCGGTGCCGGACTTGGTGATGCCGAAACCACCGCTGACCGGGGCTCCGACAGTGAGGTTCTTAGTGGCGGCGACCGACCAAGCGCTGGCTCCCCCTAAGGCGAGCGAACCACCGACCCCGCTCAGGATCGAGGCGGATTCATTCGCCGTAATGCCGGTATTCAGCGTGAGGGCAAAAGTTGAGGTGTCGATGGTGTAGGCTCCGCCGCCGTTGGGGGTATTGAAGGTGAGGCTGCCCGCCGTGATGGCCGAACCGAGAGTCACCGTGCCAAACCCACCGAGCGTGCCGCCTCCGAAGATGGCGTCGTCGGGCGTGGCGTTGGCCCAAACGGTGTCCGCGCCATTGTTCCAATTTCCCGCCGCATCCGACCAAGTTCCTAAGCCGTCGGTAATCGTCGCGCCATCGCCGGACGTGATGTCCCATCTGAGCGGAACAGCCTGCGCGGCGGGCACGGCGAGGAGGGCCGCGATGGATCCCGCGAGGATGCGGGCGGGTTTTAGGTGGTTACCTATGGATTTGATTATGATTACATGCGGTGTTTTCATGATGTTTTTGGACAGCGCTTGGTTTGTTGTTAGTGGATGGAGGATTGGTTTTACCCGGAAATTGGTTTTGCAGGGGAAGGGGGAAATACGGAAATGCAGTGCTGAAACCCACTGCTTAAATTCGTAAAAAACATTTTTTTTTGCGGGCGCAAGATTTTTTTCGGGAAGTTGAATTTTTTGGGGAGGGGAGGCATAGTGGAGGATAGCCGTCCCGGCTGTCTTGGCCAACAGGCGTCCCGCCTGTTGGCATTCCGCTATGGAGATGAGGCATCCGGAAGGCGGAGCGGGACGCTCCGGACACGGTCTGGAGCAGGATGCTCCAGCTACGCGGCGATTTCCGAAGCTGAACTTATTTTTTGGGGGGGATGCGGAGGCGTGGCGGAGGATAGCCGTCCCGCCTGTTGGCATTCCGCCATGGAGATGAGATATCCGGCAGACGGAGCGGGACGCTCCGGGCACGGACTGGCGCGGGACGCGCCAGCCACTTCGCTGCGACTTCTGAATCTGCGGTTGATGGCATTCGGCAGACGGAGCGGGACGCTCCGGGCACGGACTGGCGCGGGACGCGCCAGCCACTTCGCTGCGACTTCTGAATCCGCGGTTGATGGCATCCGGAAGACGGAGCGGGACGCTCCGTGCACGGTCTGGCGCGGGACGCGCCAGCCACTTCGCTGCGACTTCTGAATCCGCGGTTGATGGCATCCGGAAGACGGAGCGGGACGCTCCGGGCACGGACTGGAGCAGGATGCTCCAGCCACGCTGCGATTGCCGGAGTCTCGGTTGAATGCGCATCCTGCTCGATCGGTGTGAGCATGAGCAAACCCGGAAAAAGCATGGCGGATCATTGGCGGCGAGTCTGGGGCTGAAAAAATCAGAGGGGAACGGGCGAGTCACCCAATCAATACAACTCTTTGATGATCCGCGTAAATCCATGACCCACTCGACACGCAGATAGTCCGCTTGCGTGAACCGGACTTCGCGCAGTGGGGTGTCAAGCCGGTCACTCCTGGAAACTGAACGAGAATATTTTTGATTCCCGCAGTTCGAACGTCAGTCTGATCGCCTTGCCCTTGAGCGAGCGCAACGCGAATCCGTTTTTCCATTGGATCGCGGCGTCGGTAACGGTTTTTGTCAGCAACTCGCCCTCGGCCAATTTGTTAGAGTCTTGATCGCAGAGCGTGACCTTGACATAGCCCGACGGCGCGACATCGGCGCTGACAGCAAGCGAGTTGCCGACGACCGTTACGGGTTGTGTTGTCAAGGAACCTGTTTTGTTGCTGCCGCCGGCAATCTGTTCGTAACCTGCAAAGCCGTCGGGACGCAGCCGGGCCAGGCAGAGGTACCCGCTGCGCCAGGCCATGAATCTGCCGTCATTGGCACCGTAGTAGAGGAGAATTTCGTGATTCCTCACAATGGGCTTGGAGGTAAAGATGCATCCCCAGTCATAGTCACCCATTTCCGCTCCGTTGGGGATCAACGGTTTGCCGGGCTGGATCCGGTGCCATGCCTTGCTGTCCGGGCTCCACGCCAGCTCGCACCATTGTTTGCTGGACAGGGTATCAAACAGCCCGACCATTCCCAGATAGACACCGGCGTGGGGCACCACCAGCATATCGTGAATCTGCAGGCGCAGGTCTAGCCCCTCGATGACCAGCTCGGGTTGCGACCATTTTAGGAAATCATCCGACTCGCACCTGACTTTCTGGCGGTGTCCCATTTTCCCGTAGCGGTCCCACGGGCCCAGGGCACCACCCCAGCGACGTGTGATCATCACATACTTTTTGAGGTTTTCATCCCACCAGATGCTCTGGTTCGTATCGCCTTTGTCGATGGGTCCAATATTGATCTTATCGCCCCAGTGGATACCGTCGGGAGAGAACCAAACCATGCTGTTCCTCACTTCCGGGTGGATGGCTTTGTAGCGTTTCCGCGGGTCGGTCTCATGCAGGTCTTTCATGACCGCCACGCCATGGTTGTATTCGATCACGATATTGTTCTGCTTGCTGCCGTTGAAGTCGATCACCCCCAACTCCGGCTTGTTCCAATGGAGGCCATCCTTGGAAGTGGCATAGCACACACCGAATCCACGTCTGCCTTCAACCCAGTTGACCCACGCCCGTTTTTCAGGCGCGAGGCCCTCGCCGGGAAAGTCCCCATGCCCATCGGACCTGATGAACACACTGTACCAGCACTTGTAGATCTTTTCCTCATCATCGTAGATGATACTGCAATAGGGATTGTCGAAACGCGGCTCCCACGGCTTGTCTTCCTTGAAGAGCGGGTTGTTCACGTCCTTGCGCGCGAACCCGACGGTCAGTTCCACGTTGTTCGTCTTATCGATGACGCGTGAATCAAGAACGAGGTACCTGTCACGCTTCATGACCGGGTCGATCTCCCCGTGAGCCACGTTGGTCATCATGCTGCAAATGGCCACTCCGAGCATGGTCGTTGCTCTCATAACCGTTAGGGCATTATCCGTTGCATGGTGTGTTGTTATCATAAATGACTTTCAAAGGTTTGTCTTCGTTGGAACAGGACGCGAAAATAACCATCCGATCCGCGTTGCCAAGACCTTTCGCTAAATGAATTCTGGCCGCGTGCGGTTTTCCGAGGAGACAGATGGGGAGGCCGCGAGGTCAGACGGATTCATGTAACGTAAAATAGGTATTGCGCAAAGCCGTCGGCTGGGTTTGTCTCTGCGCGCTGTCAGGGGCCATGGAGGTTCGGCAGACAAACCCCGCCAGGCCTTGATCGGAGCAACGGTAGTTTGTCCGGACTTGCCGCGGATTCCCTGGCAGCACTTTTTTTTCACGTCAGCCGAGGGGCGCTGCGATCCGACGCAGGATATCATCCCGTCCGGCGCGGGTTTTCGTGGAACTGGTCAGGACGTCCGGCACGCTGGCGAGATGCAGCGACAATCATGGACGCTTCGCTCTTGCGTATCGGTTGGCAAAGCGCTTTGTTCGGCCCGGCCCATTCATGGATTGATCATGGTGACAATGAAGTTTGTATCTCTCGCACGCATCGCACCGGCGCTCGCACTGTTGTCCTGCGCCGCGCCCAAGGCCACCGTGGTCGCACCGGCACCCGCGCCCAAGAAGTCACAAGCACCGGCGGAGCCCGGGTTTTCCGAGCCGGCCCTTCCGGATGACGGAATCCGCTTGCCGGACATGCTCGCGATGCCGGGAGACGGCGAATTTCGCGCGACCCGGCCTAACCCATCCAAGGTTGGGCCCGAGGGCGCGGTGATTGCCCGTCCGCCGACCGATCCGCCGTCGCGCCCCAAGCCGAAGGATACGGAGCGCGATTGATCATCGCTGATTGAAGCGTGACATCTCGCGCTGGGCTTCGCGCAGTTCGACCTGTTTTTTCAAGTCCTGGCGTTGGTCCGAGTGGGTCTTGCCCTTGCCCACACCGATCTCGACTTTGACGCGGCGGGTGACCCAATACATCCGCAGCAGCGGCAGCGAGCAGCCTTTGATGGCGGTGGCGGCCGCAAGTTTCAGAATCTCTCGTTTGTGGAGCAACAGGCGGCGCGGGCGTTTCGCCGCGTGATTGAACCACTCGCCGGCGGTTTGCCACGGCTGGATGTCGCAACCGTAAAGAAATACCTGGTTGTTTTCGACACGGGCGAAAGCATCCGAAATGTTGACCTTGCCCGCCCTGATGGATTTGACCTCGGTGCCTTTCAACTCCATCCCGGCCTCGAACTTCTCCAGAATATGGAAATCACGGCCGGCTTTCCGGTTGGTGGCGATCAGCGCATTCATGGCGACGCCTGACGGTTAGATGGCGCTCGGCTCAAGGCGCCGCCTTCTCGACCAGCTTGATTTTGCCTTCGATGATTTCGGTGAGGGCGATGTCGGCCATGCCCATGCTCGGGCGTACCGGGATCAAGGGCGCACGGCCGCTGTTGAGTTGCTTGACACGCTGGGAGACCAGGTTGATCAAAACCAAGGGGTCGATGACAATTTCGGAAGCCTTTTCGAGAAGATAACTTTTCATAGGTGAACCAGGGGATTGCGAAACCGGCCGCGCTTGCTCGAACGGGATCACATTTTCGGGAAGCATGCACGCGACATTCTCGCTCAAATCTGATAGGTTGGAAGGTGAACCCGGAATGGCTGCCGGGCCGCGTGTCAAAGCAGAAATCCTGCCATCTGGCAAGCCTTATCTGGAAATTGCGGCGTAAATCGTCGGATTTAGGAAAAAAACCGCGTTTACTGAGCAGTCCCTAGGTTGAAATACATTCAGTTAGCCGCAAAGAGGCACAGAAACCACAAAAGTAGCGAGGCTGCGCCTCAGACAGAAGACTTGAAGACAGAAGACAGAAGACCGGAAAACTTGACCTTATTGCGTATCTTGCGCATTTTTGCGGCAAAAAATACTGTAGGGCAAACTAAGAACTCATCAGTATTGCGGGATCAGGTCGATCCCGAAACGGCGGAGCACGCAAACGGTCAGCCCGAAAAACCCGATGGTGAGCAGGCAGTTGAGGGCGAGGGCCATTTTCCCAAGGGATGCGGGACATGAGGAAGCGCGCTTGCGGCGGCGGCCATGATATCGTTAGCTTGCCGCCATGCAAGCCTGTCTGATGCGTATTGGAATCGTTCTGCTCGTTGCCAGCGCAGTCACCGCCGCAGAACCGCCCGCCGCTTCTAACAATCCGGTGCCAGGGCATTTGAGTGCCGCACAAAAGGCGGCGATCGGTCGGAAAATCTGGCAGAACGAATGCGCGGGCAGCATTTCCGGCCTGACGACATGGAACGCGGGCGAGGAATTTCCGTCTCTGGGCATCGGTCATTTCATCTGGTATCCCGCCGGATTCAACGGTCGCTTCGAGGAAAGTTGGCCGCTCTTTGTGGCCTACGCCATTCGGCACGGTGCCAATCCGCCGGACGTCGCACGGCAACGCCGCTGCCCGTGGCCAACCAAGGCCGGATTCCAACAGGATTTCAATGGCCCGCGCCTTACCGCCCTGCGCAAATGGCTGGCGGAAACCATCGCCATGCAGACGGAGTTCATCATCGCCCGGTCACGCGCCGCCTTGCCGAAAATCCTTGCCGCCGCACCCGCCCGCGAAAAAGCGCGCATCGAGGCGAACTACCGCAAGGTCGCAACCACTCCGCATGGAACCTACGCGTTGATCGATTACGTGAATTTCAAGGGTGACGGTACCGTGGCGACGGAACGCTACAACGGCCAGGGATGGGGGTTGCTGCAAGTGCTGGGCGGCATGAAGGACGTCCCCGCCGGTGCCCCTGCAGCGACGGAATTCGCCGCCTCCGCCAAACGCCTGCTCTCGCGCCGCATCGCCAATTCACCCCAGGCCCGCGGCGAAAAACGCTGGGAACAAGGCTGGCACAACCGCTGCGCCACCTACGCCAGCCCGCTCTGAATCATGTTAGAAACTGCCGGACGCACCAAAAAAAGGCGCGGACCCGTTACCAGATCCGCGCCCATTTATATCCCCCTCTCGTTGCACTCAGCAAGCGGTTACAAGCAGTGCGGTTTCCCCCCGGAACCCTAACTGCCTCGCTTGCCTGCGCGAGGTTGGGACGTATCCTGCAATTTCTTTCGGATTCGTCAATAATAAAGTTTAGAAAAATTTCAGGTGGTTCCTAATGCCTGAGCAGTGCGCTGCGGACCGAGATTTCCGGATAGTCCTTGGCCAAGCGGTGGAGTGCGTCCCGGCCGGCGGGGTCGGCGAGTTGGTGGGCGGCGACGGCGGCGGCATAGCGCGTGTCGGTGGCATTCTCGAGGTTGGCAATGGTTTTTAGCAGCACCGGTTGCGCCCGCGCATCCCCGATGCGCCCTAACGCCCAGGCCACCTCCGCGCGCCAGCAAGGCGTCAGGTCGTTGTGCAGAAACAACACCCCCGGCCCTAACGGATCGGGCCGGCCGGCGGCCGCCTCCGGCGCCGATTCGTCTAACAATCGCACCAGCATCCCGGCCGATCGCGCATCTTCCAGATATCCCAGTGTGCGCGCCAGGAAGAATGAGACCCAGTGGCGGACGGGCAGTTGGTCGACCACCGGAATACCGGTGTCGTACACGCGGGCGATGGTGACCGGTTGGTTCCAATAGCGTTCCAAGGCAGCGCGGATGCGAGGCTCGAAGGCCCGGTCGCGGCAAACCAGCGAGAGGATCTGCGCCGCACGGTTTTCCGCATCGGGTTTGCCACCCCACGCGCCGTGCGTCACGCGGATCGCCTTTTCCAAGTCCGGCTGCCGGGTGGCCTGCGGGTCACCCAGCAGTGCCAGGCAGGTTTCGATCACCGCCGTTTGCAGGCCGCTGCGGCGGATCACCCGGCCTGTTAGAGTCTCGTAATCATCATTGCCGGGCAACAAGGCCCGGTCCGTATCCGTCGGCAGGGAACGCAGCAGGTCCGGCACGATGGCATCCGTGTTGGTGGCCCCGAGCGCGTCGAGCGCTGCAATGATATGATAATGCACCGGAGAGGCATGGCAGGCGATGAGCGCCTCGTGGTCGCCGTACCAACGGGTGTATTGCGGGTAATCCGGCAGCTTGGAAAAAGCATCCATCAATGCCGCCATCGCATCGGGCGTGCCGATCCGGCCCAGTGCCTCCGCCGCCGCTTCTGCTAGAAAAAGGTTGGCGGTCTTTGGGACCGCGTGTTGGCGCAGCGTCGTGGCGAGCATCGCCACCGACCCGGTATCGGCCAGCCAGCCCAACGATCTAACCGCAGCCTGCAACGTGCGGGGATTGACGTCGGCCAGCGAGTTGAAACGCGCCTTGTCGCCGGCATGTTTCCTGCCCCATTCCGGATAGGGATTCCGCTGGCTTTCCTGCAGCACATACTCACGCAGCCCCTGGCGGGCGGCGTCACCACCGGTGTGTCCCAGCGCGACCGCCGCCTTGCGGATGTCATCGCGGTCCTGACTGGAAAGCCGTTTGACCAGATCCTTTTCCAACATATCCCACGGGTGCTGTTGCTGCCACTCGCGCCATGCAGTCGCCTGACTGGTCTGCCCGTCCCTGCCGCCAAACGGGTCGAAAGGTTGCGTATGGGCGGTTAGATTTTCCAGGGCAATCGCCGCCGCCTGTGCGACGAGCGGGTCGGCATCCTCCAGGGATTCCAACAATGGAGGAATGGAATCCCGGTTGCCGCACGCCGCGAGGGCGACTGCAGCCGCCAACCGGACCTCGCGCGTTTTATCTAACAGGAGCAACGCCAGCGCCGGTGCCGCGGAGCGATGCCGGAAGATGCCCAGGCGCTGGGCGGCGCTGATCCTGAGGTCGGCATCGGGCACCTTCAAACTGGCGGTCAGTGCGGCGACTTCCTGGGTTCCGGTCGCCAATGGGTCGGGGGTGTCGCTGTGCCGATTGATGCCGGCGACTTCCCGATAGCGGTCGAACTGCAATTCCATCATGCCGGTGACGGCCGCGTTGTTGCCGCGGAACTGATGGGGATTGCCGCGGCCGGTCAGTTGCAGAGGCGGCACCTGCAAGGCCTGCACGCTCTGTGGTGCCAACGGCGGGGCGACCTGTCGCGGTTGGTGGCAGCCCACGCAGCCGCGCGTTTCTCCGGGCCGCACATAGATCCATGACATTTCATTGAGTTCCGAGCGTCCTTCGCCATCGACGGCTTGGAAGGCGATCGGTGTGTCCGCCGGCACCTCCACCGCGAACGAACCATCTGTGGCAAGCGGCACGGTGCCCAGTTCGGTGACTTCGCTGCCGGCGTGAACAATATAGGAATGCGAGGAACGCATCGTGAGTCCCTTTCCCGCTAGAACCCGGATGGCGCGCACGTGGGGCCAACCGGCGGTGGTATTGCGGGTGAAACGCGCATTCTGGCAAATAAAGGTGCCGGTAGGGCGGGGGAGCGCGGCTTTCCTGGCGTCCATGCTGTTAGATAAAAGCGGCGGACGTTGGCGGGCACCCAGAAACACCGGCGAGTGCAGCGGCGCGTTTTTGGAATCATAAAGAACCACCACTTTCTCATCAACCCGGGCGGGATCCGTGATGGCGATCTTCGTATAATTGGTGGCGCGCGTGCCGGCTTGCGGGTTGCGCATCGGCTGATTGTAGTCAACCCGCCCCGGAAGCGTGCACAGCAAGCGTCCATCGGGCAGCGCGGCCACGTCGCCGGCCGGCACCGCGAGGTGTCTCAGCTCCGCCGCAGTGCATCCGGGATGGCCCACCGCGATCCCCGATTCAGTTAGAAAGGCCACCCGTCCGTCGTGCATGGGTGCCGGACTTCCGCAATTGAACGCACGCAGGCGCCCGCCGTATTCCGGGCCCATGTCCAGGCCGAACTCGGTTAGACCGGCCGTACCGTCGGGATGGATCGCGTGCAACAACGTTTCCACTTTGCCACGCCCGAAGAAGTTGTCGGAGCGGATGAAGAGAATTCGTCCGTCCGCCAGCACTTCGGGCTCGTTGTCAAAGACCAGGGTGTGGGTGAGCGCGGTGATTTTCCGGCCGTCGGTGTCCATCGTGAACAACGAGCGCGACGGTGGATTATGATACTCCTCGAAAGTGCCGATGCGGGTCGAGGTGAACACCACCCTGCCGTCAGGCAGTTCGCAGGGATCGATGTCGTGAAACGGCCCGTCCGTTAGTTTCTGCGGTTTCCCTCCCTCAGCACCGATTTTATAGATATGGAAAAACGCTTCCCCGCCGGGTGCCATGGCAAAATAGATCCACCGTCCATCGAAGGAAACCGCGGGTGATCCCAACGCCCCCGTCCCGGCATCCAGCAGCAACCGCGGAACCACACCTGGTCGGGCGGGTTTCAACGCGAAAAGCTGGCGTCCCACTTTCATCGGCGCGGGCAGGTCGTGCTCGGGAAAGGCCCGTGAATCGCGCGGGTTGAAAATGGTTACGGACAGACTGTCATGACTGTTATTGGTTTTCGCGGTAGGTCGATAGAGACTGCAATCGTCACCCACAAAGATCAGCGCCTCGGGCCAGACATAATCGGCGGGGGGCTCGATTTCATGACCCCACGCCCGGCTCCCGGCCGCTTGCCGGTCCGCCCGAAGCACAAACCTGCCCCACGGCGCAACCCCGAACGCACCCAGGCGGATCGCGGCCGTCCAGACCTGGTCATCGAGGGCGGGTTGCTGCCAATTGGGCTGCTCCTTGCGGGTGCATTGCCATGATGTGTTTGTTAGCAGACCGGCTTGCTGCCCGTCTGCCAGCTCGACGGCGAGCCGCACGATCAATCCGGCAGGGCCCGGCGCGGTGTTGACCGCCTCGATTGCGATCACGTTGTGGCCGGCCGCAAGCAGGCTGGCGACATCAAACCTTTGCGGGCGGTTCCAGGCATCCGGGGCCGCCTTGCTCTCGCCCACAAACCTGCCATTCAGATAGACGGTGTAGAGGTTGTCCGCAGTGATGAGCAAGTCCGCGCTGCGAATGCGGGCCTTTTCGGTCACGGCAACACTGGCACGGAACCACACCGCCCCCGCAGGCTGATCCATGGCCTCCCGCCCTGCCGGTGGCGCGGCCCATATCCACTCCGCAGCTCCGAAATCCTCCGGCTCCGCCCGGGCACCGGCCACCCCGGCGAGAAACATCCACAAGACTGTTAGAACGCGGGGCTTGGCACTCATGCTGAATTAAGGGAAAAACGTAACTACTCGGATAGCCCCGTCGGGCGACCATTGAACTCAGATTGGATTTTTCATTCCACGAGCGCCAGCGGAAAATAATGTTCGAGCGCCTCGATCGCTCCGGCCCCATGCGGGGCACGGGTGATGAGGCCGCCGGTCACCGCGATTTTTTCCCGGACCACATCCACCGCATTGGCCGGACAGGCAGTCATGCCCGCGTGGGCGTGATCTAACATTTCAAGGTCGTTGTGGCCGTCGCCCATGGCGAAACAACGGGCCGCCGGAAGTTGATAGATACGGGCGATTTCACTCAGACAACTGCCCTTGTGGAAATCGCGATGGCCGAAGCGTAGCCAGATCGAATTCCTCTGCCAGGCAAGGCGCGGTTCGGCGGCGGCGAGCGGTGTGATGCGGCCGACGATCCATTCCATCTCGTCATCGGTGCGTGCGATGAAGCCGGCCGGTTCACCGTGCATTTCCATCCATTGGGCACCGGTATGTTCCTCGATTTCATGGCGGATGCGTGCGAGCAATTTGCGGGTACGCCGGAACAGCCCGTGGACTTCCTTCTCGCAGCGTTTGTTCCATGCGGTGTGCGGAATCCAGCGGCCAAAGTCATTGGGAAAATAGATTTCGCTTTCGCGGGCGACCACCCAATCTGGCAGAAACGGGAAACGGCTTTCGATGAAGCCCTCCACGACGTGCGCCATCGGGCGGCCGGTGTTGATTCCCCAAACCACCTGTTGTTCGGTGCGGAGTCGCTGGATGAGCGGAAAAAACGCAACCGGGACCGGTGGCACCGCCGCCGGATCGTGCAAGGTGCCATCAAAATCAAACGACAATACCGCCGTGGCTTGTGCGGGTGCGGGCTGGGATTTCATTCCAAAAAATTTCGATGGGTGGCGGATTGAGCGGGCATCCGGACCGGCTGCGATCGCACGAAAAGAAACGGGGTGCACGAGGACGGGATCGAACCGCCGACCGACCGGGTGTAAACCGGTTGCTCTACCGCTGAGCTACTCGTGCGCTGCAGCGCCGGACACTGGCTGTTATCGAGACCGGGATCAAGCCCCGAGTGTGGCACGTCCCACAAATTGGGTTCGTAAGGATCTGTGAGATCGTGGCTGGCGGGGGCGCATGATTTCCCACAATCCCAACTCCGCCCCATTTCAATTGCATGAATCATGTGAGCTGAGGAAGTCATGAGCAGCCGTTTGTCATGCCCTATTCCTGCTTGGCTCTCGGGATTATTGTGGCACATTGTGCGCATGATTGGTGCTGCTGCGAATCCGTCCGGCCAACAACTGGTGTTTCATCAAACCGGCAATCCTGCGAAGGTTCTCAAATGGATGCGCTTTCCACTGCGACCGCCGGAGAGCGGGGATGTGTTGGTGCGCATTTTGGCCGCGCCGATCAATCCGGCGGACCTCAACATGATCGAAGGTACTTATGGCGTGCAGCCGACCTTGCCAGCGGTGCCCGGCATCGAGGGCTGCGGTGTGGTGGAGGCCAGCGCTGCGGCGGGTTTCCAGCAGGGCGAACGGGTCATGTTCCTGCGCCGCGCATCGACCTGGGCCAGCCACACGACGGTTCCGGCGGACTCGTTGTTGAAACTGCCGCCGGGCATCGATCCGCTGCAAGCCGCCATGCTCAAGGTGAATCCGGCGACCGCGTGGCAATTGTTGCATGGCTATGCACCCCTCACCGAGGGGGATTGGATCGTTCAAAACCTTGGCAATTCCGCCGTCGGCCGCTGCGTCATCCAACTCGCCCGCGACCTTGGCATCCGCACGGTTTCCTTCGTCCGCCGCAACGAATTGGCCGGGGAACTCCGCCAACTCGGCGCGGACCATGTGTTCACCGATGATAAGGACGGCTTCAGCGCCGCAAAATCCGTGCTCGGCGGGGCCACCGCCGCCCTCGCCTTCAATGCCGTGGGCGGCGAAAGCGCGCTGCGCCTGATGAAACTGCTGCGCGAGAGCGGCACCCACATCACCTATGGCGCCATGGGCCGCAAGCCCCTGACGATGCCTAACGGATTGCTCATTTTCCGTGATCTCCGGTTCTGCGGGCTTTGGTTAACCCGCTGGGTGCAAAACTCGCCGATCGGGGAAATCACCGCGATCTATCAGAATTTGGCGGATCGCGTCACGGCGGGTACTCTCGTGCAACCGGTGGATGCCACGTTTCCGTTGGAAGCGTTTCAAGACGCGCTTGTCCGGTTGGATGCGCCGGAGCGTGAGGGGAAAGTGTTGTTCGCGCCGTGAGGCGGCGCTTCAGTGCTCCGGGAAGACGATTTCCTGACGGTTCCGGGAGTCGCGGCCGAGGTCGTGGCCGATATCCTTGCTGGTGACAAAGAGCATCAGCGAAATCAACAGCAGCGCACACACGGTCTGCAGGATTTCCAACGGCTTGGCTTTGACCGGACGACCGCAGATTTGCTCGAGAATTGCCAGGGTTATGTGGCCGCCGTCAAGCACCGGAAACGGCAGCATGTTCAAAACCGCTAGATTCACGTTGAAGAGCACCATGAACGCCAGGATGCGTCGCCACCCGTTCTCCGTCTGCGCCAATTGATAGAGCATCTTGGCGATGCCGACCGGACCGCTCAGGTGGTCCACGCCGATGCTGGAATCGCTGGCTTTCACGCTGGAAATGGTGACCCACATCATGTGCAGGCTGTCTTTGACCTGCTGGATCGGTTCCGGATGGACGATGCGGATGTCCACATCGCTGCGGGCATTCCAGAGGATTCCGACCATCGGATCCGCATCTGCGGGTTGCAGCGGGCGCTTGGGTGTGAGTTCCACCTCGCGGGTGCCGCCCGCCGCGGTTTGGACAGCAAGGCGGACGGTTTTCCACTTTTGCTCGCGCAGGTATTGGGAAAACTGCGCGAGGCTGTAGAGCTTGCGGCCATCCACCGTGAGCACCTGGTCACCCTTGGCAAGTCCCGCAGCGGCTGCAGGGCTGTTAGGATATACCGTGCCAATGATGGCCGGCCCGGACGGTTCAATGCCTACCTGGCGCAGCCCGCGGCGTTGATACCAGCGGGATTTTTCAGTCTCGAATCCGGACACCAGCACCACGGGTTGCGTTTCACCCGGGCGCTCGACCGTGAAGGTGATTTGCTGGCCGCGGCTGAGAATGATGCGCTCGGTGATGGATTCGAGCGACCCGGCGAATCCATGGACCGGCACGCCGTTGATTTCGGTGATCTTGTCGCCGACGCGCAACCCCGCTGTGGCCGCCGGGCTATCAGGTAACAGATAGCCGATTTCAGTAGAGGCAATGAAATCCTTGGGTTTTCCGACTTGCCAAACCACCACTGCGGCAAGCAAGGCCAGCAGCATGGAAAACAACGGGCCCGCCACAGCAACGATGATCTTGTCCAGCGGGCGGATCGGCGGCAACGGCGCACGTTCGGCGGTTTCGCCTTCCAGCACTTCCATCGGCGCCATCTGCGGCAGCGCGACAAAGCCGCCGAATGGCAGCCAGCCAAGACCGTATTGCACACCATTGATTTCCTTTTTCCACAGCGGCTTGCCAAACCAGATCTGGAAACGGTCGATCTGCAGGCCGCGCCATTTCGCCGCCCAAAAGTGCCCGAGTTCGTGCACGAAAATAATGATGTTGAAAACCGTCACCACGACGACAACCAACAGGATGATATTGAGAATGATGGAAAGGGTGGACATGAATGCGGCGGGAACTGCGCGAACTTAGCGCCACCGGACAGTCCGGCAAGTGCATTAAATTGAAGTTACTGCTCTGGCGGTCCTCCCGGGCCGGCAGACCGCCTGGAATGAATGGGCCTTATGACTGCCGCGCTCGTCGGGAACCAAGAGACGGGGTCTGGGAACCACTGGGGATCAGAGGTCAGAGGTCAGAGGTCAGAGGTCAGAGGTCAGAGATCGCGGATCGCGGATCGTGGATCGTGGATCGAAGATCGTGGATTCTCCATACCGATGCCACCCACGCGCTCCCTGCCACTTCCCCAGTAATCCACTTCCCCTCTCTCTGCGTTCCTTGGCAACCTTGGTGCCCTGGCAGCACAAAAATCCTCTTCTCTTCCACCAATAACCCATGAAGGCGAACAGCCCGTTGCTTGGGGTGCATGAGGGAGTGGCGGTCTATCTGCTCTACAACGGCATTCTCAAGGACAAGTCCGCGGACGACGGCAATGTGCTGACGGCGCCGGTGCTTTTATTGTGTCGGGGCTTTTATTGTTGCCGCCGCATGACGGCCCGAAGGTGATCTATGCCGTCGCCAGCCGGCTCGGTGCGCCGCGCCTCCAGCGCGAGTGCATCGTTTTCAAACAAACTCCTTATGCGCTCGATTTTTTAACAGAAAATCCCGAAACCGCTTCCAGGAATTGGGGGGCGCACGCTTCCAGCGTGCCTCCTTCCGCATCCTGCGGAAGGACCAGATGCTGGCACAGCGCGGCAGCTTGCCCACTTGCTTTCTCCATTCGTCAGGTCGCGCCGCAGCGCTCCGATTTTCCAGATCCCTTGTGCAGGATGCACAAGGGTGCACGCGGAACGCGTGCGCCCCCCCCCAATTTTACTTTTGCGGTTTCTGCCTGCCTCTTTGCGGCTCACTGAATGTATTCCAACTCAGGGACTGCTCAGTAACACCCCAGGGTTACGGCATCGCCGACGGAGCGGCATCTTCTTCCGGGACAATGATCGCGCGCGGCGGAACCTCGGGTGACGTGTCTCCCGGCCGCGACCCGCTGCCACTGGCCGGCTGGCTGGTGGCAACCATCAGGGTGGACTCGCCCGTACGGTGGCGGTAACCGATACCGAAATCCAGCGGCTCCGGATTGGTCGTCCGGTAATACTCCGCCAGCTTCGACTGCGTGTAACCACGGAACAATGGAATAGGCCCCGGATACCTGCCAAAGAACCTCATTTGCCACGCGTCCGGCGTGAAATAGGAACACGGAATACCCGAGTCGTCCTGCACCAGCGTGATTGAATTTTCTAACAAGAAACTGCGGATTGTGGAGAAGTAACTCTCATGCATGAGGTAGGACGCCGACTTTACACAACTGTTGCCCGGGGCCAGCGTCTTGCAGAATTTGAGGAAACCGCTGTGTTTCAAGCCGGAGTTGGAGATATCCGTGTTGAAATAATACAAGGTGCGGGGAGTATCGGAACCATTCGCCAGGAAATGGATCATCACTCCGGGGGCGGGCGATTTGGTGCTGCGCGTCCCGCTCTGCTGCGGTGTGAGCACGCCATCCTGATCCAAACTCACATAGCTCGCGTCGCACAGGGTCATCCCCGAGCGAGCCAGGAAAATATACAGAATCGGCAAGGTGCCGCTCAGGGTGTGGTTCTGGAAGTCATCCTTCATTTCCTTGGTGATGAAGAAACTATAGTTCAGCACGGAATTGAGGGACGATTGCAGTTGGCGCAACTCGCCGCCCAGTGCGCGCGGGGGCACCTTGAATACGTCCGGCAGCGGGCCGATCGGCTCAATGCCACACAACACATAAGTGGAGGCCTGCGGGAAAAACGTGTTGGCATAGAGGAAATCCGGTCCGCTGAACATGTAGAACACGGTACTCTTGGCGGCGAACGCATCCGGGATCCGGGTCTTGGCCCATAAGCGAACTTTGGAAAGTTGCCTCTTTTCCAGATTCGCCCATGCCGTGTCAAAGAACCTGGCGTGCTGTTGCCATGAGCTTTCGCCGGTCAACTCCATCACGGCCGGGTCCTCAGACGGCATCATGCCGGCTAACAACCGCGCGCTGTCGTTGGCCGGACTGACTACGGGTATGGCCTGGGGTATCTGAGCCGTCAAATGCGCGGCCAGCAGGCAAGCGACACCCGCTACTGCGACTGTGATATAGGGTTTAATCCGAGACATTGTGGGGAGGGACCGGGGGGGATGGTGCCGGAGATTTTGCGGAAAGCAAGTAAAGGATGAGCCCGATCACGGCAATTCCCAGACCGACCAGCGACTCGACCGGCTTTGAATACAGGATATGCCACAACATCCAAGCGGTTACCGCCAGGAACAACAGCGGCGTCAGCGGGTAGCCCCATGTCCGGTAGGGCCGCGCCAGATCCGGTCGCCTGCGCCGCAGCACGAACACCCCGAACACCGTCAAAAACGAGCACAACTGCAGCACGAAGGTGGCGCAGGTCAGTACTTGCTCGAATCGTGAAGTCATCAGGAACAGATTGACCAACCCGAATTGCACCAAGGTTGCACGCACCGGTGTTTCTTGCCGGCTCTTGCCGGCCAACCAGCGCAAACCCCGCAAGTCTTCCCCCATCACCACCATCACCCGCGGGCCGATCCACATCATCGCACTGATGGTCGAGACCAGCCCCAGACAAATCAAACCCGCCATGATCCGGGTGCCCGCCACCCCGAACAAATGCGGTCCGGCGGTGAGAGCGACTTCCACTTTGCCGGCCATATCCACCATCGGCGTGCTGCGCAGGAACGCCGCGTTGACCGCCAGATACATGCCCATCACCAGCAAGGTCCCGATGCCCACCGAAAGCGGCAGCACCCGTGCCGGATTGCGCACCTCGCCCGCAATATACGTCGAGGCATTCCACCCCGAATACGCGAACATCACATACACCAAACTCACCGCAAACGGCGCACTGACGACCAGTCCGCCATCACCGGATTGCGGCAGGAACGACACCGGCTGCGCATGTCCCACAAAATACCCCGCCACGATCACTCCGACAATCAACACCACCTTCATCACGGTGGTCGCATTTTGAAACCTACTGCCCAGCGTGGCATTTACTAACAAAAACGGGGTTGCCAGCCACACCACTGCCAGGGAGGCAAGCAACGGCGACACCCCGGGCAAAACGCCGGTGAGGTAATTGCCGAACGCCATTGCGGCCAGGGCCACCGGTGCCGCAAAGCCCGCGGTGGCCGAGATCCACCCCGCCATGAAGCCCAGCGCCGGATGATAAATGGAGCCCAGAAAATGATACTCTCCACCCGAACGTGGCAAGGCAGTGGCCAATTCCGCGTAGCAAAGGGCCCCGCACATCGCACAGATTCCGCCGATGAACCATAACATCAGAATCGCAAACCCGCTCGGCAAGTCGCCGACTTGAAATCCGAGGCTGGTGAAGATGCCGGTGCCTATCATGTTGGCCACCACGATCGAGGTTGCCGTTAGCCCGGAGATGCGGCGGGCGGGGGATGGGGTCATGTCGGTCATCTGTAGGCGCGAACCATAACCCTCGTTCCGGAAAAGGAAAGCATGGAAACGGGTGCCTCACGGGCCGTCATGGGGAAGCCGCATCAATCGCGTTTTGCCGTGTAACCTTCGACGCGAATTCCGGATGATGGATG
Source organism: Akkermansiaceae bacterium (assembly GCA_903888515.1). GTDB lineage: Bacteria > Verrucomicrobiota > Verrucomicrobiia > Verrucomicrobiales > Akkermansiaceae > Luteolibacter. The sequence goes on along the minus strand of CAISTY010000173.1, from coordinate 9,040 downwards.
GTGAGAGAAAGTCTGCCACCACCCACCGCCGATGAAAACACCGCTTGAATCGATCCTCTGCTTCGTGCTCGCCTCCGGATTGGGTGCGGCGGGGCAGTTCTTTTACAAGTCGGGCGCGTGGCGGGCGAACGGCGGAGCGGCAGCCTATCTGCTGAACCCACGGTTGCTGGCCGGCGTTGCCTGCTACATGGGCGTAATGGTGTTGTTCATCACCGCATTCAAACGCGGCGGCGCGCTTTCAGTGCTTTATCCGATCTACGCCTCGACCTTCATTTTCTCCGCCATCGGGGCGTGGCTGCTCTACGACGAACCACTATGCCCGGCGAATTTCGCCGGCATGGCTTTGCTGGTGGCGGGGATGTTTCTTATGGGCTGGAAACCGTTATGAAAACCATTACCTATATCCCCGATCGACGTCCCCTCGGCGCACGCAATTGGAATGCATCACAAATCGCCGCAGCGTGGCTTGCCGCGCGCGGGGCCGCACCCAATGCGATTTCCATGACCGGCCTGGTTGCCAGCCTCGGTGCGGGAGCAGCGCTGGCGGCCAGCGGCGTGAGTGATCGGCCCGTTCTGTGGTTGGTCGCCGCGTGCCTGCTCATTCTCGTTCGCGGCATGTGCAACATGCTTGATGGCATGGTTGCCGTCACCACCGGCAAGGCGTCGCGCGGTGGGGAATTGTTCAACGAAGTGCCGGATCGCATTTCCGACCTCGCGACTCTGGTGGGCGCGGGTTACGCTTGCGGCGGTATTCCCGAACTCGGCTACGTCGCCGCGCTCGCGGCGGCCTTCACTGTCTATGTTAGAATTCAAGGCTGCGCACTGGGAACCAAGGCGGACTTTGGCGGCCCGATGGCAAAAACCCACCGGATGTTGGTGGTGGTCGCGGCGGCTCTTTACACGGCCTTCGCCCCCGCTGCGTGGCAACCGGCGGTGGCGGGCCTTCCGGGTGCCGGCGTGATGGCCATCGCGCTTGCCGTCATCATCGTTGGTTGCGCCGTGACCTCGCTGCGCCGGCTGCGGCGAATCGCAAACTATCTCACCGAAAAACCCCGATGAATGCCGTCATTGCAGAACGCTTCTTCGGTTACAGCCATGCCTTCGCGCATCCGCTGACCTGCGGTGTGGTCGCGTTTTTGGGGGCGGCACTGGTCATCACCCCGCTGATTTTCCTGGTGCTGCGCCGGACGGGCAATGTTGCCGACGCGACATATACCGAGCTATGGGTTCGCTGGCGGTCATGGATCTGGATCAGCATCGCATTGGTCGTCCCTATTTTGCTCGGGGCCGCCTGGGTCATTATGGGCGTGGGCGTGCTGAGCCTCCTGTGCTATCGCGAATTCGCGCGGGCCACCGGAATTTTCCGTGAGAAAATGATCAGTGTTGCGGTGGCGGTGAGCCTGCTGCTGATTTCCTTCGCGGTCATCGACAACTACCTGCGGCTCTTTTTCGCCACCGCCGTGTTAGGGATCGCGCTGATCGCGGTCGTGACGATTCCACAGGACCGCCCGGAGGGTTTCATCCAACGGGTGGCACTCGGAATGATGGGCTATTTGTTTTTTGGATACTCCTTCGGCTATCTCGCATTGATGACCACCGACCCGCTCTACCGCCCGCTGCTGCTCCTGCTGCTGCTTGGCGTTGAACTCAATGATATCTTCGCCTACTGTAGCGGCCGACTCTGCGGCGGTCCGAAGCTGGTCCCGCGCACCAGCCCTGGAAAGACGTGTGCCGGGGCCATCGGGGCGGTCGTGCTGACTACCGCGATGGTGCTTATCCTCGGCCATTTTGTGTTGTTCCCAGGCACCTTGATGGACCGCTGGCCGATGCTGTTGATTCTTGGCGCAGGCATGAGCATCTTCGGCCAGTTCGGCGATCTCCTGCTTTCCTCTATCAAGCGCGACATTGGCGTCAAGGACATCGGCAACCTGCTGCCGGGACACGGTGGCTTGCTCGACCGCTTTGACAGCCTCGTCATCGTTACGCCGCTTTACTATCATTTTCTTTCGCTTGTGCTCGGCCCGCTTGGCCACGGCCAGGCCGAACGAATCATTACCAACATGATTTCCCCATGACCGACTGGATATTCCATACCGCCCGTGATTTCGAGCTGCACGGCATCGAACGGCATCGCAGCCTGGTGCGTGAAAACGGACTTGCCGCCAGCGTGGCGCGGCTCTGTTGGTGGTGCGGACTGCGCGTTGTCCTGCCGCTGTGGCTTCAACTTCGGGTGACGGGCCGCGAGCATTTGCCGACCAAGCCACCCTTCGTCCTTATCGCCAACCACACCAGTCATCTCGACGCGCTGATTCTCGCTTCGCTGCTCCGGGCGGCGTGGCGCGATCAGGTGTTTCCGGTAGCCGCCAGCGATACGTTTTTCGAGAAACGTTTGAGCGCTGCGTTTGCCGATTGGTTTCTCAATGCGCTGGCCATCCGGCGGTGTTGTGCCCGCACGCACGATCTTGATGAAATGCGCCGCAAGCTGACCACCGGCGAGGCCATCTTCATCTTGTTTCCGGAAGGTTCCCGCAGTCGCACTGGCGAGCTCCAAGCGTTTCACAGCGGCATCGGCCGCTTGGTTGCGCAAACCAACGTGCCGGTGCTGTCATGCCACCTCGACGGCTGCTTCCGCGCCCTGCCGCCCGGCAGATGGCTTTGCAAACCCCGGCGGATCTCCGTCAAGATCGGGCCGCCGCTTCGGTTTGACGATTGTCCTAACAATCGATCCGGCTGGGATACCATTGCTGCGCAATTGCGCGGAGAGGTCAAGAGACTCTCAAATCGTGCATGATCAAGGAGGGGCGGTAGATGACCGCCCTGGTACAATGGGACTGGTACAATGGGACTGGTACAATGTGGTACAATGTGGTACAATGTGGTACAATGTGGTACAATGTGGTACAATGTGGTACAATGTGGTACAATGTGGTACAATGGGACTTGGTACAATGTGGTACAATGGGACTTGGTACAATGTGGTACAATGGGACTTACAATGGGACAGTCACTTTGTAGAAAAATTCTTCGACACTAGAGAAAACCCAAGTAGGCTTTGGGCATGAGACGCGCCCGCTGGATCATTTTGCCGAAATTTGAGTCGCCGAAGCCGGTGATTTACCACTGTATCAGTAGAGCCGTGAACCGGGAATTCGTGTTTGGGGATTTGGAGCGGGAACAGCAGCGGATGTTCATGCGGATGTATGAGAACTTTTCGGGTTGTCGGGTTCTTTCTTACTGTTTCATGTCCAATCACTTTCACATTCTTTTGGAGGTGACGCCGATGCCGGAGGGGGGGTTGTCGGATGCGGAATTGCTGAAGCGATTGAGGGCAATCCACAACGAGGCACAAGTGGATGAGGTGGCGACAGAGTTGCAGGAGGTGCGGAAACTGATCCGCAAGGGCTTGGCGGATGAGTCTTATGCGACTGCAATCCATGCACGGTTCACCTATCGGATGCATGATTTGAGCCAGTTTATGAAGACTTTTACCCAGCGCTACACGCAGTGGCACAACCGGACACACCGTCGCACGGGGCGTTTGTGGGAAGATCGGTTCAAGAGTGTGATAGTGGAAGATGGTGCAGCATGCAGGACGATGGCGGCCTACATTGATTTGAATCCGGTGCGTGCCGGGATGGTGAAAGATCCGGCGGAATACCGGTGGAGCAGTTATGGGGAAGCCGTGGGCGGAGGGGCGAAAGGCAACGGGAAAAAGGCGCGGGCGGGGCTTGTGAGGGCGATGCGGGCACACCAGGGAGTGGGGGCGGATGTGGACCTGTGGGCGCACGATGTTTCCAGGGAATACCGGAGGATTTTGTTAGCGGGAGCGGTGGAAAAGCAAGAAGCGCGAGTGGGACGCAGCGGCGAGACCGAAGTGAAGCGGACGCGCAAGGGCATGAGTGCCGAACAAGCGCGGCGGGAGCAAGAGCGGTTAGAGAAGAAGCTGGAGGAAATTCCGTATGGTCGGATGCTGCGATGTCGGGTGAGGTATTTTACGGATGGAGCGGTGATCGGGAGTCGGGCGTTTGTGAATGAGGCGTTCGCGAATGCGCGGGAACGATTCAGCAAGGCGCGCCAGGATGGTGCTCGAACGATGCGTGGAGTGGCCAGTGGAGCCAAGGGGGTGCTCTGGAGTGTGAGGGATCTGCGGGTGGGAGTGGATGGGTGAAGGATCACCTCCAGCGACGACCACGGGCGCGTCACCTCCTTCAAGTATGACAATCAATTGTGAGAGATGGTATGACTCACTTACGTTGAGGAGGGGTGAAGCGCCGCCACCATTTCCGCGCGGCGGGGTTTTCCTAACGGACTGGTGGGAAAATGCGCGAGGATCACCGGAGGCCGCAACCTGCGGAATCCCGGCGCCTGGTCGGCGTATCGGGCGAGGACGGCGGCAATGAGCGCGGCGTCCACCGAACCATCGAACACCGGAACCAACGCATGCTCCGTGCGAGCGTCCGGCACCGCCACGACCGCGAACCTGCCGGGCGGAAAACCGCCGTCTGCCAGAGCGGCGAGGTCGCGCTCGATCGATTCCAAATCGACGAGTTCGCCCAGCACCTTGACCCGCATGTCCGCGCGGCCCAGCGGGGTCAGGCAGCCGTTTTCCAACGCCACCCGGTCATGGGTTTGATGCCATTGCGACGTGCGCGATTGGAAAACCCATGCGGCGTTTTGCCGGACGAGCCAGCCGGAAAACAACGCCGGACCGGCAATCTTTAGTGTTAGATCATGAGTGGTTTCCGCCTGCCAGATCGGCAGCAGGGGGATCGGCGCGGGTTGATAGAGATTAGTTAGAGAATCGAGTCCCTGGGTGGCGATTTGCGAGGCCGCTTCAGTCATACCATAACTCGCAAGCACCGGCCACCCGAGGGCCCGCGCCATCCGGCCGGTCGCCTCGTCCAAGCGGCCGCCGCCCACGACGATGGCACGGAGCGAGGCCGGCGCATGCAGCCCTGCGGTCACCAGATCGTGCACCTGTGTGGGCACCAGAGAGGTGTGCGTGACTTGATTTTCTGTTATCCATGGCACGAAGGCGCACGCGCTCCAGCGCCGGTCGAAACTGCGGAATCCGCAACCTGCGGCAAACGCCCGCGCCGCCACACCGAAGCCCCCGACGTGGTGTGGCGGCAGCACGAGGCCCCAGCAGGAGGTTGGCGTGACCTCCAAATGGCGGTTAACCGCCGCCGCCGATGCCAGCAGCGCCATTTTTGCTAGAGCGATCCACTGCGGCGTGTCCGCAGTGCCGGAAGTTTCGAAAAGAACGTGTCCCCGCAGCTCGGGACAGGCGGGGATTTCCTCGGGAAAGCGTCCTGCCGCAACGGGCGTGCGGTCATCCCAAAATGCCTGGCATGTTAGAAAGAACGCGTCCATGGCAGTGCCTCCAACAAATCATCGAAGCCAAGGCCATGGCCCTCGGGCACCTGGAATGTCGGTGACCACGGCCCGAGCATTTCGGTAAAGGCATCGGGCTCGAACAGAAAATGAGTCTGCAATCCACACAAACCCACCAACCCGGGAAACTGCAATTCGAGCCGTGCGGCCTCCCAGGCGGCGAAGGCCTGTCCCACCGGATGATCCATATGGCTTGTTAGAACAACCCGCTGGTGATTTCTAACAGCCGCTTCCGCGAGCAGAAACGGCTCGTCGATCGCGGGTTTGATCACCATCACCTGCGCGGCCGTGCTGAGCGGTGCTGCTTCGCGGTCCACGGCAAGCATGACATTTGTCTGCCGGTAAAGTTCGTTCCATGTGGATTCCGCATATGGACACGGGTCTTCCGCAAAATCGATGGCCGCCCGCGTCTTTTCCGCCAGTCCTGACAAAAACTCCGCAGCATCCGCGACTTCCAGCGCTTCGTTGAAATCCAAGCGCCATTTCACGGTTGGATATTCGGTCGTCATCGCATCGAGGAATTTGGATTCCGCCGCCAGATCGCGACCGGTCTTGAGTTTCACCGTGGCAAACCCGGCCTCTACCGCGCGGGCGATCTGCGCGTCTTCCGCTTTGACCATCGTGGCATGGCTCGCGGGGATTTCCATTTCCTCAAACAACGAATGCTGATAGACACGGGCCACGCGGTCGTATTCCGCGCACCGCACGGCCCGCCGCACGATCGGCCAACGCCGCGCACCCGCCAGATCCGCCAGGCATTTTTCCAGCGATGGATCGCCCAGTTCCGGCCACGGATGAATGCACCCGTAGCCGCCATCGATTCGAATCAGCACGCCATCGAATTCACGGCGTCGCGAGATCGCGTTCAGCAATCCGCGCGCTTTCAGGCGATAGCGCCAGATCATCGGTTGTGGTTCGTTCTGCGCCATCGGTGGGGCATCCATTTTCCTTTCCAACTAACAGCAACGGCCGATGATCGCCGCCGCATTCAGGAAATTGTGCGCGTGGGGGCGCGTCATGCCGACATCTTGTCCAGACCGAAGGCGTCGTGCACGGCGCGGGCCGCGTCTTCGATTTGGGTTTCATCCACGGTCACGGCGATTTTGATTTCCGAGGTGGAGATCATGCCGATGTTGATGCCGGCGGCGCCGAGTGCCTGGAACATGATGGCGGCCACGCCCGAATGCGAACGCATGCCGGTGCCGACGGCGGAAAGTTTTGCGATGCCGCCTTCGGTCTCGATTTTCGCGTCAGGCGCGAGGCTGGCGAGCACCGGTTTGAGGGCGGCCTGGGCCTTGCCGAGATCACACGATGGCATGGTGAACGAGTGGCGGGCGAAGCCATCGTGTTGTGCGATGTTGGAAATGATCATGTCGAGGTTGATTTCCGCCTCGGCGAGGGCACCGAGGATGCGGCCGGACATGCCGGGGGTATCGGGGATGCCGGTGATGGTGACACGCGCTTGCGAGCGTTCAATCGAGACGCCGCGGATAACGGCGTTTTCCATGTGGGGATGTTCTTCTAACACGAGGGTTCCTGGGTTATCGTTGAGGGAGGAGCGGACTTCGAAAACAACGCCGAATTTCTTGGCGAATTCGACCGAGCGGGATTGCATGACCTTGGATCCGGACGACGCCATTTCCAACATTTCATCATAGGAGATCTCCGGCAGTTTGCGGGCGTTTTTGACGATCCGTGGATCGCACGTGTAAACCCCGTCCACGTCGGTGAGGATTTGGCAGACATCCGCCTTGAGCGAGGCGGCCACGGCAATGGCGGTGAGGTCCGACCCGCCGCGACCGAGCGTGTGGATCATGCCGTCAGGAGTGACTCCTTGAAAGCCGGCCACCACCAAGGTTTTCCCTGCGTTGAGGAATTGGTGCATGAGCGCGGGATTCATGTTGAGGATGCGACCGCGCGTGTGCGAACCCGTGGTATGAATGCCGGCCTGACGACCCGTGATGGAAACCGCGTCCACGCCCAGTTCCTGCAGGGCCATGGTGACCAGCGCGATCGATTGCTGCTCGCCGGTGGCCAACAGCACATCCAACTCCCGCTCGCTCGGGTTGCTGGAAATCTCCCTGGCCATCTTGATAAGGCCATCGGTCACACCGGACATGGCGGAGACGACGGCGACCACCTGATGGCCTTCGTCACGCGTGCGTATCATGCGTGCGGCGACGTTGCGGATGCGATCAATCGAACCAACGGAAGTGCCGCCGTATTTTTGAACAATGAGAGCCATGGGTGGAACGGCGCGCAGTAAAGGGGAATCCCGCGGGTTTGGCAAGAAATTGAATATGGCAATAACGAAGACGGGTGGCAGACGATGAATCAGATGTTGTTTTGCACACCGGAAGCATGATCCAAACTGCCTCCGTGATGTTCAATCACGGGGTTTTCATCATTGGCGTTGACCGCAGGGATGTCAGGGGTGAGTCTACGGGCATGTTCATTGACCACATCCGGATATTTGCCAAGGCGGGCGACGGGGGGGACGGCGTGGTTTCATGGCGGCGGAAGAAATACGTGCCACGGGGGGGGCCGGACGGTGGGGACGGCGGCGCGGGCGGCGATGTGATCCTGATCGTCGATGCCTCGACGGACAATCTCCGCCAATACCACTTCGATCCCAAACTCGTGGCCGAAGATGGCAAAAACGGCGCGGGCGTCCGGAAAACCGGCAAGAGTGGCAGACAGGTGATCGGTCGCGTGCCGCCGGGCACCGTCGTCTATCGGGCGTCCGCCGCAACCGTGCAGGAAGCGGTCGACTTGGAACGCGGCGCAGAGGGCATAGACATGGACCCGATTGCCGACCTCACCGAGATCGGACAGAAGTTCGTGCTGTGTCAAGGCGGGACGGCAGGGCAGGGGAACTGGCGCTTCAAGACACCGATCAACCGGACGCCGGTGGAACATACGCTCGGAACCCCGGGTGAATCCGGGGTTTTCTATCTGGAACTGCGGCGCATCGCCGATGTCGGCCTGGTCGGTTTTCCCAATGCCGGAAAATCCACCCTGCTCGGCAAACTCTCAGCGGCCAAACCCAAGGTGGCGTCCTATCCGTTCACCACCCTGCAACCGGTGGTCGGAGTGATCGAGTTTCCGGGTTTCCGGCGCTGCACCATGGCCGATATCCCCGGCTTGATCGAAGGAGCCCACCACAATCGCGGCCTTGGGCATGCCTTCCTGCGTCACATCACGCGTTGCCGGGTGCTGTTGTTCGTGCTCGACATGGCGGGTAGCGAAGGACGCGATCCGGTCTCCGATCTGGAAATCCTCCGCCGCGAAATCAAGGAATACGACGCGGACCTCGCGCGCTTCCCGTGGCAGGTCGTCGCTAACAAAATGGACCTCGAGCATGCCGCTGAAAATCTCGAGCATTGCCGCCAACGCTTCCCGAAAGTCGGAATCCTGCCGATTTCCGCAGAAAACGGCCTCGGACTCGAGGATCTCAAACAGATGCTCGACCGCGAAGTCGGCCAGCGTCTCGTGCAGTGAGCGTGAAGCGACCGGCCTCGCCTTGGGAAGAGGAAGAGATTGAGGATTGAGGATTGAGGATTGAGGATTGAGGATTGAGGATTGAGGATTGAGGATTGAGGATTGAGGATTGAGGATTGAGGATTGAGGATTGAGGATTGAGGAT
>CAISTY010000172.1 GCA_903888515.1 Akkermansiaceae bacterium | reverse complement strand
GATCGGTGTGGAAAACTAGGCGGGATAATTCTCACTGCCGCGCTTTACCCGACGGCGGCAGTTGCCCTTGATGAGCCCGCACGGTTCCGAGCGGGGCGATTTCAAAATCCTGCGGCGGAGCCGAAAAATCCACCGCCAGGGTCAATTAAACCTTGCTTAATATTCTGTTAGGGCGAAAAAAATTTATGGCTCCTACGCAACACATTGATAATGAGTTCTCCGCCCGGTTTTTCGCGGACATCTTCCAACTCTATCCCCAATCCTCGCGCCAATACCGATGCACGGATATTTCCGACATCCACTACTGCCAATTGGGCGTGCTGAGGTGTTTGAGCAGTTCCACCACCGGACATGAGTTCCTCCAATTCCATGCCGACCAAGGGATGGCCAACATCCAACCGAGCCATTTCTTCAAAGCCCTCAAAAGCCCGCGCAGACTCGCCAACATCACTTCCCTCAACGGGTTGCTCGCGCAACCCATGAAGCGCCGCATTGCCGATCCCTACGCCCAATGCAAGGAACTTGACGACTGGGATCTCTACGCGGTGGACGGGCATTATCACCAAGCCGCCTGCTTCGATCCGAAGCGCGAAAACTCCAAAGGCGAACTCCGTGCCACCGCCACCGGACACTTCTTCCGCATGAACATGCGCACCCATCATCTCAGTTGTCTGGGAATGGCCAATCCCGAGGACGGTAAAAAGAAGGCCCATGACATGACTGTCATCAAACGCAGCAGCGCCGAGCAACTTCGCAACGGCGCGCCCATCGGCCGCAAGGTGATGCTCATCTGGGACAAGGCCTGCATCGATTACCGTCACTGGCACAAACTCAAACACACCTACGGCATCTACTTCGTCACGCTTGAAAAATCCAACAGCGCGGCGGAAATCTGCTCGGTTAACCAAATCGACCGCACCGATCCGAGAAACGAGGGTGTCGTGTCGGACCACATGGTGGGCACCCCGGGTGGAGTGCTGCTGCGGCGCATCGTTTACACCAATCCGCTCGATGACGTGACCTATACCTATCTGACCAGCGAATTCACCCTGCCCGCCTATCAGATCGTCCTGCTCTACAAGCACCGCTGGGACATCGAGAAGATCTTCCACCAGTTCAAAAGCAAAATGGTCGAACGCAAATCCTGGGCGAGTTCCCACGAGGCCAAGCAGAGTCACGGGATCTTCCAGTGCCTGGCACACAATCTCCTGCTGCTCTTCGAGGAGCACATCGGCCAAAGCGAAGGCATGCGCGACGAACTGGAAGAGAAAAAGCAACAAGGCAGAACCAGGGTGACCATCGTCGCAGCCGTGGCCGCGGGCATCATCCGAGCCGCTGGAAATTTCATCAACACCGCGCTCCACAGAGCCACCCAGCGGACCCAGCGCTTCATCCGGTGGGTCCGCGTCTGGATCTACAAGCAGGCTCCATGGCGCGATTCCCTGGCCCGCCTAAGGGAAGTCTGGGGTGCCGCTTCAGCCTAGTTTTCCACACCGATCCCG
>CAISTY010000171.1 GCA_903888515.1 Akkermansiaceae bacterium | reverse complement strand
GGGCATCTCCACTTCCACGAACCGCGCGCGGGCGGCCCGTCCGTTACGTCCCCGGAACCGGGGTGATGTTTTCAAAGACATGGCCCGAGCCTAGCAGACCGCGCCGCCGTGGGTAGGGGGAGAATTTTAGGACGGTTACGTCGCGCCGTCGCAATCTTCTTATTTCCGGTAACTTGCGAAATCGCATCCCGCCTGCCCTGACGCCTTTCGTGGCAAGTTCGTACGCAAAAAAAGTGTAAAGTTGAAAAAACACCTTTCACATGATTTGGATGGGGGTGGGGGGACCCGGGGAATGAGACGGGTTCGTAAATAGATTTCCTCCTCATTATCAATGGGTTACAACTTCGTGAAAATCTCTAACTGCCTAACTGTCGCCATTTACGCTAGAGATCAACTGGTTTTTCGACGCCATCATGCCCGTATCTGCCGCTACTTGCAAAAGGGCTATCATAAAAATCGTGGAATGATGATGCAACTGATAGAAATTCTCACTCTTGGACACCTTCAATCTTGAATGGGTGGATAACCCATAACTGATATTTTTGTCACTTGCTTGAATTTAATCGATCTTCAATGACTTTCCGACATGCGTTATCTTTAGAAAATCTTTTTAACATTTCCTGTTTGAACGCATCGTCTGCTTTTTTCATCTTAATCATATTTGAAACGTTAAGTAGTATTTGATCGCGTATTCTTCTGAGGTTCAATTGCTGATAACCTTCCAAGGAATTCTTCTGCCATTGAATTGTTTGTTCAATGTTTGGGGTGTCTTGATTTTGATCATTTGAACCCGTTGGTCTCTGAACCCATTTCTTATCAATTAGAGGAAGTGCCTTGCTGAGCGCTTCATCAAAAAACGAAATTACCGAGCTTTCCGCGTCATTTGTTTTCTGGATAGAATATACCCTTTCGTCACCCAGCAGATCAATAATTCCTAAAATATAAAACGTCTGCAATTTTTCATCCTCATTTGAAACCCCGAATTTGCATTTTTTGATAATCTCAGATAGCTTTTTTGTCAAGGATTTCAATTCCAAGCCATCCAGTTCGTTTTCCCGAGAACCATTCTTGATGCTTATTAAAATACTTCGGACTTCATTTAGGTCGAAAGTGATCCTCTCGTCGAGGGGTTCGATGTCATCAATATTACCGCCAATCCCTCTAATAAGAATTTTAATCTCATCACAAAGTCGTTGATTGTAGTCAATGGATTTAATGTAACGCCAGTTATCAGGATCTTTCGTTCTGAACGTGTTCTTGTGATTTCTTTTCCAAAGCTCCTTCAATTGTGGCATTAAATCTTTAGAAGGAGAATTGCGAACACTTCCCAATGTCGCGAGCGTTTCCTCTACAGATGGGTTCTCTTTTATTAATAGATTAGACAAAGAGACTCGTGGATCCACCTCACTTTTTTGGGATTCTGGGTCGTTTTTCTTATAAACACGAAATGCCTCCGCTGTCGTCCTAGGCTCTTTGCCATCCAGCAAATGAATACCGGCAAAGAATATCAAAAGTGCTATATTTGTGTGTTTCATAACTATTGATTTTTCCCCACTATTGTCTGATCGAAAGACCAATCCTGGTCATCGTAAGCCGTCACATCTGAAATTAGATGTTCTTGCTCTCGACATTTGGCCTCTTCGTATAAGTGACCTGCCGTGTTATCACCAGCGGCATATGAGTCATCGACAATATTGGAAACAGTAAACCCGGAACTGACGCCATTTTCACTCGTCTCGAAGGAATCCGGGTAGCTGTCGTTGTCCGTGTCGGCCGTCCCATTTGGAAATTGCCCAACACCCCACCAACCTTCCCACAAAGTGATGTGGTAGCTTTCGTGAACCAATGTTTCGTAAAATGCATGCACTCCTTCGTGTTCTGTTTCATCATTCTTCTCGCTGGCTTTTTGCGACACGGCAGTTGTCCGGGGTTGCCCCGACGTCTGCGCGTAATGCGGGATGGTATTGTCGTAGGTCAGCGTTGCGATGCGTCCTATGGGCAAGAACTGCCGCCAGTAATAAAACCAGTTTGGGTCATTGGCTTGACCGTTCGGGTGATTGGTGGCATTTTTTTTGAAGAACACCTCGAAGTCCGCATCAGGCAAAACAACCTCAACCCCGTCGCAAGTGAACCCCGCTTGCTTGAGTCCGAATTCTGAGTTCAATGCTGGCAGGGTTGTGTATTTGGCAGTCGCAAAAAGATTTTCCCCATTTGTTTTCGACTTGCCTTGCGTGTTCTCAGAGTCCCATACGAAGGTTGACCCTTGAATCGCTGGCAACGTGAACACGCAACGATCCGAAAACTTCACTCCGTCAGATCCAGTCAAACCCGCAGTGCCCGTGGGAGTGACGAGAATTTCAAGTCGTATCGACAGTTCACCTGGATTGGAGTCGTCAAAGATGAATTCGTTTTTCCCTTCTCCAATATCATCTGGCTCCGTGACCGGTGATCCCTTTGGAGTCACCCACTCGAAGAGCGGCACATAAAGTGTAGCGTACTTATCGCCGATAACAAACGTGGCACCGAGTGATGGGTCAGACGTTCCCATAATGTGATCGGGATCGGCAACAATCAGGCAATTTTGTGATGTGTCAACCTCTAGAGTATGATCATAATCATGATGTGATCGGGGGGGAGTTGCCCCGAATGGCACGATTTGAAGCACGGGAACAGCATCTGCACTCGGTGTGCCGCGATATTTCGGATTGGTTGCTATGTGCCTCAACTCCACCTGATACTTCGCGCCCTTAGGCAAGCGGAATGTGTTCGTCTGAGACTGGCCGCAGAATCTGTTAGTACGAAAACGCAGTCCGTATGTATCACCCTCCAACGGAGTCAACAGCACCCGGTATTTCTCCGAATGGCTGCCACTGTCGTCGCCGAACGTGACATTCACCGGAACGGTGCCATTTGGTGGTGGCGTACTGTCATTTGGATCGTTCGGATTGCTTCCTTGGTCGTTCTCGACATTGTCGTTCACTCCATCGCCATCGGTATCAACGCTGTTTGGGTTGGTGCCAAGGGTCCCTTCAATGGCATTCGTTAGACCATCTCCATCCGGGTCGGCGTCAGGATGCTGATTGGCAGGGCCAGCCTTGAGATTGTTCACCAAAACCGGAAAACCATAGAGAATTTCCCACCCGTCATCCATACCGTCATCATCTGTATCCGGTTGCTTGGGATTGGTGAGGTAAACGTCAAATTCCACTTGGGTGCTCATGCCGTCCCAATCTGGATCGCTTGCCCAAGGGAAAACCGCAGGATTGTTGTAAGTGAATGGATCGTAACCCTCTTCCATGAAGACGAACTCAAGCTGATTGGGTAGCGTATCGCCATCGGCGTCGAGCAATCCATCGGTGGGATCGTTTGGGTCGAGGTAGTTATCGATCTCATAATCGTCCCACATCCAGTCACCGTCTGTGTCCATCTCCAGTGGGTTGGTGACGTAATAGAAAATCTCGTCCCAATCCGAAAGGGTGTCCCCGTCGGTATCCCAATTATTTGGATCAGTGCCATAGACTATGACCTCGTTGTAGTCGCTGATTCCGTCCCTGTCACTGTCGTCAATTCCCGGGGAAGACCCGTATATATGAACCTCATCACCGTCGGACAGGCCGTCACTGTCCGAATCGGAATTGTTAGGATTGGTTTCGTTTAGATATTCGTCCAAATTATTCAACCCGTCGTGGTCTGGATCACCCGCCGCACCATTGTCACCGGTGGCATCATTTGGATCGAGATTATGATCCACCTCCCAGCCGTCGGGCATGCCGTCGCCGTCGGTGTCCGGATTGAGTGGATCAGTCTGGGAGACGCCTTCTGGAGGTTCCACTTCATCCTTGTTGGCGATGCCGTCATTGTCAAAATCAGCGGTATCCAGGTCTTCGTTAGGGCCTGGGACTTGATCGGTGTATTTGAGGCGGAAGAAACCCTTGTCTGCGGTGCCTTCCACTTCGTGGCTGATAATCCCGTCTTCGCCCCCTTCGATGATGTTTGACCAATGCCATTTTTTGAGGTGATCCGTGGGATCGGAAACTTGCAGGAAGTAACTGCGCCCGACGTGGCCATACCAGTAGATGACCTTTTGACCCGTAGGATAGGCTATAAGTTCCAAGTCCTGCTCGATGCCGTTTTGCTGGGCAGGTAGCGATGTGATTCCGGCAAGGAACAGCAGCATGAGTGCGAGGCGATTCACCGGTCACCTCCTTCGGTTGCTGGCTTGAGATAGCGACTGCCACGATGGGGTTTGAACCAGAAGGTTTCGTCCCGTGGGATCGGAGGGTGGGCGGCGTGCCAAGCGGCGGAGGCTTCCTGATAGCGCAGGCGTGCGGCCTGATAGGGAATGAGCCGGGATTTTTCGCTGGCGATCAGTTCTCTGAGCACGGTGACGGGGGCGGTGCCGACCGCGTCTTGCACATTGCCTTTCAGGATCGTGATGGAATCGGGCAGGACTTCGGGGATGGCGGGGACATAATTCCGTACAAGGCGGCGCAACGTCGCGGTATCGTGGTTGCTGTGCATGAGCATCAGGCTGTAGGTTTCACCGTTATGAATGAATTGGCCGACGCCCGCCAGCAGGCCGATGTCAAATCCGCAGACTGCTTCGTAACGTACCATGGATTCCGGATCGGTCCAATGTACCACGCTGACCTTGTGGTCATAGATGGTGGCACCGAGGTTGCAGTTGTGGCGGAGATGCCAGATGCGCTTGGCGATTTGCTCCGCAGTCGGTTCGGTCGGTTCCACCCATGGCGGCGGTGGTGGTGGAAGCGGGAGATCGGGAAGTGTCGAGGCTTCACCACGAAGGAGAGTCAGCGTGCGCCCGTTCCTGGTGGGGATGGTTACGGCTGCATCCACACGCATTGAGGGAACTTGTTTCACCACTGGCGGGGCGGGCGGGGTAAAGACCGGCACTTCCAGGGCATGCGGGATCAAAGTGCGGGCGGTGGCGGTTGGGATGGCTGGCGGGGTAGTGGAACCACCGGATGGTGCGTTTTCTTCTTCCTGCGAGCGTACGGGTGTGGCAAGGGCCATGACGGCGACTAACAGGACAAGGGTTGGTTTCATTCGATCTACCGCGCATGTAGGTCATCACTCATGCAGCAGTCAACGTTTAAATCTAAAAATCTATCGGTTACAAACGCGGGGCGCTCAAGAAATTCTACTCTTCTATTCTTCACCTCTGCCCCTCACGCCGCATCCCCGGCCTCTTTCCTGCCGCGCATCCGCATCAGCATGTCGGCGATGGCCACCGCGCCTTTCCGATAGACAACCACCGCGAGCAGTTCGCCGTCCACATACACGGCCCAGAACCGGGTGTGGCGGTATTTGTGGATTTCGATCATGACGCCCATCCTTCCCGTTTGGCACGGGCTTTGAGTTCATCCCATATCATGGTGTCCGTTTGTTGGTTCATGGTTTCGTTTGTGGGCTCACTTGCAGCGGTTCCAGGTATCCGGGTTGCCGCAGGTGGTGGAGAACTTGAGAAAGGGCCGTGGTGAACGGGGCTGCCTATCAGATTGCACGGGTAGGAAATAGAGGTTGCTCGCCTGCATGCCCTGCCACTCGCGCCAGTCGCCGTAGAGTTCGGTGAAGTCGCGGTCGAAGAACACCCAGCGGCCGGGGAGGCGTTCGAGCACGTCCACGCCGCAGAGATCGACCAGTGATGCGGCGACCCGGGTGTCTGATAGAAGACCGTCGGGCCGATGGTGGCGCGGCATGCGGCGCAGGTTTTCGCGCCAATCGCTCCATGTTCCGTTGTGGAAGAGCACGGCGCGGGCGTGCCCGAACAGGTGCGTGGTGGCGCAGGCGGTGACGGGGAACGGGTGGCACAACTGCGGCGTCACCTCCCCCACGCTGGCGATGCGGAAGTGGATCACGATCTCGCCCGTTAGACCGGCGATCAACGATTCGAGTTCATCTGGAAATCGATGTGGTGAACCTGTGGCCCAACCGATTGATCGGCGACACGTTTTTGTCCGCAGAGAAGCGTTATACGCGGACCAGCATGACCAAATACACCCAGAAGAGCCAACTGCTCCCCTCCGGGCTGCTCTGTCCGGTGCGTATTCTGGAGGTGGTCGATCATCCTGTCACGAATGTCGAAAAGAAATAGCCGCATGGTGAAAGATAAAGCTGCGATTAACCGTTGGGAGTTGATCCGCAAGCGGGCGGAGAAAAAACGGAATGATGAGCACACTCGGACACGCACGGAAATCAAGGAGTACACATGAAAAAGCTTAATCCAATCATTGCTGTCTTGTTGCTTGTCGTGTCCACGGCGATTGCCGCCGATAATGCCGCGCCGGCGCGGATCGTTACTGCGGGGCAACCGATCTGGTCTGCCGGTTCCGTCGGCAACGAGCCGCTGCTTTTTGTCCAGGAGGAAGGGCATCCTGTTCGCGGACGGGCATGTCTTTCACGATCTGCAGGTCCAGGCAAGTTATACGACCGCCGGGAAATGGGCTGGTGCCGTGCCGCCTGAGGCGACGGACAAGCTCAAGACTGTGCTTGGAAAGCTCAAGGCGAAACAGCCGGTGAAGATCGTTACGATGGGAGACAGCATTACCGAAGGATATGCGCAGGTGATTGTCCAGCTCTTCGGAAAGCAGGTCGCACGGGCAGTGAGCCAGAACCGACAATACCTTACGCTGAGCCTTGGGTCATCCGACAACATCGAATGACCCACCACGTGGTTCTGTCGGTCCGGTGACGGTGGCCGGGTGGAGGTTGAGCCGTCACGGCCGAGGTTGCGGGCCATGGGCTGGCCATGCACCACTTTGGCGTTCACGCCACGCTCTTGCGGCGGCGGCTGCGCAGCAACAACGCGGAACCCACCAGTCCGGCGAGAGTCAGCAGGTTGCCGGGCTCGGGGATGGCGCTCATTTCGGAAAAGCTCAATGACCAGGAGTTGAGCTGCATGGTGCCGCCAGTTTGCATGTCGGCGACAAAGAGATACCAATAGCCGTTAGGGTTGGACGGCACCAGGCTGTTGACCAGGTCGTCGAAGGTGGGGGTGCTGCGCACGCTGGCGTCCGTCACGGTGTCGGGATTGGCCAGGCGGCGGTCGGGCTGCCAGGTGCCGGTGAGGGCACCGGAGCCGTTGGTTTTATAGTCCGCCTGGGCTCGATAGGTGTGGACGTCATGGTCCGCGCTGTCGCTCAGGGTGATGTTGAGGCCGGCGTCGTCGTAGCCGTTGGGCAGGGTGTCGCTGCGGCCCGGGCGGTTGAGCAGGACGCTCATGAGGTATTGGCCGCCGTCGGGGCTTTGGTGGGCGAGATGGGCGTAGAGGTCGCCGACATAGCCGCCGTGGCCGGTGCCGGAGATGTCCAATGACAAGTCCACCGAGTAGCGGGTGCCGGGGTCGAGGTCGGTGACCGTGAGGGTGCTCAGGATGCCCGTGCTGTTGTGGTCGGGAATGGCCAGCGGCAAGCCGGGGTTGGACTCGTCGAAGGTCAGGGTGGCGGTGGCGCCCGTGGCGAGGGTCAGCCCGATGGCGAATTGTTGGATGGAATTCATGGTGGAGCAGGGGTTGCAGTGGCATTTTTAAACCACGGATTTCACGGAGGAGAGGAGAATTTTGGATTTTAAATTTTGGATTTTGAATGGGAAGAATTTTTAGCCACAGTGATCACAAAGATTGGTTTTCTACAGAAGGTAACAAAGGAAACGAAGGGAGAGGATTTTTAAAAACTTTGCGTCTTTGCGGCTTTGCGCGAGATAACTCTTAATCGGAATGAATGGATTGGAAGCTGGGTCATCAGCTGTTTCAGTTGCTAGGGAGTGAAGATTGCCTCGCGCAAAGGCGCAAAGACGCAAAGGAAGATGAGATTTGGTGGATTCATTTGTGCTTTATGACCTGGCCTGGAAAACTGGGATTTCATAACTCTTAAAAAACTTTGCGTCTTTGCGGCTTTGCGCGAAAAAAATCTTAATTGGAACGAGTGGATTGGAAGCTGGGTCATCAGCTGTTTCAGTTGCTAGAGAATGAAGATTGCCTCGCGCAAAGGCGCAAAGACGCAAAGGAAGAGGGGAAGAGAAGATTTTGAATTTTAAATTTTGGATTTTGAATGGGAAGAATTTTTAGCCACAAAGATCACAAAGAATGCAAAGGAAGATGGGATTCATGGTGGATTGCGTTGTTGATCCCTTATTTTTTGAAGCGGTAAAAGCGCGTGTTGCCCGCGCCGGTGTCGGTGATGATGAGTCGGCCGTCGGCCCCGGCGGTGATGGATCCCAGCGGCGTCCAGTCGGTCAGATTGTTGCTGGCCTCCACCTGATAGACAAAATCCGGGATGGCGGCGAAGGTCACGATTTTGCCCGGGCCTTCCGGGTTGGGCGCGATGCCGCCGTGGAGCAGGGTGGCGTTGGTCGTGGTGTAGCTGGTGCCGGGGACGGTCAGGGTGACCGAGGCCGTGGCGGTGCTGGTGATTCCGTTGGATAACACATAACTGAAGGTGGCCGGGGTGCCGTCGGCCAGGCCGCTGGCGGGAGTGAACGTGATCCAGCGGCCGCTGAGGGTGACGCTGCCGCCGGACACGGCCGTGACCGAGCTGAGGGAAAGCGTGCGGCCTAACGGGTCGCTGTCGTTGGCGAGCAACTGGGCCACCGCGATCTTGGTCGGGGCCAGCGACGCGCGCTCCACGGCGTCGGCCACGGCCGTGGGCAGGGTCGAGTCGAGTTCATAGGTGGCCTCGCCCGTGAGGGCCGAGACATTGCCCAGGCCGTCGGCCGCCCGCGCCGTGAGCGTTTGCGTTCCGTCTATCAGGTTTTTGCCGGGGGTGAGCGACCATGCGCCGCCGGCGCTGGCGGTGGCGGTGCCTAACAGCGAGCCGTTGAGGTTGACGCTGACCGTGGAGTTGGCGATGGCGGTGCCGGAGAACGTGGGGCGCAGCACGTTGCTGGTGCCGGCCGGGCTGACCAGGGTGGGCGCGGGGTAGCGGCTGCCGACGATGAACGGTTTATTATCGAGCGCGCCGGTCACCTGGGTTTGTTTCAGCGTGCGACCGATGACCAGGGGGTCCGCGGTGGTCACCGAGATCCAGTGGGTGCCGTTCCACCGGTACAACAAAAGGTCGGTTCCGAGGCTGGCGTCTTCCTCGTCCGCATTCCAAGCGGCTAACAGATCCACGGCGTCGGCGGCATTGGCTTGCGCCTTGTCGAGCGTCCACGTCCGGTTCACCGCCTTCATCCACCCGGGTTTGGCGCTCACCGTATCGGCCACTTTCACGCCGAACGTGTCGGCCGCGCCGCTGCGGTTGGTCACGGTGAGCGGGTTGGCGGCGGAGCCGCCCACCGCCAAAATCACCACCGCGTCACCGGCCATCGCCTGTTGGACCAGGCGGCCGGCGTCCACGGTGGCCAGCCACGCGCCGGTGCCCAGCGTCACCCCGGCCGGATTGTAAAACGTGCCCTTCACGGTGGCCCCCGCCGGCAGCTTCACCGGCGTGCCGGGTTTGACATAGAATGTGGTGTCGGCCTGTATGACCACGGAGTTGTCCGGAGCCGACGAGGCGTTCATCTGGCAGCACAGCGCGAACGCCAGCCACCAGAGGCGGGAATGAAACAAGGATTTGGTTTGCATGGGAATGTTTGGTTTAGACTGAAAATCGGAATTTCTAAATTCTTGAAAACTTTGCGTCTTTGCGGCTTTGCGCGAAAAAAATCTTAATCGGAATGAGTGGATGGGAAGCGGGATCATCAGCTGTTACAGTTGCCGGGGAGTGAAGATTGCCTCGCGCAAAGCCGCAAAGACGCTAAGGAAGATGAGATTTGGTGGATTCATTTGTGCTTTATGACTTGGCCTGAAAATCGGAATTTCTAAATTCTTGAAAACTTTGCGCCTTTGCGCCTTTGCGCGAAAAAATCTTAATCGGAATGAATGGATTGGATGGGCCGGATCATCGGCTGTTACAGTTGCTAGTGTATGAAGATTGCCTCGCGCAAAGCCGCAAAGACGCAAAGGAAGATGAGAGGAAGAAAGGATGAAGGTTGAAGGATGAAAAGCTGAAGAAGGAATGAAACGCGGAGTTCGCAGAGGAGCAGAGGATGGAAGGTTGAGGGATGAAGGATGAGGATTTTGGATTATGAATGGGAAGAGTTTTTAGCCGCAATGAACGCATAGGATCGCAGAGCCATGAAGGATTTCTCGCGATAATCCAAATCCCCTTGGCGCGACTTTGCGTCCTTTGCGGCTCTGCGGTAAATCTTCATGTGAGTCGGGAGAATGTAGGGTACGGTGTTGTGGAAGGATCGTTCACTTCGCCTCCAGCGCGTCGAGGCGGGCCTTGAGCGCGTCGTTCTCGGCCTTGAGCTGCTTGATCGCCTCGGTGAGCACGGGGATGACTTCGCTGTAGGCCACGCTCTTGGTCTGGCGCGCGTCGCTGGCGGTGGAGACCGCCTGCGGCAGCACGGCTTCCACTTCCTGCGCGAGGAAGCCGACGTGGTTGCGGTCGTCGAGCTTCATCAAGGGATCGACCGTCTGGTCCCAGTTGAAGGTCACGCCGCGCAGGGCCCCGACAATGGCCAGCGCATCGCCGATGGGCTGCACGTCCTTCTTGAGGCGGGCGTCCGAGAGGTTGTTATAGGCACTGGTGCCCGCCACCGAGCCGTTCACGTGCAGGGTGTAATCCGGCGTAGTTGTTCC
The DNA here is from genome assembly GCA_903888515.1 of Akkermansiaceae bacterium. Taxonomy (GTDB): domain Bacteria; phylum Verrucomicrobiota; class Verrucomicrobiia; order Verrucomicrobiales; family Akkermansiaceae; genus Luteolibacter. Next base: position 29 of record CAISTY010000171.1, on the reverse strand, counting down.
AATGCCGACTCTGCCGTTGCCGCCACCGG
>CAISTY010000170.1 GCA_903888515.1 Akkermansiaceae bacterium | reverse complement strand
TGGAAGAGCCGGTGGCCGGACCGGTAGGCGGGGAACTGGGGGTTGCGGGGGAAATGGGGGTTGGAAGAGGTGTGTCGGTGGTTCGGAAGGGCGGTGTTTCGGTGAAAATAAAGAGACAGGAACCTCCAAACGGCGGATTTGGGCAAGGGACAGTGGTTTGCGTCTGGATTCATGGGGGAAATGCTAAAGCGCGAAAATACCTATCCGGCCCGCGTTGCCAAGAAGTTTTGTTGAGGAATGTCGTGGGGAATACGGCGGCGGATTTGTTGGATCAGAGTGGAGACTTCCGAGTCGTTGACGCCTGCGGTTGGTTGTCCTGTCCGAGCTAAAAAATGGCACCTTGCGATCACCGCTTGCCCTCCCGCCAATCCAACATGGGACTGACGGGAGGGCTTGATAGGCAGGGTCACTGGGCATCCTGTTGTTCACGCGGCGATGGCCGGGACCGGGACAGGAGCATTCCCAACAGCGGGGGCTACGGCCTCCGTTTCCTCCTCGGCGACCTCGGTGAACCTGCAGGGCATGATGAGGCAATAATTTCCGGATGCGGGATCGGTGGCGACGGTGGGAGTCATGCCGTCGACCAGGCGCAGGGTGGAGCCGATGACCAGGGCGACCGCATGCGGTCAGGGTTTCAGGGGATAACAACACGCCTGCCCATCCTCCCCCGGCACTCCACATCTGCGGAGCACCGGGGAAGCGATATACGTCATTTTTCAACACGGCTCCGGCATCGCGGCATCCAGCCCGCATCCAACTTGGCACAGATGCAGGTGTCTCTCGCGCGTCATGCGCAGATCGGATTCCCAATCCGGGCGGCAGCCACCCAACAGGCGTCTGATCACGTCCAGGCCGAAGAACTCCAGCAGATCCCCGGCAATCCTGCGCTTCAGGCTCGCGGCGGCCGAGTCTTTCAGACCACAGCGTTTGCCCGCCTCACGCATCGTGCCACCCGCCACCAGAACGCCGATCGCGGCACGGTGGCTCGGCGGGTGACCGGCGAGGTACGCGGCCCAGTCGATGTTCCTCGCGGCTTCCTCCGAGGGGTCGGATTCATGACCCTGATAGTCGGGCTGCGCCATGATGTCGTGAAGCGTGCCGGCCTCAAAGGTCTCCATATCAATTTCATCGTCCAGCGACTCGTGCCGCGCGCAGCCTTCAATCTGGCAGCCAGCAGACATCACATCACTGTGACCCGTGTAATATTGTCAGGACGGGTTGATAGCGGGGAGCTGGCCTTCGTCAGGAAGGGTGATGCGGAACGCCGAGAGACCTCTGTCCGGGAAATGGATGGCAGGCGTGACGCAGGCAGGCACGCAGGTTCAAGGAACGAGCGTGCTACGGGGACGCCACATCAGTATATAACTTTGAAAGCGGACGTGTTGCGCGGGCGGCGCGGTAACCCGTGGTTGAGGACATCAGCCTTCAGGCATGGGCGGAAAATACCTCGTGAAGTTTGGCTCGACCTTCTGGATTGTGATTCGTCCATCGTGATATTTCGCGGCAAAGGTGCCGACCATGCCCTCGATCCGCAGTGTTTGCGCCAAGGCTTTGAGTGGAGCCGGGAATGTGCTGGGTGCCCACTTCCAGTCCGTCTCGAAAGTGTCGGTGTCTTCGCCAATCATGATCCGTGCCGTCTTCCTCACAAACCCCGTTCTTTCGGCAAAGACCAAGTCGATCTCATGACCTGCGGCTATCTCGGACCGATGAGCATGGACCCACTCCGCCAGAACCGGCGCATACTTTGTTTGTCTCGGAAACTTCAGCTTCATGTTCTCCGGCCGAACGTTCAATGTGCATCCGCGGGCGCGGTTGTGTCAGATGATGGGGCGGAATTGGAGGGCTTATGCCCGTCGGATGGCACGGTTTGTTCGGCGATTTCCTGCCAATTTATACGTACTCGGAAGCCACATTTTTTGATATAC
>CAISTY010000169.1 GCA_903888515.1 Akkermansiaceae bacterium | reverse complement strand
GTGGAGGTGGCGAATTTCAAGCGCTTCCGCAAACTGGTTGACCAGTGGGCCGATGCGGCACTAAAACTCTCCCGGCTCAAGACCCGCCTGGGACTTCATTCCGACGAATCCTGAGCCGCAGAACTCCCCACTGTTGAGTTAACATAACAAATGAAAATATACGTGATGCAACTGACTCACACAATGACCATGAAGCGCAAAACCGGCATGACCCTGCTCGAACTGACGATCGTCATCCTTGTCTTGCTCACCCTCGTCTCGATCCTCTTCATCGGCGCCCGCGCGTGGAAGAAGGGTTCGGACCGTGCCGCCAACATCATGAACCTGCGCAATTGCCAGCAGATCATGCGCGGCCACCAGAACATGCATGAACTCAAGGTCGGTGACGCATTCACCCAGGCCATGCTGTTGGACTACTGCAAAATGCCAACTCCGGTGGCAACCGTCACCTACACCGCATGCACGGCAGTCACCGCTACCGGCACGCTCTGGCTCGTCGCCAGCGCGGATGGCCTCGAAGGTGCCACTTATGGCCCTCTGGTCGGCGCCACCAACCAATGGTAACAAATATCGTTTCTTCGGCTGAGAAAAAACATCGCCCGGTTCGTCCGCCCAAAGTGAACGTGCCGCTGTCGGTTGAAAAAAAAGCTTCCCGGATGTCTCATAATCCTCCATGCTTGCTTGCATCCTAGTCCCTTGGCCACTTTCCAACATCCGAAATCCCTCAATGCCCTGCAGCAGTTCAGCCAGGCATGTGCTATCCTGCGCAATACCACCCGCGCTCGCAACCCCGCTTGGTATCAGGCCGCGCTTGACCTGAATTTCCAATTGCACATCCGCCCGGATGGCACCCAATTCACCGCGTTTTACTTCGACCGCAAAAAGAGTCAATGGACTCAAGGTCCTTTGATCACTGAGGAAATCCTTCAGGATCACTCAAAACTCGACCCCCTGCTCGCGGAGATTCTGCGGCACGCCCGTTCGAACGGTGCCACCTCACTGGGTGTGGTTCTCCACATTGCCGATGAATTCGCCACGACCGAACTGAAACCGGAATTGGACAATCCGGCCGCCCTTCCAGACCTTCGCGATGCGGCTGTTTCCGATCCCGCTTCGATTCTCGAAGACTCGTCCATCCTGGCCTCTCAGGCCTCTTGGCGCGTACTCCCGTATTCCGCCGCTGGCAGCGAGGTGATTGGAACCACGGTCACCATTTCCCGGCAATACGCGTCCTTTCTCTCCGCCCTCCGGCAAACCGGCGAAAACGCCAATTTTCCCATCATCACCCATGCGCTGAGCGCCCCGTTGGTGGCCATGATGGGGCTTCCCCAAGTGCTCGATCCCACACCCGGCAAAGTGTTCGTCGCCATTCTCCAGTATCCATGGTTCACCGCCCTGGCGTTTTTCAACGAACATGCGGATCTCCGCCTCATCCGCACCCTCCAACATCGCGGAGTCCGCCGGACCACCCACTTGCGCAACGCTCTGTCCACCACCAACGCGTCCCTCGAATTCGTCGATCCCGACCTCTTCCTGCTGCCTCTCGGCCAAGAAGTGGACACCTCCCTCGCCGCCAATCTGGCTGAATCCTTTGCCAACTGCCGCATCGAGGTGCTGCGGCAAATCCCGCCCGCAGGCATCCCCGACTGGTGCCCCGAACCGGCCATCACGGCACTGCCCGCCACCTCCACCCCCAAGGTGACCAGCCATACCTTTTCGATCCTCGATGAGGACCAGTGGGCTCTCCAAGACTTTCTCACCATCCCCAAGGAAATCGTCGAGATCTATCCCAATCGCTCGGAAATGGGTCTCCTCAGAATATTCCGCTTCGTGCGCATCGTGCTCATTGTCATCACCCTGCTCTGCCTCGCGTATTTCACTGCGGGCATGATCGACCTGATACGCCGCAAGGAATGGGCCTTCGATCCCGTCGAAGCCGAAGCCATCAAAACCCGCCTCTCCAAACTCACTTCGGAACAGCAGAAAACCGAACACTGGAACAATCTGCTGGAGGACCGCTCCAAAGCATGGTGTGCCATGGAATTCATCGCCCGCATGTTCCCGGAATCCGGCGGCATGTTGCTCAAAACCTTCTCGCACTCCGTGAAACCGGACATCGCGCCTGGCCAAAAGAAAGTGGGATTCGTCAAGGAGTGGAAAATCATCGGCTTCGCTCGCGACGAGGCTCTCGAAACCCTCAATAACCTCAACACCCGTGAGGGCATCGCCGCACACTTCAGCACAATCGCACGCATCACCGGCAACTCTTCCTTCACCCCGAATGTCGGCAACCGCAGTCTCAACGTGAATGTCCGCACCCAGGAAAATGGCGGCTACAAACCCATCCCACTCGAAGAAGCGGACATCGCGAACGAATCGACTTACCCGTACTCCTTCGATCTCACCATCACCCAACGTTTCGAGGCCACCGACCCGATGGCAATCAACGTCGCCACTACCAAATGAACATGAATCGACAGATAGCAGAGCGTGGATCGCATAAATGGCAGATCTGAAGAATCCACAATCCACAATCTTCCCCAATGCATCTCTACCGCCAACCCATCATTCTTTTCGGACTTGTCCTGCCTATCGTGGCAGCGGCGGCTGTCTGTGGCGTCGGTTTCATGCTCAAATCCCGGATGACCGCCTCGTTCGAAAATAAACAGAAAACCTACAAAGTTTACGAGCAAGCGCGCCGCACGGGTAGCGATATCGAAACCCAAATCACGCGCCAACGCGCATTCCTCGAACTCTGGAACGAACAACTCTCCCTGGAAACCGCCAGCACCGTGGCCACCCATCTCCGCAGGATCTCGGAACAACTTCCCAGCAAGGAAATCCAGCAAACCGCCTTCGAGCGCCCGGCCAGTGGTGGTGGATTCGGCTCCGTAGCCGCCCAAAAATCCTCCCTGCTCCGCATCGCCTTCCGCGGAACCTACCGCACCATCCAACGCGCGTTCATCGAACTCGAAACCCGCATGCCCCAACTCCAACTCCAGGATCTCCGCATCGATCCCACCGCGACCCAATCCTCACTCCTTAACTTCCAAGTCACCTATACCGCATGGGAAAATTGACATCCAGCAGCGCGGGTGTCCCGCCAGCATCAAGAAACGTGAGCATCCCGCCCACGGGGCTCATGCCGTCCAACCCGCTTGCCGCCGTGCTGTTGCTGCTTGTCGTCTGCCTGACATGTTCCGCCTCCGACCAACCCGCCCCCCCCACCATCCCCACCCCTCCCGCCACCAAGGACGTTACACCCACCAATGACAAATCCCCGGCGACCGCCCCGGAGATCACCGAGGCGGTGAACATCACTCCGTCCCGCTTTGTCACCCCGGAGGCTTTGTCCGACTACGTGACATCCCGCTCCGCGGTGTTCGCGATGCGGAACCGGACCACTGATCCCTTCGGCCAACTGCAGGATCCCACCGCGGTGCGTGTCATCAAAACGACCGTTGCCAAACCAACCCGCCGCATCGCCCCGTTGCAGGTCACTCCCTTCTCCGATATCATCCGGCTCATTAAAATCACCACCGTCATGCCGAAGGAAAAGCGCTTTCTGGTGGGAAGCCGCTCCTTCAAGCAGGGTGATCGTATCCCTCTCGCATTCCGCGGGAAAAACATCCCCGTCGAAATCTTCTCCGTCACCTCCACGCAAATCGAATTCCACAATCTCGAGAACAACGAAACCGCCTCCATCAAACTCAACCATCTCCCTGAGGGAGTCACTCTGGGCACCTTCGGCAGTACCCCACCGGGAATGGTGAAAGACATGCCGGAAGCCGCTCTTGAACTTGATCCCGGAAATCTGCCCAACACCCCAAACGAAAATTCCAAGAACCGTTAAACTCCAAACCCCATGAAAACCATATCATTCCTCACCTGCGCCGCCGCAACCTTGATCGCCGGATGGCTCTGCGCCCAAACACCCGCTGCACCGTTGATCGAACCCGTCGTGCCTCCCGCCAAGGAACCCGTGCCGGAGGCTCCGGCCACCCCCCCCCTGCCGCCGTGCCCACCGCACCTGTCATCATTCCCCCTGCGGCTACTCCGGATCAACCCGCCACCGCCACCCCTTTCGGTCCGCTCGAAAACCAAAAACAGGAAATGCAGAAATCCGACGAGGGCTTCATCATCAAGGATGCCGGCCTCAACGATATTTTCCAGTTCCTCGCCAAATCCGCCGGCCGCCAGTATTTTCACAACACCAAAATCAGCGGTCAGGAATACCTCGTCACCGGCCACCTCAACGACGGCAACCCGCTCCAACAAATGGAGGAACTCGCGTTCATGTATGGACTTTCCCTCCATACCAAGGGCAACACCCTCTATGCCCTCACCCAGGCACAACTCAACCAACTGCCCGCCATCGAATTCCACTACCAGCTCCGTTATCTCCGCCCCACCGACATCGAACAAATCAAGGAGTTGATCAAACCCATGCTCAGCCCCGCAACCGGCATCGTCAACTTCGAACCCAAAACCAACACCATCATCATCATCGACGCCGCCCACCGCATCGAACAAGCACGCACCCTCCTCCATGGCATCGATAAGGCCAAGGGCCAAATCATCGTCGAAACCAAAATCTTCCGCGTCAATAGCGGCGCCGCCGAGCGCGCAGGCGTCAATTGGCAAGCCTCGCTTGGCAAAACCGGCGCCGAGTTCTCCGTAACTCGCGATCTGAGTTCCGTCTTCGGACTCCAAATGCCCAGCTTAACGCCAGGCGCGCCCGCTGGAGGTACGGCAGCTTCCGTCGACGCCGGCACCAACCTCGTTCTCTCCCCCATCCAACTCACCGGCGTGCTCCGCGCCCTCGCCGAAGGTGAACTCGCCAGCCAGATTTCCAACCCCACCCTCATCACTGAGGACAACGAACAAGCCACCATCTCCATTATCGACCGCGTCCCCATCATCACCCAAACCCAAAGCGGTACCGGCAATACCGCTATCGTCACCGAACAAGTCCGCTATAAAGTCGACTCGGCTGACAAAAGCATCGACACCGATCCGGACAAACACCGGGAAATCGGCATCTCCATGGTCGTCACCCCGACGCTCCTGCCCGATGGCACCGTGCGTATGAAATTGCGCCCGCGTACCGCCCAAATCATCGAGAAAATCAAAAGTGTCAGCGGCAACTTTTATCCTCGCGTGACCGAGTCGATGGTCGAGTCCTTCGCCCGCGTGCCTGATGGCTATTCTCTCGTCGTCGGCGGCTTTTATGGCGAAGCCAGCAGCTCGGGGAAAAACAAAGTCCCCATTCTCGGAGATATCCCCATGCTCAACTTCTTCTTCAAAAGCAAGGAGGCCGTCAAAGAAAAAACCAGCCTCGTTTTTATTGTCACACCCAAATCCTACGACCCCACCAACCGCTCCGCCAACCGCATTGCCAACAACCGCATCCGCGCCGCAACCACTTTCAATTGTGACCACGACTGGGTGGACGCGGAAAATCCCGGCCCCGCTCACGAACCCAACTTGAAACGATCCATCCGCGGCATCCAGCCCACCCAAGCTCCGTATTACCCGCGGGCCACCGAGGTGATCGAAAATCCCGCGCCAGCCAATACCCATTCCCGCTCCTCCAAGGGCGGGCGCTGACGCGCCGTTGAATGTTATTTGTTATTGGTTGTTTTGGAAAGAAAACCCGCGGTGCCAACGGCCATCTTCCCAAATCACTTCCAACTTCCAGCTTCTAACCGATCACATGCAACCCAGCCCGCCATTCCCTGTGGATCAAGAACCGGGCACCCAACCTGTCATGCCCCAACAGGAATTCGTGCGGCCCGCGCACGACGATATCTGGGACTTCGCCGAAACCTGCATGGCACAAACCCAGGCCGCGCTGCTCGAAGCCCGCGCCGCAAATGCCGTCGAGCTCTCCCATGCCATCGCCACCGCCCGTGAATTCCATGCCACACACAAACCTGCCGACTTGCTCGAGGTGGTTGCCAGAATCCAAGGGCACGATGAAGAACATCTCAGCCGTGCGATTCTGGAACTCGGCAACAAGGTCGCCGCTACTCTCCCCCTGTTCCAACCGCTGCTTCCTTTCGCGGGCAAGCTCATCGCCCCCTCCGCCTTCTACGATTCCTTCGATCATATCCACAAAATCGCCAAGGTGTTGCTTTCCCCGGTGATCTTTGCGGAGGACACCGATGCCATCGGCACCGCCTCGGCTAATCCGGTGGCTTCCGCTATTCTCGCAGAGGAAATCCGCACCTCCGTCTTCAAGCGCTTCGGCATCCGCCCCTTCGTCACCACGGTGCGTCTCGACTACGAAAGTTGGACCTTCCTTGCGCGCAAACACTTCGAATTATGATTGAATTCGATGGCATTGCCTTCAACGAACTCATCAGCCGCCAGATTATGGGCGAGCTGGCCGGGCATGATCCGAGTTATGCGGATCTCTCCCATGACCAGATCCCCAACCGCGTGACCCGCTTCAGCTTCATGGCCTCAATCGCCAAAATCAATGGCCTGCCGTTCTTCCCGAAAATCGCCGAGTTCTGCGACGGATCCCTGCACGCTACCTGCGATTCCACGGTCATGACCCGTGGCTTTTTCGCTCCGCTCTGCTTGTCCGGATCGGACAAACTCATCGTCGCGCTCGCCAATCCGTGGAGCCCGCTCGCCGAGGAATACCTCGCACCGCGTTTCCCCAATCACGAAATCATCAGAATCGTCACCCTGGCCTCGGAAATCAACCGCGCCATCGAATCCGTCGCCACTAACAGCGGACCCAGCCGCTCCGACCTCGATGCCATCGACGTCGAGGACTTGGACGAGGGCATTCACGACTTCGATGTCACCACGGATTATACCGAGCCCATGGCTCAACTCATTGCCACCATCATGTCGGATGCGGTGAGAACCCGCGCCTCCGACATCCACTTCAAGGTGGAAAAAGAAACTTTCTATTATGCCTTCCGGGTCGATGGCGATATCGGCAACAAGGTCGAAATCCCCATGAAACTCAAGGATCGCCTGGATGCGTTCCTGCTCAACCTGATGAAACTCCCCACCGAGATCCGCAATGTCGCTCCGGGGATCTCGGGCCGTTTCACGATCTCCTATTTCCACCGCCCCATCGATATCCGTTACGAGCGCCACCGGACCTACCGCGGATACCACGTCACCATGCGTCTGCTCGATAAAAGCAATATCAACGTGACCCTTGGCAAAGGCACCCTCGCCTTCGATGACGAAACCATGTTCGCTCTCAACAAGGTGATGAAAATCCCCGCCGGCATCATCGTCATGTCCGGCCCCACCGGCTCCGGGAAATCCACCACCCTCAACGCCATCCTGCGCGAACTCAACCGCCCGGAAGTCAATATCCTCACCCTCGAAAATCCGGTCGAAGACGAGGTGCCCGGCATCACCCACTGCGACCTCAGAAGCGCCAAGGAATTCAAACCCATGATCGCCTCGTTCATGCGCTCCGATCCCGACATCATCCTCATGGGAGAAGTGCGCGACCTCGAATCCGCCGAACTCGCCATCGAGGCGGCCGTCACCGGCCACAAGGTGCTCACCACCATCCACACGCCCCGTGCCTCCCAAATCATCGAACGTTTCGAACAACTCGGCATCGAACGCTGGAAAATCGCCCAAACACTCAAGGCCGCATGCGCCCAGCGCCTCGTCAAAATGCTCTGCCCGTATTGCAAGGAACCATCCCCGGGCATCACTGAATTCGACCGCAAGACTTACTGCCTCGATGACTCGTGGGCCGTGTTGCCGCTGTTCACCGCCAAACCCGGCGGCTGTCAGGAATGCCGCAACTCCGGCTATAGCGGACGCACCGCCATCCTTGAAATCATCCCCATCACCCCTAAAATCTCCGATATGCTTTCCAAAGGTGAAATGAGTCCTTACGAACTCGAAGTCAAGGTCGCGAATGAAGGAATCCTCCCGAATCTCCGCCGCAGCGGACTCCGCTTGCTGCGGGATGGCAAAACCGACCTTGCCGCCGTTAGCAAGGTGATTGACATGACCTACACCGATGACTAGTACCATCACGCCCGCGAAGAACAGCCCGCCTAACACTCTATCCGGCGAGGCTAAAGCCGTACCCAAGAGCTTGCTGGTTGCGCTGAACGCCCGGAAAAAAGTCAAGGAGTTCAAGAAAAAGGAACTTGTGGATTTGTTCCGCGGCCTCGGTTCGATGTTGCGTGCCCAGATCAACACGGCGGACGCCCTCAAATACTACGGCAACGGCCTGCCTAACAAACCCATGGTGGACGCGCTGATGTGCATCCGCGAGGATATCAATGCGGGCATCAATGTGCACGAGGCTTTCCGCCGCACCCAGCGCTTCAACGAAACCATTATCGGCCTGATCCAAGCCGGCTCGGATGCCGGCCAACTCCATCACGCCTTCCAGTCGCTCGCCTCCCGCTTGAAAACGGAATTGTTTTTCACCAAACAAATCAAAAAAGCCACCATCACACCCGGCGTGATCATCTGCGTTCTGCTCGGCGCGTTCATCGTCTCCCAAGTCAAAATCGTTCCTCAGGTCGAGGAAATGCTCAAGGGAGTGGGTGCCAAACCCGATGGCATGACCGCCATCTCATTTCAAGTGAGCCACTTCACCCAAGCGGTCTGGCCGGTGTTCATCATCATTGCCGTCACGATCGCCATCATCATTGCGCGCTCGGCCCATGTCCGCAATCTCATCCTCGGCTTCGCCATGTCCAAATGGCGCCTGCTCCGCCTGCTGGTCATGGGACTGCGGCAAATGACCTTCATCTCCACCATCCGCCTGCTCCATTCTAACGGAATCAACCTGGCCAAATCCATACGGGTCTCCGCCAACAGCGTGCGCAATACTCCTTTTTACGACGAACTCAGGACCGCCGCCGATAAATACGAACACTCGGGAGTCCCTCTCTCCACCGCTTTCGCAAAATACACCTCGGTGGACGCCCAGGTCACCCACATGCTCGCCATTGGCGAAAAATCCGCCTCGCTGGACTCCCAGCTCGAAATGCTTTCCGAAATGTATGAGGAGGATTCGCAAAATCACATGAATGCGTTCTCGGCCGTCATCAGCTTCATTGTGCTCCTCATCGCCGTCTCGCTCATCGCCGCCGTGTTCATCGGCACCTTCCTGCCGATCTTCCTCATGGGACCGAAGATGATGCAGAGCGGCATCTGAAGCGCCATGCTTGAAACACTCAATCCCAAAACAAGAGAAGATCATCCCATGGCTGCCAACCCAAACACTCAAACGGACGGATGATTGCCCCCGCTTCCGTTTCCTATTTAGAATTCGAAATTCAGAATTTTTTTATGCAACTCACCCACTTCGACCGCTGGCTGCGCGAAAAGTTCGTGTATGAGACGCACATCCACACGCTCAGTCCTCCGGCATCCATTCCCACTGGAATCCGCGCCGTCGAACAACCCGATGTGCCGGGATTGCGCTACAAGCACCTCTTCGTCGCCAGGGACAGCAAGGTCGCCGACCTGTTGATCCGCCAATTGCAGGATAACAACCAGATGTACACCACCCGCATCGTGGACCGCGATGCATGGTTTGTGCCGTTCATCGCTCCCAAGGAAAAGTCGGTCACTTGGTGGCTCTTTTCCCTGGTCGTCATCCTCACCAGTATGTTTTTCGCGTTGCTGTATCTCAAGAGTCTGGTGGAAGACCCTGAATTCCGCAAAAACTTCATGGAAGCCCTCAAAATCATGAAAGGTTGAATCGCTGGTTTTCCGCTTTGCATAAGTGCCCGTTTGTATTATAGTACCCGGTTATGAAAACACCATGTCAATCGGCCCGCTCCCGGCGGGCGTTCACGCTCCTGGAAATGACCATCGTCATCATGATCTTGGTCGCCCTGCTAGGCTCAGGCTTGTTCGTTTCCACAAAGATGGATGAATGGAAACTCGGCCGCCAGGCCTCCGAAAGCCTGCGCATGGTTTATTCCGCCCAGCGCATGTTGCTGGCCGACAGGCCCACATTGTCGGTGAGTGCCATTACCGCCACTTCCGATCCCAGCACCGGGATCATCCCCTACCTTCCCAATCAGGCAACGTCCGTGCCTACCGTCAAATCACTGACCGGGACCAGCCTGAGCATCCTGGTCAACGTCTCACCCCCCGTCGTCAACGCTGGTTCCGGGACGACCTATGACCCCTCCGGCTGTAGCAGCGACTCACTATGGGATGTCGGAGAATGAGATACTGCACCACCATTGCTTTCTGCCTTGTCCTCGGTGCCGCAGCCGTAGCGGCCGAGTATAAACATGTCGGCGATTTCCTGCTGCAGGCGCACTTCAAGCTAACCGGAGATAAAATCACTCCCATCCCCATGAAACCGCTCGCCTTCCGGGTCTATTCAGACGGGGTACACATCAAAGTGACGACCGAAGGTGACGACGAGTCCCACACCACGTTCGCAATCTATCGCTCCGACGGCATCGAAAGACAACGCACCGGTCGCGGCGCCCTGGAAGTCATTCCCGGCTTGCAGGCAACCAGTCATAGCGGTGGAATCCTCCGCCACCTGCGACTTTCCCGCGAAGCCATGACCATCACCTCCTTCCCCGGTGTCTCGGAGCAAACCATCGTCAGCCATGCAGTGGCCGCCCAACTCAAGTCTGCAGACCCGCCCGCCCACGATTCCCAACCCCCGAAACCATGAAACGCTTATCCGCCAGCCAGACCGCCGATCACAATACATCGGGCCAGGTTCTCCCCGCGCTGCCAACCGCCTGCTCTTCTCCGTCAGAACCTTCACCCCCCAGTGCGGCCATTCCCTCATCCAACCGCACGATCCCACGCATCTATCCTTGGCTGCTCGTCCTCAGCACCGCAATCGCAGCCCTGTTCTGCATGATGTATATCACAAAACCCGTCATCCTATCCTCATCAGTTCCGAACCATATCCCATCACTCCCATCTGTTCCAGCCGACTCAGCCAACCCAGCCGAACCAGCCGAACCAGCCGCACCGGCCATCCCATCCGATCTAACACCTTCCAGTGCCGGCGGATCCGCCACTCAAGCGGGCTTGATGCCCGACGGTGACCGGCTTCCGGGCGAACCGGATCCGGCATCCGCAGGCAACAAACGCTCCGCATCGAGCCACGCGTGGCCCGTCCCTTCTGCGATCTCGGGTTTTGAGGAAACCAATCTCCGGATCCAGCACATCCTGACTGCGGAAGCACCCGGTGGTCATCGTGCACGCATTGATCTCGACGTGCCGGTGCTCTATCAAAGCAGGAACCTTCGTTGGACGCCCGCAGATGTCCAGGAAGCCCGCAAGATCCTCGCGCGCCTTATGGACTATCAGGAAAAATCCCTCCATCTCCGCGCCGAGGGAAACGACCTGTTGATGGCGTGGAACCGCTTGATCGGCCGTTCACTCCCAACCGCCGAACTCCGTGCCGACAGCCCGTCTCTTCCCTCCAACCAAGAGGACGCCGCAGATGCCCCGCGCCCCGCCGACTTGATCACCACCGAGTCGATCCAAATTCAATCCACTGAAAAATGAACGCCCGCCACATCGCCTTTGCCGCCATCACCTTGCTAGGCGCGGCCAACGCTCAGTACCTCGACCGCAAATCTCTTGAGGGTTCGCTGCTGGATGCCCACGGCAAATTCAACCTGCACGAACCCGCCAAACCCAATGAATCCCTGGTCGCCCTCGACCCCATGGACGACCCATTCACTTTCATCCAAATGGCCGCGCAACCGGCCCCCGCCGCAGAAAAGCCTGCGGCGCAACCCGTGCCGGCCACTGACATGCCTCCGGAAAAAGCCGAACCCGTACGCGAAAAGGATCACCCGACCCCTGAGCCGAAACCGGAGGAGCCCGATGCATCCGCGCCGCCTTCCCGCCAAGGTCTTGCCGTGCGCGTGGAAAATATCCAGATCGGCATCGGCGGTATCGATCCCTCGCAGGTCAAACTACACGCTCCATTCCCTGCCAAACCCTTTGCCAAAGCACCCGCCGGCTGGTGTTACAAACCCTCGGAAAATGCGCCTCCCTTCACCCGCGAAGTCGAACTCTCACCCGGCAACAGGATCACTCTCACCATCCGCCCGCATCTCCTCGTGCCGGAGGCCGATGGCACCAACGTTTTCAATGTGCGGGAACCCGGTTTCGATGCCTTGCTCGGCTTCCACCAGAATGCCACCGTCAGTGCCATCCTCTCCCACTCCATACGCCAGTTAGAGGATGACGCCAAGCAACTCGGCATCACCATCGACAACCTCCAACAGATCCTCGTCTCCCTGCCCAAGCCGCAACCATAACCGAACATCTAGCAGAAACCAAACCCGCACCCCTACGCAAGCGATGAAACCCTCGACCCTTCCCATCACCTGCTGCTTCGCTCTAACCGCAATGTCCACCGCCGGACTCAGCCACTGGTGGTCCGTCCGCCAAGTCATCGCCGCATCCCACTCTGGCATGCATTTCGCCGCCACATCACTCTCTGCTCCGCGCCCCGCTTCCATCGTCGATACCATTTCCGCTACCATCTCTGATGCCAACTTCGATACCATCTCCGATACCATTTCCGCTATCATCTCCGCTCTAACCCCCGCACCAACCGCCGCACCATCCCCCGCTCTCACCGCCGCACCAACCCCCGCTCTCACCGCCGCACCAACCCCCGCTCTCACCGCCGCACCAACCCCCGCACCAATCCCTGCTCCCACCCTTGCTCCATCCGATGTGCGGCCCGTGAAGGATCCCGTTCTCCTCGTCCGTGAACCCGTCGCGCAGCCACCCGATCCCAACGCCGAACAAAAGAAATTCTTCGAGGCTCTCATCGAGAAAATAAACGGCCTGCAAAATCAAAACCGCGACCTGCTAGACCAATTGGCCGAAACCAACCGCGACCTCATGAAACTCGAGTTTCGCGTGGACACTCACTCGGAATCATTCCGTCCCCTGCCCGTGAGCGAAGACCGCCCCTTCACCAGTGTCGAAGTCACGCCGGGTGTCCTGCCGCCCCGCGCGATACCGGTCCCTCCAGCCCGTGAATAATACGACCTTGCCGTGCATCCATGTGACGATTCAGAAGTAGCGGCGGAGTTGAAGCCTCCGGCTCCAGAGCGCACTCAGCACGAGCAACCGCAGCCGCCGCCACCGCCGCCACCGCCGCCACCGCCACAACAAGCCCCACCTTTATGACTGGCCTCCGCGAGGTCGTCCGCAGTCGGGACGCGTCCGAGTTCAAGCGTCAAGCCGATGTATAGGCGCATCTCCTTTTGCAAACTTTCAAGTTCCCGCTGGGCTTCGAGAAACACCCGGGCCACATCGTTTTCAAGAAGCGCGTCACGGGCTTCCTCGAACTCGCGGATCTCCGACGCGCCCAATTGAATTCCGGCCTGCTGCTTCTGATTCAGATCTTCGCCACGCGCGTTGACGTTTTGATATTGATTGAGAGCGCTGTCATCGTTGAGGAATCGTTCGATACTCGCTTGAAGCTTCAGAAACATGGGATCGCTGGCAATCTGGGCGCAAAACTCCCGGGTTTTCACTATGACGGTGGAATCGTGATCGATGATGGACATGGATGTTCCATAGCCTCGCTTGACCATGCTGGCAACGATCATTTGCAAAAATACGATTTGACACCGGGCATGGTGCGGTGCCGGGCGATTGAGGATATCGCACTTTCTTGACAACAAAAGCGTGACAGCGGCGGGGTGTCCGGGTTTGGTCATCGCTGCATTCACCCACCATGGCCATTGATCCACTCAAAGACGGCATTCGCTCCCACGTGCGGATCGATTTCTACGGCAATGTGCACAAGCGCCTGCGCGGCACCGACGCGGAAACCCGCTACGCCACCGAAGTCGCCGTGCTCAAGGTGCTCGAAACACGCGGCTGCCCGTATGTCCCTCAATTGCTCGAAGAACACCCGGATGAACTCTACTTCGTTTCCACCAACTGCGGCAAACTCGCCACCCAGATTTCCAAGAGCAAGGCCGATCAACTTTTCGCCAAACTCGAACGTGAATACGGCGTCCGCCATCTCGACCCCGAACCCCGCAACATCACCTACTCGGATAAACTCGGATGTTTCTGCATCATCGATTTCGAACTGGCCGAAATCCTGCCGCCACCACCGGATCCGGTGATGCCAGCCACACCCCAACCGTAACCTGATTTCCCCCGTGCCCGACGCATCGATCCTCCAATGGGCAGCTCTTACCCACAGCGGCTCCCGCAAGCCTCGCAACGATGATTCGTGGATCGCCTTCGCCTCCGGCCCCGGGGGCGCTGAAACCTTGGGGGATGCCGGTGGCCGCTCGCTGGACTACCATGACCTCGTGTTCGCCGTCTCCGATGGCATGGGCGGCGGCAACGCCGGTGATCTCGCCTCCGCCCTGCTGCTCCAACGCATGACCGAAATCATCCCGGAAACTTTCAAAATCGCCGCCTCCGGGTTTTTCCCGGATTGTCTCGACCATCTGGCCGACGCCATCCGCTCGGTCCACGAGCATGTCAACCAAGCCGCCGCCTGCGACCACACCCGCGGCATGGCCGCCACCCTCGCGCTCGCCTGGTTCACCCCGGAAAACCTCTACCTCGCCAATGTCGGAGATTCCCGCATCTATCTCTCCCGTAACGGCCAACTCGAACAACTCACCCGCGACCATACTGCGGCATGGGGCCAATGGAAACGTGGCGAAATTTCGGAAATCGAATACCGCTCGCACCCGCGGCGCTCCGCCCTCTACGAAGTCATCGGCGGTAGCCACAACCTTGTTTGTCCGCACTTCGCGGTGGTGCCCTACCAAACAGACGACCGTTTCCTTATCTGCTCGGACGGCCTGATCGACGGTGTCTGGGAACGCCACATCTCCAACGCCCTGGCTTCCTCCCGCGACCCTGCCGCTACCAGCCGCACCCTTCTCCAACGCTCCATCGATAACTCCGGTATCGACGATATCTCGCTCATCGTCATCCACGTCAACCCACCCGGATCCCCTCAATAAAATATTTTTTCTTCTATTTTTGGCATTCATAGTGCTTTGTTTTCCCTGTCAGAATGTCCGTCCTCGCTTCAAGCGAGGCGGCTTCCAACCCACCACACAATCCAAAATACTCACTCCCAACCACAGAACACAACATGGCCAAATACAAACTCGAATACCTCTGGCTCGACGGTTACACCCCAGTGCCCAACCTCCGCGGCAAAACCCTGATCAAGGAATTCGATGGTTTCCCGACTGTCGACCAGCTTCCCATGTGGGGATTTGATGGCAGTTCCACCCAACAGGCGGAAGGCCGCAGTTCGGATTGCATGCTCAAACCGGTGGCCGTTTTCCCAGACAGCACCCGCAGCAACGGGGCGCTGGTCATGTCCGAAGTGATGATGCCCGACGGCACCACCCCGCACCCGTCGAATACCCGCGCCACCGTGCTCGACGATCCCGGCGCCTGGTTCGGCTTCGAACAAGAATACTTCCTCTTTCAGGACGGCCGTCCGCTGGGTTTCCCCGCCGACGGTTATCCGCCGCCCCAAGGCCCGTATTACACCGGTGTCGGGTACAAGAACGTCGGTGACATCGCCCGCAAAATTGTCGACGAACACCTCGACCTTTGTTTGGACGCCGGCATCAACCACGAAGGCATCAACGCCGAGGTCGCCAAAGGCCAGTGGGAATTCCAAATCTTCGGCAAGGGGTCCAAAAGGGCCGCCGACGAAGTCTGGGTCGCACGTTACATCCTGATGCGTCTTTGCGAAAAATACGGCATCGACGTGGAATTCCATTGCAAGCCGATCCGCGGTGACTGGAACGGCTCGGGTATGCATGCCAACTTCTCGACCGAAGCCATGCGCACCAAGGGTGGCAAGGCGTACTTCGAAGCCCTCATGGCCGCCTTCGCCGAAAACCTCGAGGAACACATCGCCGTCTACGGCCCGGACAACCACCTTCGTCTAACAGGCCTGCACGAGACCCAGTCGATCGACAAGTTCACATATGGTCTGGCCGACCGCGGGTCGTCGGTGCGCATTCCGCACAGCTTCATGAACAACGGCTACAAGGGCTATCTCGAGGACCGCCGCCCGAACTCCCAAGGCGACCCCTATCAGATCGCCTCGCGCATTCTCAAGACCATCTCGACCGTGCCGGCTCCCTGAAGTTACTCCAAGGTAGGCCAGATGACTTTGCATTCCTTCTGTTCCGCGAGATTTTCGTAGGAGCCGTAAAAGTCGCTGTTGCAGTCCATCCACAACGACAGGCGGTACATGTCCTGGGTGCTGAGTTTGAGGTCGTGATGGCCCTTTTTCAGCATCTGATAGAGCTTGCTGTTGCGGGCGCCGATCTGTCCCGGCTTGCTGTCGGGGATGCCGTCAAACACCGCGTTATCCCAGAAGAAGGTGAATGGGCGCAGTGACTGGTATGAGGTGAAAAAGTCGCCGTTGTTTTTCTTTTCACCCGGTTTCAGATCCGGGCATTTCTTGCCTTCGGCCATGCTCTTGGTGTGACACGGCACGCAGTTCTTATCCAGAACCGGTTGCACGAGGATGGGAAAACTGAAGGGTTTTGACCCCTCGACGTCTGGCTTCAACAGCGAAGGTTGCCGGCGCATTGCCTTGGGCGAGCTTGGATTCATGCTATAGCCGGCGGTGGGTGAATTGTGACAGCCGAGGCACGTCAGGGTTTCGCCCGGATGCACATAGGTGGCGCTGCGCATCGACTGCACTGCCACGCCATCGGCATCCAGCGCCTGGAAAAACACCGGCCGGTTAGCCGGCAGCTTGAAGTATGCGCTGCCATCATTCTCAACCGGGACGGTTCCGAGCACCATGCGGGCGCTCTTCTGATCGCCATAACCAATTCGCGGGTTGTTGGCGTAAGGAGTGGTTTTGGGCAGCAGTTGAATCACCCGCAGGGCGGTGATTTTCGGCAGATCCGTCAGCGGATAGATGCTGTCGTAAACATTCATCAGCCCGACAATTCCAAAGTCCGGGATGGTCTTCGGATCCGGTGCCACAAACGTCGATCCGGGCATGAGCGGCTTGCCCACGGCGGTTAGATGGGGCATGGCGCGAGGAACCGGGCGTGGTTTGACGGGGATGGGGTCGAGGCAGGAAATCTGGTCATCACGATACACCAGTTCCTTGTTGCCGAAGGCGTCCACCAGATAGATGCCGTAATTGTTAGCCGTGCCGGCGCTCGAACTGCTGTTAGGGTCGTACACACAGAGGAAGAAATGTTCGCTCAACGGATAGGGTGCGGCATAATTGGCGGGCGGGCCATGGGTGCCGATCTCGGCTTCCGGGAACAACTGGTCGGGCGTCAGGCG
>CAISTY010000168.1 GCA_903888515.1 Akkermansiaceae bacterium | reverse complement strand
TTGGGTCAGCCCGCTGCCATCGAGTTTCACCCGGAAAATCTTGTAGGTGTTGCTTTCGAATCCCCGCCCCGCGTAGCGTTTGCGGTCACCCTCGTTATCCGCGATTTCGGTCCGGGCAAACAGCACCTCCTTCGCATCGAAACTCAACTCGGGCGACAGGAATCCGTCCTGCGAGGTGAACGATTTCCCCTTGTAACGCCCGTTTCCGCACACCGACTTCTCCAGTACGTTGTAGATCTGCGGGGTGTCGGAAAAGGGTTTTTCCAGCACGAACAAGCCGCCGCCGCGGATCGCGTTGAAACCGAAGTACTGGTCGCACATGTGGTTGCCGGCTTTTTCGGCATTGGGACAGAAGTGGCGCTTGATGAACAGGATCTTGTCGAAATCCAACAACGGATTGGCGAAGGCCACCTTGCGGCGCAGCTTGCACGCTTCCAGCAGCAGCTCATCGCGCTTGGGTGTGCCGATTTCAATTCCGACGGCGTGGGCTTTCAACTCCGCGAGACGTTTTTCCGCCTGAGCCATGGCGGGGCAACGCGGCAATGTCTTGAGATGTTTGATAAGCGCGCCCACGCGGCGCAGCACCTCATCCACCTCATCCTTGTCGGCGGGATCGGGCAGCGAATTCTTGTCAAACACCTGGTCAGCCGCAGGCCATCGCTGGTTGGTCTGCTTTTTCGGCGGCCGAGGTGTTGACGCGGGCACGTTTTCAGCGTGCAGGGTGGACAATTCCGCAGCTACGGCGCCCCATGCCACCAATAGCACAATCGATTTTTTGTTCATATAAGGGTTGTTGAACTTACTCCAAGGTAGGCCAGACGACTTTGCATTCCTTCTGTTCCGCGAGGTTTTCGTAGGAGCCGTAGAAGTCGCTGTTGCAGTCCATCCACAAGGTCAGGCGGTACATGTCTTCGGTGCTGAGTTTGAGGTCGTGATGGCCCTTTTTCAGCATCTGATAGAGCTTGCTGTTGCGGGCGCCGATCTGTCCCGGCTTGCTGTCTGGGATGCCGTCAAACGCCGCGTTATTCCAGAAGAAGGTGAATGGGCGCAGTGACTTGTATGAGGTGAAAAAGTCGCCGTTGTTCTTCATTTCACCCGCTTTCAGATCCGGGCTTTTCTTGCCTTCGGCCATGCTCTTGGTGTGGCACGGAACGCAGTGCTTATCCAGGACCGGTTGCACGAGGATGGGGAAACTGAAGGGTTTCGAGCCCGCGACGTCTGGCTTCAACTCCGAAGGCTGCCGCCGCATTGCCTTGGGCGGATTTGAATTCATGACATAGCCGCTCGTGGGTGAATTGTGGCAACCGAGGCAAGTCAGGGTTTCGCCCGGATGCACATAGGTGGCGCTGCGCATCGACTGCACCGCCACGCCATCGGCATCCAGCGCTTGGAAAAACACCGGCCGGCTCGCCGGCATCTTGAAGTATGCGCTGCCATCATCCTCGACCGGGACGGTTCCAAGCACCATGCGGGCGCTCTTCTGATCACCAAAACCAATCCGCGGGTTGTTGGCGATCGGGGTGGTTTTCGGCAGCAGTTGAATCACCCGCAGGGCGGTGATTTTCGGCAGATCCGTCATCGGATAGATACTGTCATAAACATTCATCAGACCTACGGTTCCAAAGTCCGGGATGGTTTTCGGATCCGGCGCCACGAACGTCTCTCCGGACTCGAGCGGCTTGCCAAGGGCAGTCAGATGGGGCATGGCGGGAGGAACCGGGCGTGGTTTGACGGGTATGGGGTCGAGGCAGGAAATCTGGTCATCGCGATACACCAGTTCCTTGTTGCCGAAGGCATCCACCAGATAGATGCCGTAATTGTTGGACGTGCCGGCGCTCGAACTGCTGTTAGGGTCGTACACACAGAGGAAGAAATGTTCGCTCAACGGATAGGGTGCGGCATAATTGGCGGGCGGGCCATGGGTGCCGATCTCGGCTTCCGGGAACAACTGGTCGGGCGTCAGGCG
>CAISTY010000167.1 GCA_903888515.1 Akkermansiaceae bacterium | reverse complement strand
GATCTCTGTTAGTTTGTCTGATCAAGGATCAATATTATGGCGGATCATGCTCTGGCGAGTCTGGAGACTCGCGGTCCGGTGCAAGACACACAAGCGCAACTGGATCTCTGTTAGTTTGTCTGATCAAGGATCAATGCCGCCGCATGCCTTCGCCACGGCCAGAGCATCGCGGGTCAGGCGGGTGATTTCATCCCACCGGCAGGCCGTCACCAGCGCCTTATCGACCATCCATGATCCGCCGATGGCCGCGACCATCGGTAATTTCAGATAGTCGCCGAGGTTGTGAGGCGTCACGCCGCCGGTAGGAATGAATTTCACTCCGGTATGCGCGTAGGGCCCGGCGAGCGCCTTGAGCATGGCGATGCCGCCCGCCGCCTCGGCCGGGAAGTATTTGAGGAGCTTGCATCCCAACGCGAGCGCCTGCTCGATCTCGCCGGGTGTCATCACTCCGGGTGCGAATGCCAACCCGCATTCGGCCGCAGTCTCGACGATGCGCGGATTCAAGCCCGGTGCGAGGCCGAAAACCGCCCCGGCATCCCGTGCGCGCAGCACCTGGTCGCGTTCTAACAAAGTGCCGGCCCCTAACAGGATTGCAGGATACTTTTCGGCAATTCGGCGGATGGCACGCGCTGCCGCCGCCGTTCGGAAGGTGATTTCCATCACATCCAGCCCTCCGGCCAGCAACGCCTCTGCCAAGGGCTCGGCGGATTCCTCGTCATCCACCACCACCACCGGCACAATGCGACTGCGTATGATTCTCTCAAGCATGCGCTGAGCATGAATGCGGGGCCGCGCGGCGTCCAGCCAATACGCCCGACAACTTCGTGATTGGTTGGTCTGACCCCGCCCGGATCGTCCACCAGGGCGTCCACCATTCAATCCAAGAATCCGATTGCCAAGACGCGCGTCCAATGAAGGATTGCGGCGAGCCGGCAACGATCATACAGCAGTCACCCGGATGCCGGCCCACTCGTCCCGCAGGGTCCGTTTCTCCAACATCAACCTTCATCATTCCATGCAAACCCACCAGATGCCATCCGCCCGCGAAGCCGCAAGACTTGATACCCAGGCGCTGCGAGCGGCATTCCTGCTTGAAGGTCTCTTCGTCTCCGGCGAAATCCGTTGGGTTTACACCGATCTCGACCGGGCCATCGTCGGCAGCGCCATGCCAACCACGCAGCCACTCGACCTCGGCAACGACGACGCGCTCAAGGCGGATTTTTTCTGTCAGCGCCGCGAACTCGGCATTCTCAATCTCGGCGATGCCGGCAGCATTGTGGTCGATGGCATGACCCATGAAGTTGCGCGGCACGACTGTCTATATATTGGACGTGGCAGCCGCGCGATCCGTTTTGCGAGCACCTGCGCGGAAACCCCCGCTGTTTTTTATCTTGTCAGCTACCCGGCCCACTGTGCGTATCCGACGGTAAAAGCAAGCCGAGCCGATGCCAACCAGGTGGTGCTTGGCAGCCGCGACGACGCAAACGAGCGGACGATTTTCCAATACATTCATGAAGCCGGCATCAAGAGTTGTCAGTTGGTGATGGGCTTCACTGAGTTCAAGCCCGGTGGCGTTTGGAACACGATGCCATGTCACACTCACGCCCGCCGCAGCGAGGTCTATTGTTATTTCGATGTTCCTGAGGCGCACCGCGTTCTCCACATGATGGGTGAACCCCAGGAAACCCGGCCACTGTGGGTCGCCGACCGCCAGATCGTGCTCTCGCCCGCATGGTCGATCCACTGCGGGTGCGGCACCGCAAGCTATCGCTTCGTCTGGGCGATGGGCGGAGAAAACCAGGCGTTCACCGATATGGACCGTGTCGATATCGCCCGGTTGCGCTGACGAATCCGTTGGAAACCCGCAAATCCCCCCCCCGGAAAGTGGAGGGTCAACAGACGGGATGCCTTCGTGTTCCCGACCGCTCACATGGATCAAACCCATTCAGACCAAAACCGAAACTTCCGGAAAAAGGGAATGGGAACGTTCCGCCGCCATGGGAGAGCGGGACGTACTCTCCCGTTGGATCTTCCGTCTCCCATCCTCTAATTGTCCTCATCGATGACCACACCGAGGCCGAAGACCTGTTCGAACAGATCGGCCTTGGAAGTCATGGCGAGGCGTTCGACGGCGGCATCGACGAGGCCGGGAAGACGCAGCCGGAGTTTGCCGGATTCGCGGCGGATTTCGAGTTGGGAAACGCGTTGGGCGTGGGTGCGTTCGAGTGCGTCGGCGACGCGCAGCATGGCGGCGAGTTTGGACACGCGGATGCGGTCGTCGGTGCTCATGGCGGCGTAGCTCGGGTGGTCGAGGACCGGTCCGGAATGCCGGTGATAGCGGGCGACCAGCGCGACGATGGTGACGTCCATTCGGTCGAGACCGAAAATCTCCGAGTTGAGAATGATATATTCCGAATGTTTGTGGTGGGCGCGCGGACTGACATAAGTGCCGACTTCGTGGAGGATGGCTGCCACTTGCAGCAATAGGGCATCGTGACGTGTGAGGTGATGAAGATCTGCCAGTGCGTCGAAGAGTTTCGCGCACAAATCGCCGACGTGTTCGCCATGGCCGGGATCGGATTGATAGCGTTCCGCGAGGATGCGGGCCGAGCGCAGGACCTCATCGGCGAAGGTGCCGGTGAGTTCGCGCGAAACGAGCAGGTCGTGCAGCAGTCCTTGTTCGTAATCGCTCGCGGGGATGTGGAGTTTGTCGAGTTTGAGGGTTTCCACGATGGCGAGGTTGATCGCAAGGGCGGGAAGCAGGGCTTCCGCAGTCTGATAGTCGAGATGATAGCATTTGACGAGTTCCACATCGCTCATGCCTGCGGCCTCGGCGGTGAACTGCCGCAGTTTCCTGAGAGGACAGGCGGTGCCGGACTTGGTGAGCGATGCGGCGACGGATTGGACCTCGTAGCCGATGATGACCAAGCCGTCGATCGGGATATCCGAATAATCATACTGGATCTGGGCCAGATTGCCGGAGGCGTGTTCGCGGATCACGCGCAGCAGGGCGGCACCTTCCGCGTGGGAACCCTCGACCGCCTCGCGTGTGCGGTGGGTGCCCATGCGGTAACTGGTGTAGCGCGTGATCCGGCCTTTTTGAAAGAGCAGGGCGCGGGTGTTGCCGGGACCGACGTGCATGACCAGGGTGGTGGCGTTGCGCATGGCGGGCAGGTGCTGGAGGCGACGGCGGGTTTTCAGATAGATCAAGCGTGTCATTTCCCCGTCATCGATGGTGCCGACGCGCAATCCGCAGGCGATGCGGATGCGGTTCAACACGGTCTCGTGATTTCTGGCCTCGCTGAGAATGTTAGACGCGACGGCGCGCGTTACATTGTGCGGGTTGAGCCCGAGTTCGGTGAGGGATTTCTGGTATCCCTTGATGATGGCCACCACCCGCTCCGTGGTGGAAAGACTCACGATTCCCTGGCGGAAAATGTCGTGCGCCAAGGGGGCCGGTTGTTCGAGGAAATCGATAGGGGTGAGCGAGCCGTCGGCCGCACGCTCCGCCACCATCATGGAAACCGAACTCGCGCCGATGTGCATGGCGGTGGCGAGCGATTCGGCAGCAGGCGGCGGCTTGGCGGGTTTGCGGCGTTTCGGCATCGGCACAGCACAATGCCGTATGGGCCTGATTTCAATACCGAATGTGTGCCCCCTCAAATCAATCACGGGAGGTCGCGCCAACGCGTATTGCAGGGCGCATCCGGTGCGGATCCGAACAGGCGGTGCGAGAGGCTGGCCGGGTCGTGCGGGGATGCGGACGGATTCCATGAGAGTTCGAGGAAATGAAAGCAGGCGCCGAGGTGGGCGGGGTGGGTGAGGGTGTGGAATTGGCGCACGGCCGACGGCTGCGGATTTCCTTCCTGCGCGAGCAGCCAATCGCGGGCGGTTGCGGTGAGCCAGGCCCCTTGGTTGCGGAACTCGGTGGGGCGCCCGCCCAGCGCCAGCGCCGCTTCCGCGACGGCAGTGAAATCGACATGCGCGGTGATGTCCGACTCACCGGGGAGGTCTAACGGATTTGCGCCGGTGTGGTGTCTGGAAAACGTGCGCAG
Organism: Akkermansiaceae bacterium; assembly: GCA_903888515.1. Classification (GTDB taxonomy): domain Bacteria; phylum Verrucomicrobiota; class Verrucomicrobiia; order Verrucomicrobiales; family Akkermansiaceae; genus Luteolibacter. Next base: position 3,456 of record CAISTY010000167.1, on the reverse strand, counting down.
TGTGCCGGCAGTGCGGGCCGGGTGGTAATAATCGGGCCGGGCGAACCCATAGTCCGCCCACAACAGCAGGCCGGATTCGAGGCTGCGGACCAGTGGCTGGAGCAACTCATGGAAACACGTGCGCACCTCGGTGCGGTAGCCATCCGGGAAATTTCCACCCAGCGGCGTCATGGCTGTTAGAAGCAACGGGTCGCCGATGTCATCGAGGACCCACGCGAATTCCCCGTCTGGAGCGAGTGTCACCCGGCACTCGCGCCATCTGCCTGCATGCCACTCGATGACGTGAAACGGCAGGGCGTCGAGCACTTCGTTGCCGAACGCGACGCCCGGCAGCGGATCGTTCGCGAGTTCTAATGGATCGGTGATGAAGCGGGCGGTTTTCCGCCAGCGGGATAGGGTGATGCGTTGCGCCGCCTGCAGGCCTGGCAGGGGTTCCGGGATCACATATTCGAGAGTTGCGAAAGCCTGCGGTTCCAGGGTCGCCAGTGTGCCTAGCAGATCGGCCGCGAGGGTGCCGTCATGGGCGCCGCATTCGATGATCCTCCAGCGTGCCGGGGCACCGGCATGCTGCCACTCCCGGAGCATGCGCCGGGCTAACAATTCGCCAAAGAGCGGCCCCACGCTCACGCTGGTGAAGAAGTCGCCGCCGCGCCCGATTTGGCGGGTGGCACGGGCGTAATAACCGAGTCCGGGTTGATACAGGGCGGCCGCCATGAATTCTGGAAAGCCCAGCGGCCCGTCGCGTTCGATCCGGTCGTGCAGAATCCTTCGCAACGAAGGGGTTGCGGGCGGCGTCCCGATGAGATACTCCTGTGGGCGCTTTGCCGCCTGCGAGGGCGGCGATGAATCCGGATCAGGCATGGTGACCATTCAGAAAATCAACCGAAGGAAGCCCCGCAAGCGGTGGTTTTACAAGCGCAAAGGCTTTTGGCTGGGCATCTTGTTGCTGGGCATGGCGATCGTTGGTGCGGGTTGGCTGTGGGTTAATGAATATACCCGGCCATACCGCGCGCGAGCGGCCACCTATGATCTTGAGCGCATCAACGATCTGGAAATCCCGAGCGTGATTGTGGACCGGAATGGCAAGGAAATCGGCCGGATTTTCGTGCAGAACCGCAGTGTGATTGCGGTATCCGAAGTGTCGAAGGTCTGCATCGATGCACTGCGGGCGGGTGAGGACCAGCGGTTTGAGAAGCACGCCGGAGTGGACTATATCGGCATCGTGCGCGCGATCTATCTGAATTGGAAGGCCGGCGAGACGACCCAGGGGGCGAGCACGATCACCCAGCAGTTAGCCCGCAATGCCTACGATCTGGAGGGCGAGCGGCGGAAGTTGAAGGAGACAGGCATTCAGCGCAAATTGGTCGAGGTGTTCCTCGCGCGGCGGATCGAAAAGCGATACAAGAAGCCTGAGATTCTCGAGTTTTACCTCAACCGGATCTACTTCGGCAGCGGGTACTATGGAATCCGCTCGGCCGCGCTGGGATACTTCGGCAAGGAACCGCGGGATCTCAACGCCCTCGAAAGCGTCTCGATTATCGGCTGTATCAAAAACCCTTCCAACCTGTCGCCGCTCAACAATGAGGAAGCCAACCGCCGCTCGCGCAATCTGGTGCTGGCCCGCATGGCGGATCTCAACCTGCTGAGCCGCAAGGAGGCGGAGCAACTTGCCAAGACTCCTCTCCAATTGAATCCCAAGCCCTTGCGGCGCGGCACCACGCACCTCTACGAACGCATCGCAGAGGCCGTCGGCGCGGCCTTGGGCGAGGACGCGCTCGCGGCCGGCGGCTTCACCGTGCACACCACGATCCTGAAAGAAGCGCAGGACGCCGCAGGGAAATCGTTGTTAGAGAGTCTGGCGCGTGCGGAGACGCAGCCCGGCTACCGTCGGCAGAAACACGAGGACTATCATAAAAACAGCGCGAAGGCGGCGGAATATTTGCAAGGGGCGGTGCTGATGGTGGACCACGATACCGGCGAAGTGCTGGCGCATGTGGGCGGACGTGACTACGCGCAGGTGCCCTATGATTTCGTCGAACTCGGCAAGCGCCCGCTGGGCACCGCGTTTTTCCCGATCATTTATGTGGCGGGATTGGAGGCTGGTCTAACACCGGCCACGCTGGTGGGGGACGAGCCGATGGACAACCGCTCGGTGATGGTGGGGGGGCGCGAAGGCATTCTCGGTGAGTGGGGCATGGAAGTTTCAGCGCCGGTCTATCAGGGGAATATTACGGTGCGCAAGGCCTTGGAAAACTCGAAGATCGCCGCTACGGTGCGTTTTGCCGATCAAACGGGCTTGCAGCGGGTGGTGGATACCGCCTGCCGCTTCGGATTGCCGCTGCAGAAGGCCGAATTGTTGCGTCGGCTGGCGGTGGGCTTCGAGGAGGTTTCGCTGAAACAAGCGGTACGGGCGATCGCCGCTTTCCCGTCGGGCGGCAGGTTGGGGCCGGAACAACTGGTGTATGTGGACCGCATTGAGGATGCTACGGGTGATGTGAGATTCCGGCGTCAGCGCCAGTCGGTGCCGCGCGCCGGGGTGATGGATGGGGCGACAGCATGGCAGGTGCACAGCATGCTGGCGGGTTCGCTTTACCGCGGCAGTTCGAAAGGCGTGCTCGACGGGTTGATCGAGAAGCCCTTCAACGGCGCGGGCAAAGGCGGTTCCACCCATGACTTCGGGGACTGCTGGTTCCTTGGATATAACAAGCGGGTCACCTGCGGGGTGTGGACGGGATTTCTAACGGCAAATGGCGAGCCGATCTATCCGGGCGCCTTCAGCCGGGATCTTGCGATGCCGGTCTGGCAGGCGGTGATGAATGCGGCGGCGCCCTCGTTTGGCGGGGGGGGAATCACGCCTCCCGACAACATTGTCGAAGTTCCGTTGTGTTCGGTATCCGGCCAGCGGGCCACCCAGTTCTGCCAGGAATACGCTGAAGCCCCCGGTTCCGGCATGGTCCTTTCGCGCAGCACCGCGGTGACGGAATATTTCCGCAGGGGCACGGAGAAGTTGCCGTTCTGTACCGTCCACGCCGGCATCCTCGGTGACGGGGACGCGGCGGATGTGGCGCTTCTCAGCATGCCCGCGCTGGAGGTCGTGCCGGTGCGGCCGAAGGCCCCGGTTTTGTTAGGCGATGATCCCTACCATACCGAACACCCGAGCTTCGCCGCCACTTCGGCGGAAATCGGGTTGGTGCGCCGCCGCACCAACGTGCTCGACAGCCTGGATTTGGGAGCCATTGAAGAGGCGATCCCGCTGAAGCCGCCGCCGCGTTTGAAAATCGAGGACGAGTGAGGGCAGGGCGGCCAATCCTGTTCAATTAAGAAATTCGAACCGCAGATGGACGCAGATGAACACAGATAAAATCAAAAATCTCTCTTCATCTGCGTCTATCTGCGTTCATCTGCGGTGAAAACCCTCTTCTCTTCCTGCTTAATTGAACAGCATTGGGCGGGGGG
>CAISTY010000166.1 GCA_903888515.1 Akkermansiaceae bacterium | reverse complement strand
GTAGTCCCGAACGTCATCAAAGAATGCACCCCAGTCACCGGTTAGGGCATAGGTGATTTCCGTGGTGAAGCGGCGGGCAAAGATGCTGGCGTCCTGCCATTCCTCGATGTCCTTGCGGCGGCGTTGGACGAAGTGCCGGGCAAGCTCGTCGCGGAGGCCACCGCGCTGGACTTCGGTTTTATCATCGCGGAGGCGTGAGAATTCCGGGCGCAGCAGGGAGAGGAGATTGTAGAAGGCGTCGTTATCTCCAGAGTGCGGGGTGGCGGTGAGCAGGATGAGATGGCGGTCCTCATCAGCCGCCAGTTTTTGCAGCAACTCAAAACGCAGTTGTTTTCCCTGCCCTGCGGCGGCGCTGGTGTGAGCCTCGTCCACGACGATGCAATCCGGCGCGATGGAGAGGAAGTGTTCACGGTGTCGCTCGCTCTTGATGTAGTCGAGACTGACCACCACAAACGGATGCTGGTCGAAGAGGCCGGTGCCGGGAGGCAGTGAACGTTCGACCCGGTTGGCGCTGGCTGCTGTGAGCGCGACGGCGCGGATGTGAAAACGGTTTTCCAACTCCGTCTGCCACTGGTCCACCAGATGCGGCGGACATAAGATGGCGCAACGGGTGATTTCGCCACGATCCAGCAATTCCCGTACGATGAGTCCGGCCTCAATGGTTTTGCCGATGCCGACGTCGTCGGCAATGAGCAGGCGCACAACGGCGAGACGCAGTGCCATCAGCAGCGGCACGAGCTGATAGGCCCGCGGCTCCACCGCGATATTGCCGAAGGAACGGAAGGGACCCGCGCCATTGCGAAGTTTCAGGTGGATGGCATCGCGCAGCAAGGTGGCTGCCTGGTGGCTGCCATGGCGGGAGGGATCAGGCAGCGGGAAGATGGCGGGCTCCGGCGGGGTGAATTCCAGGTCCGGCAGAATCAGGGCGATGTCTTCTTCAGATCCGCCGAGCGGACGAAGCGAGAGAGCGCCGGCGGTGGAGCCAGGCTGCACAACCCATTCACGGCCACGGGCGCGAACCAAAGCACCGGGAGAAAATTCTGCGAGGATGGTGCTCATGAGGGCGTGGAAGTGGAACCAAAGATGGCAGCGTGGGATGTGAAGATATCCATCCATCCAGATGGATCTTCAGGGAATACAATCACCGTGAAGCCGCGATCCTGTGCGTATGCGGCGACAATCTGTGACGGCAATGTTAGAAACACAAGCGCACGGGCAGTCTGATAGGCGGCATCGGCGGTGGCTTCCCCGCCATTGATGGGGAGGTCGAGTTGGTCAGGCTGGCGCAGGCCGTAATGGGAAACGGCGGAGAGCCAGTTTTGTATCGGGGTGGACGATTCTCCGTTTCCTTTCTGGGTAGCATCCGCGACGGGGCGCAGCGGCTGGACGGTGGAGTTGGCAAGCGCGGTAAGGAACGCAACTGCGGCGGGATTCCGGCGGTCTATGATTTCGTGGTCCGGCTGGTTGTAGTAGGAAAGCAGGCACTGGTAGCAACCGGCTTCGCAGTGGGTGTCGCGGGGGCCGGCGTTGTCACCAGCGAGGTCGGTGAGTTGGCCGGGCTGCACCTCGTTTTGAGGGACTTCGTAGTGCATCAACTCGAGCGCGGTGCGGGCGACCTGTGCGAGGTGGCAGGGATCGGAGGCGAGGCGACTCAAAACACCCGCTCCACCTTCGGCGGATTCATATAGCAGCAACGCCCTGCGGTCGTGATTGGCGGGGAGTGCCTCGACGACGAGCTCTGCGGATTCGATCTGGAAAGTCTGCTCGATTCCGCGTTTCAGGGCGGCTTGGATGGTGGCCATGGCGGCTTCCGGCATAACCGCCGATGGAGGCGGAGTGATGATGAGAATGTTCCGATGATCCTCGACAAAAGGCACGATGCGCTGGGACGAGGCCTTCTTTTCCTGAATGTCCTCAAGGGATTCCCCCGAGTCGTCATCCCCATCGACTTCCTCCTTTTTGCTCCAACGCCCGCTGAGGGGATTGATATAGAAACCGAGTTGTTTCTTATCCTTGCGGCGTTTCCATCCGCGATTGATGCGCCAGAGGGCAGCGGATGGGGAATAGGTGAGACTCGCTACTAAATCACCGTTGGCGGTGACGTTCGCTTCCATGCGATCCGGCGCACCGCCGGGCCCCGGCAGGAAGCGATAGGTGGTGATGATGTCGAAGCCCTGGCGCTGGCGGTCCTCGTCATTCACCGAGATGCGCTCCACCGGGTGTGTTTCCACAGTTTCAATCCGATAGAGTTCGTTGACACGGCTCTCCGGTGTGAACGGCTCTTTACAGGCGTCACAGACGTGATCCTTGGGTTCGGGATCCTCGGTTTTTCCCAGATGTCCATAACCGCAATGCGTGCAGACGAACGCGTTGATGGTGGCGAGCCGGGAGTCCGATGAAATGTGGTCGGCGGCGGTGACGTTGAGCTTGGCCCGATCCACGCGGAACATGCGGCCTTCGTGGTAGATGAGGCTGCGCGGGCCGAATTCTGATAGAGCGAGGAATCGCGGGCGGCTGACCATGCTGCCCGCGTCGTCCTTGCCATCCTTTTTTTTGCGGCCGGTGGCGGGAATCCAAGCCATCAGCGGCAAGCGCGGGAAATTGTATCCAGGAAGAAAGCCCTGGCTGGCGAGATAGCGGAAGGTATAGAAGTCGTTGTTTTGTCCGCCACTGGTTTTGAGGAGGAGTTTTAACTGATTCACCGCATCGAGATAACGGCGTTTGGCGTTCTCTCGATCTTGGGCTGTGGTAGCCGGACTCTTGTTGATGGCGTCGGCGGAGGCCATCTGCTTGTGGGTGGCTTCGTAGAGTTTGCGCCAGCGATCAAAAGCTTCGGTGAAGGCGACCGCGCTATGTCGGATGATGTCTTCGACGAAGTTGGGCAAGAACCATGTGGTCTGGCCCAAGTCGGCTTCGACTTGCGCGATGACCTCTTTGGCCGCTGTTAGGGCACGGCTACCAACAGCCGGGGCGGTGATGGCTTCCTGGAGAGAGGACTCTAGCGGTTTTTCACGGGTCTCAAGATCCAGCAGCGGGGCGATGCTGGTATCAATCGAGCGTTGCACGGCGGCAAGCCAAACAGCGTGGAGGTGGCTCACGATAAGATCGCGATTGCAGAGATCGAGCGTGGGGGCCTTGACGACGCCATGCACCATTTGGTCGGAATGATGGAAGAACCATTGGTCGTGGGGGCTCATCGCGGCCGAGTAGGTGATGACAAGCGCTGCTTGACCAGAGCGTCCCGCACGTCCACTCCGCTGGGCGTAGTTCGCCGGAGTGGGTGGAACATTGCGGAGGTAAACGGTATTGAGCGCGGAAATGTCCACGCCGAGTTCCATCGTCGGCGAGCAATAGAGGACGGGCAGGCGGATGAGTTTGCCCTTTTGACCGGACTCGGTTTTCCACCATTCCTGATCACGCGGTGACATGCGGAAGCGTGCTTCCAGCACCTTTCGCTTGTCGGGTTCCACCTGCGCGGTGTGCTCGTGGGCTTCAAAGTCGAAGAAGCTGTGCCCCGGTTTTTCTAGCAGTTCTGAAACAGACGAATACAAGTCCCGGAAGAAGGCGTTGGCCTTGCTTCCGGTTCCTTCAGGGGTCTCGTTCATTACCCAACGCAGGGCAGTGTCCTTAACCGCCCAGCCCGTGAGCGCCGGCTTGTTATCGGCTTTGACCTTATCCACCTGCTGGTCCGTGACGTAGCCGCCCTTCTTTGCGAGGTGAAGAAATGCACGAACCAACTCCACGAGGATCTCGCCATGTGTCTTGCGAAGATCTTCTACCTCCGGATGATTCTCCCAGTCCTTGGCGTAGCGGATATCGCGGATGAGGCGGGATCTGGCACCACCGCCTATCAGGTCGTCACGTTTCCGCTGGCCTTTGCTTTCGGGTCGCTTGTCGAGAATCAGGTATTTCGAGGTGGCCAGCTTTTCGTCCGAGCCGAAGGCCCAGCGCTCGTTCAAGTAACTGGCGACTGATAGACGCATGTTGTCCTGTCTTGCGGCGTCGAGATAGTCGGACTCGACGCAAAGGTCGCGCAACATTCCCTCAAAGATGATGCGTCCGAGGGAGGCGCGCGCGGATGGCGAGAGACTGCGGAGGAGTGCCCATCCCGCGCTCTCGGCGGGCGTTAGCTCCTTGTCCTTCTTGGCTTCGGTGAATTTTGCCTGTGATTTGTCGATTTCGGTCTCATCAGCGGCCATCGCATGCAGACCCGGGTAGTCGATGTGCAGCAGATCGAGTTGGCGGAGGTTGGGATTGTTGAAGCGCCAGCCTTTGCGAAGATCCCGAAGCAGGCGGTAGCCGAGCACAAACCTTGCGGCTCGTTCCGCTTCCTGTTTTGCGAGTCCGAAGAGATCCGGTTCCACAAGGAACTCCGATAGAATTTCCTCGTCATTCGTTTCGAAGCCCAAAGAGCGGAACACTTCAACTCCAAGGTCTCCGGCTAACAGTCCGCCTCCGTGTTTCCTGAGCGCGGCGAGCAGGCCGGACCGGATCATGAGCAGGTAGAGGAAATCGTTGAAGTGACCGGCTTGGAGAGCGGCGTCCTGGCGGTTGTCGGTGAATCCTAACAATTTCCGCGGGTCGAAGGTGCTGCCGGGTTCAAGCGGGGTGTCGAAGTGCTGGCGGAGGATGGCGAGGGTCAGGACGGTGGTGGCGGAGGAGCGGCCTTCGCCGGATAGACTGGAAAGCCGGTTGATGTCCCGGCCATGTGCCTGGTGTTCGTGCCCGCAGTTCAGGCAGAAGCGGAATTTTCCCGGGATGAACCAGTATGCCCTGCCGCTGCCGCGATGACCGCGTTCGTCGATCATCTCAAGGAAAGGCACCGCTTCCTTGTAGTTCTGTTTGACCTTGGTTTCGGTCTTGCCCTCTTCCGTCCATGAATCCGGCAGGTCGTCGGCGTTTCCATTAAAGGTTTGTCCTTCGCGGACCGGAGCGAGAAAACCGAATCGCCGCTCTTTTTCGTCGCTGCCCACGTCGTCGATCTCGCGGGGGGTGTAGTTCGGTGGTGATTCGGGGGAGTGCCACACAGGGTGGTATTCTTGGCCGCACTCGCGGCAGAAGTGGGTTCCGAACAAAAGTACGGCGTCCTTTTGGCGACCGGGTGCGAACCGCTGCGCGTCGAGAGTGATCTGGCGTTTGTCGTCGGGCTCCAAGGTGCAGAGCACCTTGCCAGGTCCGCTGATGAACTGGTGGAGCTTGAACGCAAACAGGGCGCGACCATCAGGACTGGTCACTTGCTGCGCGGCAGTGAGGAAGCTTGCCAGGGCAGCCTTGGCACGCGGCACATCGACTCCGGCGTCCCCCGCCAACAACGTGGACGCCTCAGAAAGACTGAGCGGTCTGGCGCGACGCGGGCTGGACTGGTTTTTCATGTCCAGTCCGAGCGTCAATTCCGTCCAAACTGCGAGCGGGTCGCGCCGGAATGAGTCCAGATCGCTCCATGATTCCGTTTGTTCGGCCAAGCGGTCTGCAAGAAGCGGTTTCACCGTCTCCAATCCCATGGATTGGTCGGTGGCGCGTTCGAGCGTCTCGTCGATGACGTCGGTTTCCTCAATGATGGTACCGAAAAGCTTGGATGCCACCGTTGAGACCGTCCGCTTCTGGTCTTCGGCGGTGCCGGTGCTGGACATCGTGGCCGAGGTGCCGATGCACAGCAGATCATCCGCCTTGAGGCGCTGGCGAAGCCGACGAACCAGCATGGCGACATCCGCCCCTTGGCGACCGCGGTAGGTGTGGAGTTCGTCCATCACCAGAAATTCCAGCCCTTGGCAGTGGTCCACCACCTTGCGGTCCACCTCTTCGTAACGGGTGAGGATCAACTCCAGCATCATGAAGTTGGTCAGCAAGATGTCTGGCGGGTTCGTGGCTAGGCGGTCTCGCTCGGGATGGCTTTCCTGCCCGGTGTAGCGGGCGAAGGTCGGGCCGCCATCATTCGGCCCAAGGTTTTCAAGGAACTTTCCAATCTCATCGGCCTGGCTGTTGGCCAGCGCGTTCATCGGGTAGATGATGATGGCGCGGGTGCGGGGCGTCGGATCCTTTTCCCGGGCCTTTAGAATCCGGTCCACAATGGGGATGAAAAAAGCCAAGGATTTGCCAGAACCCGTGCCGGTGGTGACCAAGTAGCTCCTGCCCTGCTGGCCCAGGGCGAGCGCGTCCTGTTGGTGCTTGTGCAAGCGAAGCGGGACGAGATGTCCCAGTTTGTCGCGCAGATGGAAGATTTTCGCAGTAACGGGGTGAAGGACCCCGGCGTCAGCCAGGTCGAGCACCGTGGCACACTGCTTGTAGTTCGGATTGATCTGAATCAGCGGTTCCGGCCAGTAGCGGCCATTTTCGTATTCAGAATCAACGACTTTGGTGATGTCAGCAGCCGCAATTTTCACAAAGCTTCGCGAGAACCGTTCATAACTCTGGACGATTTGATCCCGGAAAGTGAATGCGTTCATGGATTATCTACCAACATGTTGCAGTTGTCTTTCGATAGACTGGAAAATAGAGTCGGAATGGGCAAGCCGGAATGACGAAATCCGGTACCTTTTTCACTGTAAGGCGTTAAGCATGTTTGACTCACCGGGCGAATCAGGGGCCGTCAATAGCAACCCTGATCAGGAAGTCCAATGAGGCCGTTTCGGGCGCTGGTTTCTTGCGGGAAGCCATGCAATCCGGAAACGCGAAGGGCAGAATTGCAGGAAAGCCGATTTCTGTCCCACTTGAACAATCCCCGCCTGCGACTTCAGGGAGCTCATTTCCATTCAGAAACGGGGACGTCTTTCATCTAGAAAAGCCCGAAAAGGGGAATGTCGGGAGTGAATGGCCGATCATGAGCCCAAACCTGGAATTTAGCCCAATATTCTTGGGGGAAGCGCGGCTCCAGCGGCAACGTGGCGGGCAAATTCAGCCGACTGCGGGATTATTGCTGTCAGGCCGAGAACCGTGGCGGGGAAAAACGGTGCAACTTTGGTGCAACTTTTTTCTGCATAACCGTGCATATCGGTTCCTATCCGTGCCGGTCTGTTCATGCCTGGCTTGTCGGAAACCCTTGAAAACAAGGGGTTTATATGGCTCCGGCGGTTGGGATCGAACCAACGACCTAGTGATTAACAGTCACCCGCTCTGCCGCTGAGCTACACCGGAATTGGCATCCTTGCGAACGCGGGCGGACGATGGATATGCGCACGGTGTCGTGCAAGGGGAAAATGCCGGGAGCGAAGGAAAAAAATCCACGGGGCGCTCGAATCAGCCAAGCCATTCGGTCCTTCAGCCGCCGGCGGCGAGGGTGACAATTTCGATTTTGGCACCATTTTCCACCGGGATACGGGGGTAGTCGCGCGGGAAAACCGCCTGTTCGTTGAGTTCGACGACGACCGGTTTGCCGGCGAGGCCGAGGTTTTCCAGCAGGTGCTCCAAAGTGATGGGGCCTGCGATGGGATGCGGCGATCCGTTGAGAGTGATGACGGGTTGAGCGTTCATTTCCACTGTAGGAGTTGTTCGGGGAACGGGCAATCGTGACAATCCGAGAAATCCTCGAGGCAGAAGTCATGATAGACCTGCAACAGGGCCTGGTGGTGGCAGACCCGGCGGAACCACGGCTGCGCGGTTTTGAGGGAACCGAACAAACGCAGGGAACAGCGCTTCACCTTGTCGTTAGGCGCGGAGTTCCGCAATTTATGATAGGAACGGAAGGTCATGCCGCCCTCGATCATCGCCAGCGGCGCCAGATGGTTGGCGACGAGTTCGAGCGCATGGGTCCGCCCGAAAACCGCCACGCGGCGGGGCGAGGCGCTTGAGGTGAGTGTGTGGTGCTTCGCCCAGAAGTCGTGTTCGAGCGCTTGCAGGAAATCAACCAGCGGCTTGACCGTGAACGGGCGGGCCAGGGCCAGTCGCCGGTAATGCGGCCATGATTTGACGAGAGCCACCAGCGCACCAACGCGTCTGTGGGGATGATTGGCCGGGCGATGGCCGTGGGTTTTCCAAGGGATGGCGCGGTTGGCAGTGACTTCGAAGCGGGCACGGCTTTTCCACCAAGCATCCCACAAGCCGCGCAGGTAATCGCGGGTGTCGGCCGGCGCTTGTTCGTGCAGATCGGGTGTTAGAAATCCCGCCGTGCCGAAGAGCACCGCTTCGGCGGCATCGCCTTCGTCGCGCAGGAGCGCCAAGGGCGCGCGCTGTGCCAGCAGGCGCATCGCGAGTGAATTTCCCCGGTAACCGAGTGTTTCGGCGGTGGCTTGAAACAAGGCGGCATCCCGGCCGTGGGCGTCCGCGGTTTTCAACCATCTGGCACCCTTGAGGTTGGCGCGATGGAGCGCCGCCTCGTTGAGCAGGCTTTCGACCGCCCCTGTTGATAGATATTTCAGCGGATAGACGCAGCGTCCGGGGTGGGCGATGGCGATTTCGCGTTGCGGGCGGTTCAACGCGTCGGAGAGTTGCATGGCAGTGATCACCACCTGCGGCACCTCGCGATGATCGCAGTTGCGGATGAATCCCTGCCGAGCGTCCGCTTGGAAAACCACATGCAGCACCACGTCCCGGAACGCCGGATTCGTGGCGTGCCCGTGTGCTTCCCATGCGCTGGAATCCGGATCAAGCTCTAACGGACCGGTGTGCGGTTCGCCATCGATCTCCACGGCGGTATGGATGAAATCCGGGCCAGCACTGCGGTTCCACTCGCCGAATTGCACGATTCTAACGGTTTTGCCCGAGGTGGTGCGGAAGTTCCGGCCGAACGCCCCTGCAAACCACAGTGCCTGGAGTTCCAACTCCGACGGCAGGGTGACCGACGAGGTTTCCGAGAAGGCGAGGGGGGGGTGCCAGACTGATTCTAACAAATAGGCGTAGGTCATGTCGGTGGAAATGGAGAATCAGGGTTTTTTGGGTGCGGGCGGTGCGGTTTTTATTGCCGGGGGTGCCGGGGTGGGGGGAGGAGGTGGTGGCGGGTCGAGAATCGCCAGCCAGCCATTGAGGGATTCGGTTTCGGGGATGGCGCCATAGCGCAGTTGGGCATCGCGCAGAGCACGCACGGCCAGGTCCTTGCGGTTGGCGGCGCGGTCGATGGCGATCAAGTGGAAATCCATGCGGAATTTATCCTCGGTGCGCACATGATACCCCTTGGCGGCAAGGAAATGGGCGGCAGCGTCCGCGGCCAATCCCTGTTGCAGAAGGTCCAGCCCCACGGCCTCCGCCAAGATGCCGCTCTTGGTGCGTACCGCAGCCCTTTCGAGTTGCTGGCGGCGTTCCGCCGTATTGTCGGCCCAGCGCGATGCCGCGATTCTCAATGCGCGGAAATCGTTGTCCTGTGGCAGACGCTCGCCAGTTCCATCGAGGTGTTTGAACGGTTGGTAAAGCGGGTCGCCCAGCACCACGCCCTGCCATGAGGCCACCGGTATGGCCATCCAACAGGCATCCACCCAGCAATGCCCGGCTAGCAGGCGTTGGTGGAGCATGCCGAAATCATGGGTCATTTGCAGATAGGGTTCATACACATTGCCGATGGTGACGGCGGCCCCTCTTTGCAACAGCGGCCCACTCCAGTTCTTGTCCGCGCTGGTGAGTTGTTCCGCACTGAACGAATGCAGGTGCATCGCTACCGCACCTTTGCGGAACTTGAAGCGCGGATTCAAAAACGGACCGCTCACGTTCCAATCATACCAGCCATAATAGAGCGCCGCGTCGCTCATCGGATAGTTTTTCGGCAAGGTGTCATTGAAGCGGTCCACCACTGTGGGGATGCCCGTCCGCAGGTTTGCCTTGACCACTGATTCCAGCCATTGGTCACCCTGCGGGAATTTGTTGGCAATGTCCACATAGGCGATGCCCCACAAGCCGGTTTTCTCCGCATCCACCGCGTCGCGGATCATCCGTTCGCAGGTGGCGTATGAAGGAGCGTCGATCCTCGCCGTTAGAACGAGAAACGGGAAATCAGAGTCCGCGATGGATTTTGCGGACTGGTGGAACTTGTTAGGCAAGGGGCCGGCCAATGGCAGTCCCTCCGCGCCGAACATGGCCAGTTCCGAGTCCACCGACGCCTCGTCGCGACTGGCGGCGGGGTTCGGGGGAGGGGACTGGGCAGCGGGTTTTTCGGGTGTGGCCGCAGGTGCGGGAGTCGGTTGGATCCGCAGAGGCACGCCGCGCATCGTCACCAGCACGCGGATTTTGTTCCGCTCCGGCAACAGGATTCCAGCCGCGTCTCGTCCGCGTTTCCACCATCCCCGTTGGTCAAACTCCGCGCACAGCGGCTTGAGGATGGATTTCTCGTAATCCGCGCGGGAAATATCCGCCGTTTCCGGCATTGCCAAGGCGATCAGGTTTTCCGCCGGAATGTTGCGGGCATGCCGATAGAGTTCCGCCAGTTTGCGGGATTCCGGCACGGCGGAGTTATAGAGAACCGCCACCGCTGCGGGCGTTGGCACGGCACATGCAAAGGGCGGCAAACCCACCAGCAAAAGCAACACCCGAGGAATCGCACGCATCCAGAGAAGATGCCCGGTGGAATCGCGACATGCAAGGCATAGCAACGTCAAAGTTCGATTGTCAGACCGTCCCACGCCACCCGCACGCCTGCCGGCAACCCTGCCTCCAAGGTTGCGTGGTCGTTTTCATGGCCGAGGTGGGTCAACCACGCCTCCCCGGCATCCGCCTGCCGGATCGCCTCCAGCGCCTCGCCAAGCGAAAAATGTGTGGGATGCGGCTGGGGTCGCAGCGAGTCGATCACCAGCACGTCCACACCGTGGAGGAGTTCCATGGTGTCAGCCGGAATGCGTTTCACGTCCGGCAGATAGGCGATGCTCCGGGCGTTGGGATAATCAAACCGGAAACCGATTGTCTCCACTGCGGCGTGCTCCACCGGCAGCGGGGTGATTTTCAAGTCTCCATAATACATCGGCCCATTGATGAGGCACGCCTGAGGTTTGACATAACCCTTGTAAATGTTCTCTGCGGCAAAGGCCCATGCGAACATCGTCTGCAGCATTGCCAGGCATGACTCCGTGGCATGCAGCGGCAGCGGGCCGTCCTTGTTCCAGCAGAACGCCCGCAACTCGTCGAATCCCGCCACGTGGTCCAGATGGGCGTGGGTGTAGATCACCGCGTCGAGTTCCCGCAAGCCCTCGCGCAACGCCTGCGCCCGCAGATCCGGACCTGCATCCACAAGCACCGCCACCTTTCCCGCCCGCACCAGCGCCGATGCCCGCAGCCGCTGGTTGCGCGGGTCCGCCGACACGCAAACCGGGCACTTGCAACCAATCACCGGCACTCCCACCGAGGTCCCCGTTCCGAGCAATGTTAAGGAAAATCCCGCCACGCCCGGAATCATAGACATCCGCCACGCATCGCGCAACTCCTCCGTTATGGTGCCGCAGGATGTCGCCACAACTTCGCGTTGACAGCCGCCCGCAAACGCACAGCCTTGGCGCGCGCACTCACCCACGACTCCATGAAAAGACCGGATTGCATCATTTGCCTGATCGTATGGATTTCCGGTTTGGCCTGCTGTGCGGGTGGTGAAGCAAGCGATGAGCGCGTCAAGCCCGGGACCACATTTCATGTGGATTTCGCCCAACTCGGGACCACCTGGGAAAACCAACCGTCACGCATGGGCATCCATATCCCCAAGGACTATACCTTGGACCGGACATTTCCGCTGCTGGTTTGGTACGGAGGCGGCCCCGGATCTGATAGCCCGGGGCCGGCACAGGAGATTGCAGGTGCCAGCGGCTTTGTCTGCGTGGGCGTGCCCTATCTCATGGATGATAAAACCCATAAAGGGGGATGGAGTTCGACTCCATGGTCGTATTACAAAACCATGTTCGACGAACTGGAGAAAATCGTTCCTAACATCAACCCGGATCAACGGATCTGCGGTGGTTTCTCCTCTGGAGGTGCCGCCATCATGCGCCTGATCGGCGAGCCGACAGGTGCTTTTAATAAATACTTCCATGCGTTCATGCCCGGCGGGGCCGGGTGGCCGATGGGCGGCTTGGCAAGCCTCAAGGGGCGGCCCATGTTCGCGTTCATCGGCAATAAGGACTCGGCCCCGAAGTTAGGTGGCTATCAGAGCATTGAAAAAGAAGGCAAGGCCGCCGGGGTTGATTTGAAATACTTGGAGTTCGAGGGCGGCCATGAGATGCCCACCGCGCATTATCCTGAAATGCGGGAATGGATGATGCAAAAGGTGGTTCTGCGCGACCTGCCAAAACTGCAAGCGGCGATGAAAACGGATCTGAACGCGAAGCGTTACGGGAAAGCATTTCGATCCGCCCGCGAAATCAGTTTGATTACTACCGCGAAGATGCCCGCGCACTTGGAGGCGTTGGAAACGATTGCGCGATCAAAGCCGTTTGGCGCGGCCGAGGGGAAAAAACTGTTGGCGGGTAATGCACTACTTGCCGAGCAGCAGCAATTTGTCCGGGATTGGAAAGGCTGCGACTTCACGACGCCCGTCGAAGATCAATGTAATGCCATCGCGGAAGAACAACTGAAGAAGATTCTATCAACGGTGCCAGTGTCCACTGCGTTCCTGAAAAAATATATCTCCATGTGGGATGGATTCAAGATCAACCGGCAAGCCAAGGAGGCCTATAACAAGCTGGCGGACGATGCCCTAACGAAAATCCGCGACACCCCCGGCGGCACCACCAAATGCCAAAACCTGCAATCGTTCATTGCCCAGTGGAATCCCGCGCCAGCCGCCGGTGAAGCCAAACAATTGCTGGAAGATCTGGCAAAACAGGAATTGGAGACCATCAAAGCGATCAAGGCCAAGGCAACGATGCGAGCGAAACTCGGCGACTTTGTGCGCAGTTATGCTGGAACGTCCGCCGAATTGGAGGCCCGGCAAATCCTTGACCAACGGTAAAGGAGGATAGCCGTCCCGGCCAATCCTGTTCAATTAAGAAATTCGAACCGCAGATGGACGCAGATGAACACAGATCAAATCAAAAATCTCTCTTCATCTGCGTCTATCTGCGTTCATCTGCGGTTAAAACCCTCTTCTCTTCCTGCTTAATTGAACGGTATTGGCCGTCCCGCCTGTTTGGCAAGGAATTCGCCGCCGAGATGAGACCCTGATCACCGCCCGGCACCCGGGACGAGCGCCTTCCGACGCAGCCGGGACGGCTGCGCTCCGCTGCCTGCCCCTTCACTTGACGTGCATGCCTAACAGTGGGTGCCGCATAGGCCGCTGGGTAATGCGGCTTTTTCTCCGGCGAGTTTGAAGACTAGCGTCCCGTACGAATGTTAGAGATAGGGAGTCGATCACATTCCGATATCGAAACAGCTTCGCGTTGACACACGCGTGCAAACGCCCAACCTTGGC
The DNA here is from genome assembly GCA_903888515.1 of Akkermansiaceae bacterium. GTDB lineage: Bacteria > Verrucomicrobiota > Verrucomicrobiia > Verrucomicrobiales > Akkermansiaceae > Luteolibacter. The sequence continues at coordinate 11,066 of CAISTY010000166.1, read as the reverse complement.
GCACGCGCAACCACCCGCGGACCCACCACCCCATGAAAAGACAGGATTTCATCAAGACCACCGCCGCCGCCGCCTTCGGCTTTCAATTCATTCCGCGCCGGGTTCTCGGCGATGGCGTGAACACTCCCCCGAGCCGCAAGATCAATCTCGCGGTCATCGGCTGCGGCGGGCAGGGCGCGCGCGACCTGACCAACATGGCGGGCGAAAACATCGTCGCCCTGTGCGACGTGGACGAACGCCGTGCGGCCGCAACATTCGACAAATACCCGCAGGCGAAACGTTACCAGGACTTCCGCGTCATGCTCGGGGAAATGGGCGACAAGATCGACGCGGTGTTGGTCGGCACGCCCGATCACACCCACGCCGTCGTGGCGATGGCGGCGATGAAACTGGGCAAGCACGTTTTCTGCGAGAAACCGTTAGCCCATACGGTGGCCGAGGCGCGCGCCATGAGCAAGGAGGCCAAAGAACGCAAGATCATCACCCAGATGGGCAACCAGGGCCACTCGTCGGAAACCATCCGGATCTTCCGTGAATGGATCGAGGATGGCGCGATCGGCAATGTCTCCGAGATTCATTGCGGCAACTCTTCCTTCAAGGAAGTCTATTGCCAGACAGGTAACATCGCCAAGGTCCGCAGCGAACATCCCGAGGTGCCCAAAGAACTCGCCTGGGATTTGTGGCTCGGCCCCACCCAGGAACGTCCGTACCACCCCGCCTATCTGCCCTTCAACTGGCGCGGTTGGTCACAGTTCGGCGGCGGTTCCATCGGCGACTGGGTCTGCCACGTGGTCGATCCATCGTTCTGGGCGCTCGATCTCGACATGCCCACATCAATTCTAGCGGAAACCGACGGCTACGATCCCGCTACGGATTCCGACAGCTTTCCTTCCGGCACCAAAATCACCTATGAATTTCCCGCCAAGGGCAAACGCGGACCGGTGAAACTCCTCTGGTTCGACGGCAACCGTACCATGCCGCGCCCGGACGAACTCCCGGAAGGCAAGAACATCGTCGGTACCACCGCCGTCATCCGCGGCGACAAAGGGAAAATCATCCATGGCTCGCACGGTGCGGCGCAAGTGCGCTTGCTTCCCGAAGCGGCGATGCAAGCCTACAAGCGGCCCGAAAAATCCCTGCCCCGCATCAAGGCCGGCCATCACGGCGACTGGCTCGACGCGATCCGCGAGGGCCGCCAAGCCAGTTCGCCCTTCGACTATGGCGCGCGGCTTTCCGAAGTCGGCCTGCTCGGCGTCGTCGCCATCCGCATGACCGGCCAGAAACTCGAATATGACGAAAAGGCGATGCGCTTCACCAACAACGAGGCCGCTAACAAATTGCTCTCGCCCCAATTCCGCAACGGCTGGTCGCTGTGACGCGCCTGCGGATAGATCGCGGGTAGGGCGCTCCGGCACCTTTCAAATCCAGCACTTTGCAGATCCGACCTTGCCGGATCGGTCGGTGACGGCTTGAATCCTTCCCCGCTGACATGTATCTGCTCAAGAAACTCATCCAACTCCGGGAAAAATCCCACCCTGATCACGAAAAGCCGTTCCTCGAGCATCTCGAGGATCTGCGCACCATGATCACCCGGATCGTGATCACGCTGGTGATTTCCATGGTCATCTGTTTCAGCTTCCAAAAACAAATGATGGATGTGCTGCGACGCCCCGTCGAGCAGGTCTGGATCACGCAGTTAGAGTCAAAACTTCCGCAAACCAAGGAACAAGCGCCGCGACCGGTGAGTGTGGAGATGTGGGAAAAGGCGAAAGCGGTCGCGCATGCGGCGGCGGGGCTCGATCCGGCGCAACGGGTGTTGTTCTATCAGTCACTGGCCGACGAGGACTTGGCATTCCACGCGCAGTCCGCCGGGTTGCTGCGGGCGGCGTCGGCACTGCCGGCGGACAAACGCGAGGCTTTCCTAACAGGCTTGAAGGAACCCGACGAACTCAAACGCCAGGTGCAAGCATTGCTCAAAACCGGCCCCAGCCCGGAGGCCGACACCCGCGGCAACCTGAAACTCATGTCCGCCTTGAAGCCGACCGAGACCTTCATGCTTTCAATGAAGCTGTCGTTTTTCGCGGGCATCATCCTGGCGTTTCCGTTATTGCTGATGTTCATCCTGCAGTTCGTTCTGCCGGGGATGCACGCCAATGAAAAACGCGTGCTGTGGCCGTCGATGGCCATTGGTTTCGGGTTGTTATTGGGCGGTGTGTGTTTTGCTTATTATGCCGTTTTGCCGCGGGCCTTGATGTTCTTCTACGAATGGAGCGGAAATCTCGGGGTGTCCAACGATTGGCGGATCGGCGAATATATTTCCTTCGCCACTCAATTCACACTGCTTTTCGGCGTGGCTTTCGAGCTGCCCGTCGTGGTCATGGTGTTCGTGAAACTCGGTTTGCTCAGCTATGAAACCATGTCCCGGACGCGGTCCTACGCGATCGTGGCCATCTTCGTGGTCGCCGCAGTCCTCACGCCCACCCCGGACATATTCACTTTGACCTTGATGGCGACACCCATGATCGTCCTCTACGAAATCTGCATCTGGTTGGCATGGTTCGACCGCCGCAAAAACCGCATCCTCGAGGAACAGGAGGCCCGCGAGCGCGCCGCAAGACCCATCCTCGAAAATCAATCCGAACCCACCGCAACGGAATCCGACATTGACCCATGGCTCGCCGGTAATCCCCAACAGAATTACCATACCGATGAGTCCGGTGACGACGGCTGGACACAGGAATCCCCGCTGCCTGACTATCAGGACTATCAGTATCATCCCGGGATGCCCGGAATGCCTGACACTACGCTTGATGAAAGCCCGCCGCCCGACACGCCCGCTGATGCCCCCACGGCAGACACGCCCGCCGATGCACCCACGGCAGACACGCCCGCCGATGCACCCACGCCCGACGCACCCGCCGATGCACCCACGCCCGACGCACCCGCCGATGCACCCACGGCAGACGCACCCGCCGATGCGCTTTCCGATATCCCATCGGCCGTGGATGATGACGCCGCGAAGCCCCGCGACACCGAACACTGATGCCCGTGTTAGCTGTCAGTTAAGTTAGATCCATGAACCGATACAAGTCTTCCAGCAAAGCCAGGGCACGCTCACCCTTCGCGGGATGCGCCATGCTGGTCGCCGCGTTGTTGGTCATGGTCTTGCTGATAGTTTTCTCAATCACCACCTTGTTCCGCCAATTCAATGAAATCGCAAAATTCACGCAGGAAAAACCCGCTTTCGTGGAAGTTTCCTCCCTTGAAAACCAGGAAGTGGCGCTCAACCGGCTCGCTGAACGCCTTGAATTGTTCCGCCAGCAACTCGCGGGCAATGAGCATGCGGTGCTCGCCCTGACGCCCGAGGAGATGAATCTGGCGATCGCCGCCTATGAGCCGTTCAGGGACTTGCGTGGCACCTTGCGTGTCGCTGCGGTGGAGGGCGACACATTGCGCCTCGCCATATCCTTCCCCCTCAATGGCAAACCCAGACTGGCCCGCAAGGGTGAGCGCGGATGGATCGCCTCGGATCTCCGGTATCTCAACGGAATGCTCGTCGCCCGCCCGGCCTTGCTCAAACACGAGGTGGTCTTGGAACTCGATACCATGGAGGCCTCCGGCCTACCGGTGCCACGGGATTTCGTCAATCAGATGTCCCCCTATCGGATCACCGAAAGATATCTATCCGATGCGGTGCTGGGACCCGCGATGGCGAAACTCTCGCAGATCGATATTTCCGCCGGCAAATGCGTGTTCACGAGCGTTCCCAGCGGTACCACGCCCGAGGTCATCAGCAAGAACCAGGTGGCTTCCGCGGGCAAACGGCTTTTCCTGATTCTCGGCATCGTGGCCGGCGTGTTGCTCGCCATCGGCGGCAGCGTCGTGTTCCGCCGACGCCGCGCCAAGTCATGGCGTTATACTCAACCAAATCCTTGATCCTTGATTTTCCCGCTGGCGGGCGTGGATGGGAAATCCATGGCTTGGCAAGCGGCTGGCCATGGAGCACAGTGCCCATGTCGCCATCTGGTCAACCGTATGCGCAACAGCGCTCAAGACCTGATAATCCTCGGTAACCATGAGACTACTTTTTCAAAACCATCTTTGCAGTAGGCATGAATGAATGCTGGAGATTTCCCTTGTTAGGTACAGGTTTTGGCCTGTTGATCGCCATGGCTAGCAGTCCCTGTCCGGCAGTGACGCCCACTCCGGACTGCTACGCGCGTAAGTCTGACTGGCATGCAAGTCTGCTGGCTTCACTCGAAGCGCTCGCCGGCAGCGGCCTCGAGGACGGTTTCGAACCATTCGAAAGCGATACCCTGCGGGGCGGCGATCCGGCGCGCTCCATCCGCGTCCCGCTGCAGGGCGCAAAGGAACTTTTTCTCATCGTGACCGGTATGCCCGACGTGCGCTGGGCCGTGGCGGATTGGGCCGATGCCAGGATCATCCGCAACGACGGTTCCGCCGCATGGGCGTCCAAATCCGCAGGGACAACTGCCCTGTTAGGCCGCCTGGAAAAGGATATCACGCTCAAGAGCGGCCTCTATCAAAAGCTGCGCTTGCACGGCCGCACCTTCGAGCACGGGTTGAATGTGCAGGCGGACAGCATCATCCGCGTTCCGCTGCAGCAGGCGTCGGCATGGTTTGAGGCAAGCATCGGCGTGGACGACTGGGCCGGCAACAACGGCACGGTGCGTTTCAGTGTGTTAGGGACGCGTAGCGCCGCAGCCCGCCAGCTATGGGTGCCCTTGATGCGGGATTTTGGCACCGGCCAGGATCGGCAACAGATGAATTGGGAGCGTGAGGACCGCATCTTCGAGTTTGCATGGCACCCGGGTGACTGGCAGACGCTCGCACGGCGCTACGCGAAGGCCTGCGAGCGCGTACCACCACTGGCCCGTCAGGCGGCGGAACTCGCGGAGGGTGCCAAGGACCGGAGTGACCTTAATCGCCTCCGGGAAAGCTGTTACCTGCGCTGTCGCTCGCTCGCGGAATCTGTCGAACGGGCGCGCTCCATGGACTGCGACGCGCCACGCCAGGCGATCGAGGATCTAACATCAAGTTTTCCCGGGGTGTATCCCGCTGACAACCTCGCCCGACTCGCGAGGCTCCAGCAGGCCCTGGAGAATGCATTGTTGGATTTTCATCAGGACCGTTTGGAATCCTGGCTGGCGCTGGAAGATGCCGTCGCGCGGTTTGAGAATTTCCGGCGCACGGCGTTGTTGGCGAATCCCTTGCTGGACTTCGCATCCCTGCTGGTCATCAAGCGTGTCCCGTTAGGCGGCGCGCGGCGGACGAACTGGGAAGGGTACGGCTACGGCGAATACCTCGGCGTGCCGCGCCAGAGTTCATGGAATTACGGCACCATGCCCAACGTGGACCAATGGTCCAACGAGATCGCCGTCCTGTCACCAGCGCGGGCGGACGCACCACTGGTCACACTCTATCAACCGCCCGGCACACGCTTGGTCAATGACCTCGAACTGCACTGGGATGCCAAGCGCTTGCTCTTCTCAATGCCGGACGCCAAGCGCAACTGGCAGGTCCATGAACTGGCGCTGGATCCCGCGTCACTGGCGGCCCGGCTCCCGCCCCGACAGCTTACTCCCGGTGCACCTCGCGACGTCCATAACTACGATGCGGTTTACCTGCCGGGCGATGAGATCATTTTTCTATCCACCGCACCGCTCCAAGGCGTGCCGTGCAACGCCAGCGTCATTGTCGGCCTGATGTATAAGATGGGTCCGGACGGGAACAACATCCGGCAGCTCACCTTTGAGCAGGACCACGATTACACGCCCAGCGTGCTCAACGACGGCCGCGTGCTTTACCTGCGCTGGGATTACACCGACACACCGCACGTCTGGAACCGCCTGCTCATGTCGATGAATCCCGATGGCACCGCACAGATGGAGTACACCGGATCGAATTCCTACTGGCCTAACGCCATGTTCTTCGCCCGCGCCGTTCCCGACCATCCGACCAAAATCGTCACCATCGTCACCGGCCACCACGAGGGAAGGGTAGGGGAGTTGTTCCTGTTAGACCCGGCTCTGGGGCGCCGCGAAACCGAAGGCGTCGTCCAGCGCATCCCACAACAAGGGCCGCCTGTGCTGCCGAAAATCGAGGACAAGCTCACCGAACACAGCTGGCCCAAGTTCCTGCATCCATGGCCACTCTCGCAGAAATATTTCCTGGTCGCCTGCAAGCCCGCTCCTGATGCGCTGTGGGGCATCTATCTGGTAGATATATTCGATAACCGGGTGCTGCTCAAGGAGGAGGAGGGCGTCGCGCTGCTCGAACCGGTGCCGCTGCGCCCGCGGCCCCGCCCGCCGGTGATTCCCGAGCGCGTGCAACCCGGCCAAACGGACGCGGTGGTTTACATGGAAGATGTGTATAGCGGACCCGGTCTTAAGGGAGTGCCGCGCGGCACCGTGAAGCAACTGCGTCTCTTTACCTATCACTTCGGCTACCAACAACTCGCCGGTATCGACCACCGGATGGGTGCCGACGGACCATGGGAAGTCAAGCGCGTGCTGGGCACGGTTCCCGTGGAAGCCGACGGCTCGGCGTTTTTCCGGGTCCCCGCGAAGACGCCCATTTCCGTGCAGCCGCTCGCCGCCGATGGCAGTGCGCTGGCGCTGATGCGCAGTTGGATGACCGCCATGCCCGGCGAATACCTCTCCTGCGTGGGATGCCACGATCAACCTAACAGCGCATCGCCGGTCACCACCAAACGCATTGCACTCGCCAATCCCCCGCGCACCATCATCCCATGGCATGGCCCGTCGCGCGGCTTCAGCTTCGTGCGGGAGGTCCAACCGGTGCTCGACAAGTATTGCGTGGGCTGCCACGACGGCGCCTCGGGCGCGAAGTCCGCGAAACCCGACCTGCGCCGTGACCAGGGCGGATTCGTGGTCTATCGCGCCAGCGATCTCGACGGCAAGTTCATGCCTAACAGTCGGGAGGATCTTCTCGGCAAATTCGGCGCGGTGTTTGATCCGAGTTATGTGGCGCTGCGGGCGTTCGTGCGCGTGGGCGGACTCGAGAGCGACCTGCACCTGCTGCCACCCAGGGAGTTCGGAGCCGACACCAGCGAGCTTGTTAGAATGCTGGTCAAGGGCCATCACAACGTGAAACTGGATGCCGAGGCATGGGACCGCATCTTCACCTGGATCGATCTCAACGCGCCTTGTCACGGGACCTGGGGCGAGACCACCAAAATTCCCGGCGACCAATGCCAGCGGCGCCTCGAATTGCGCAAGCGCTATAGCGGCATCGTGGAGAACGACGAGGAGTTGCCCGCAAACGAAACTCCCCCACCAACGCCGGTGATGCCTGAAGCGGAGGAATCCACCACCATTGCGCCGCCGGCCATCGCCGGTTGGCCATTCGATGCCGCCGCAGCAAAGTCCCTGCAGGCCGCGTCAGGGGCCCTAACACGCACCTTGGATCTGGGCGACGGCGTCACGCTGGATCTGGTCCGCATTCCGCCGGGCTCCTTCATCATGGGCGATCCCCAGGGCACACCGGATGAGCGCCCGCTTGCCTCAGTCCGGATAGACAAGTCCTTCTGGATGGGCAAATGCGAGGTGTCTAACGAGCAATTCGCGAAATTCAACCCGGCCCATGATAGCCGCTTCGAGCACCGGAGTTCGTGGTGGTTCGATGAGGAATACACCGGCTGGCCGCTCAAGCAGCCACAGCAGCCCGTCGTGCGTGTGTCATGGGAGGAGACGATGGAGTTCTGCCGCTGGTTATCTAACAAAACTGGCGCAAAGGTTACCCTGCCCACCGAGGCGCAATGGGAATGGGCCTGCCGCGCAGGGACTAACATGCCCTTCTCCTACGGCGGCCTCGACACCGATTTCTCGGCCTTCGGCAACATGGGCGACGCTAGCCTGCGCAAACTTGCCGACGAAGGTTGGCGGCCGAAATCCCCCGACCTGATTCCTAAGGATAACCGCTCTAACGACGGCGCGCTGGTGACCTGTGCCATAGGTCGGTATGCGCCTAACGCCTGGGGCTTGTATGATATGCACGGCAACGCCTCCGAGTGGACCCGCTCTAACTATCATCCCTATCCCTACCGCGCCTACGACGACAGGAAAACGGACGCAACCGGCTCTAACAAGACTATCCGCGGCGGCTCCTGGCGCGACCGCCCCGCTCATTGCCGCAGTGCCAGCCGCTGGAGCTACGCCCCGTGGCAGAAGGTTTTCAACGTCGGCTTCCGCGTGATCATCGAAGCCGATCCCTAGTCATCGCCGCGTGCGCGGCACACACTGCAAGCAGGATCATAACTGATAGAATCATGTTTATTGAGTGCTTGTGCATGGGAAAGTCGAGTTGCCATATTCATGACTCTAGGGCGTGGGTTACGGTGTGTCCGCCGGCCCGGGCAGGCCTATGATCTCGTTGAGGAGGTTGGTGGCTCCGTCCACCTCGGCCATTGTCCAAAGCATGTAGCGCGTGTCGACGTGGATCGAACGCGTCCGCAGCGGGTCGAACAGGTAGTCGGACGCCACGGTGTCGTAGGTGCCGTCGAAGAGGAGTCCGACGAGTTCGCCCTTGCTGTTAAGTGTGGCCGAGCCCGAGTTGCCGCCTGTGGTATCGACCGTGGAAAGGAAGTTCACGGGCACGTCGTTGAGCTTCGGGTCGAAATACGGGGTCATCTTGCCGGCGCGCAGGGCCTTGATCGCGGCGAGTTCAGCTTTGGGAGTGTTGAAGGGGCGGGCATCGCTTGCCTTCTCGACGATGCCCTGCAGTGTGGTCTGCGGCAGATACAGCAGGCCGTCGCGGGCCGGGACGCCCATGATCTGTCCGTATGCGACACGCAGCGTGCCGTTCGCGTCGGGGGAGACGGCACCCCCGCTCAGGGCGAGAAGCGCCTCGGCGAACCGGGGCCCGAGGCGATAGGTGGTGCCGGAGCGCTCCTTCGCCTTTGCGCGGATGGCTTCCGTTAGCGGATAGAGGACGGCGGTTAGTTTAATGACGGTGTCGTTCGTGGCGAGGAGGTCGGCTGTGGATTTGTCGAGGCACGCGAGACGGATGTCTTTCTGATAGAGCTGTGTGCCGGACAGGAGTTTCCCGAGGAAGGCGTCGATCGCTTTGCCGACATCGGCCTCGCTCATTCCCGCGGCAAGACCGATTTCATGGTCGAGGACGTCGATGCGCTGGGAAGCCGGGAGCTTCGCCACCTCGGCGAGCGAATACCTCATGAGCACGCGGTCGGCCTTGATGTCCAGGCTGCGCTGGAGCCGGTCCAGTGCCTCGCGTATACGGCTCCAGTTTCGCTCCTGAAACTCCGGATCACGATCCATGTCGCTCTTCGCTCGCTCGCACGAAAACCGATAGATCGTCTGCGCGGAGCCCATGACCGAGCCGATGCCGCCGCAGACCTCGGCCAGGAGGGCGTCGCGCTCGCGCGTCCGGGCCCGATCCGCGACGAGGGCGTTGAGGGCGGGCAGGACGTCGCCGTAGTCGGCCTTGCGCTTGGGGTCCGCGTCGATCCACGCGAGCAGCGACTTCTCGTGCGCCTCACGCACGGTGAGAAGGCCGCCCTTGCTCATGCCCTCGATGACGCCCCTCGTCTTCGTGAGCGAGTTGTGCAGGCCGCGCAGGCGCGGCGCAATGCGAATGGCGGTCTCCTGATCCTCCTTGGCCAATTTCTCGAGGAGGGCGATCTGGTCCGTGTTGCGCCTCACGGTCCGGGGCAGGCTCCATTCGACGGTCTGCTTCACCTCGGCATAGTTGGATAGGCGCGCCGTGCGGCCCGGATAGCCCGCCACGAAGACGAGGTCGCCGGGGTTGGTGCCCTTAGGCGAGACTCGGAGCCAGTGCTTGGGCTTGTAGGGAACGTTCTCCTTGGAATACACAACGCCCTTCCCAGCAGGCGAGACATAGGCACGGTAGAAGGAGAAGTCACCCGTGTGTCGGGGCCACTTCCAGTTATCGACTTCGCCCCCGAAGTTGCCGATTCCCGCTGCAGGGGCATAGACGAGCCGTACATCCTGAATCTCCATCTGACTGATCTCGAACCACTTCTTTCCTTCGAAAAAGCTCGAGATAGTACAGCGCAGGCCGCCTTTCTCACAAGCCGCCGTCAGCTCCTTCACGCGCTTCTCGACCGCGTCGAAACGCGCGCGATCGGACATCTCCGGATCGATCTTGCCCACGATGTCAGCGGTCACATCCCTAACCGCAACCGTCACGAAGACGCGCGAGCCGGGGCCGTTCCAGAGTTCGTCGGCGCGCGTCTTCGCGAGGAATCCCTGCTCCATCAGGTTGTGCGCGGGTGTCGAGTTATACTGTAGGGAACTCTGAACGCAGTGATGATTCGTCACGATCAACCCGTCGGCGGAAACGAACGAGGCGCTGCAGCCGCCCAGCGAGACAATGGCACCCATCGGGTATCCCGTTAGATCGGCGAACGCGCCGGCGTCGCCGGTGAAGCCCAGCGACTCCAGTTTCGACGCCAGGGCCGGAATCTGCTGCGGCATCCACATGCCCTCGTCGGCCGTCACTGGCCGTGAAGTGGCGAAAAGGACCAACGGCACGCAGACGGGGACGAATGCTCTGATGTAAGTTTTCAAGGTTGTCCAGGGTTACGGATTCTCCCGAAACGCTCTTTCACACGTCTATGTGACGGAGTTGCGGACGTCGTAGCATTACAGCACATCGTGATACCGCGGGAACAGCCTGCCTGGGCAGACAACTGGGGCAACCTCGCTTCCCGCTGGGAAGAACCTATGCCACTCCCGGTGCCCTCACACTGAACGTTGACCTGTCATACTACCTGATCCCTTTCTGCAAATCCCTGACACTCCACAGCGTGCCCGCGGCTGCCGCGCCACTGCCCCGCCATTTCCGCGCGCCGTCCTTGCGCTGGCCGCCAAACCGGTCCCGGCACAGTCGGAACACTTCATCCACAAACCCCCGACTCCCGATCACAGCTCCATCCGTGAAATATCTAACACGGCAGCGCAACATCCTCCCCAGCGCCACATCCCGGCTCCGCTCCAGCATCTCCAATTCCGCGTCCACCACGGCTTTATTCATCCCTTTCC
>CAISTY010000165.1 GCA_903888515.1 Akkermansiaceae bacterium | reverse complement strand
GGGCATCTCCACTTCCACGAACCGCGCGCGGGCGGCCCGTCCGTTACGTCCCCGGAACCGGGGTGATGTTTTCAAAGACATGGCCCGAGCCTAGCAGACCGCGCCGCCGTGGGTAGGGGGAGAATTTTAGGACGGTTACGGTTTGCTGCCTGCGAAGTCCGTGGATGCGACACGATCCGAGATTTGCGCGCTTTCGTCAACAAATGTTCCGGAAAGCTGCAGCGTCCAATCCGAACCGGTTAACCCCGTATATACATTATAGTCTGTGGTATAGCCGGGATACAAGCCGTCCGTGCCCCAGCCGGTAACAACTATCTTGTCCACACTGAAAGCATTGCCAAGGTCCACGATAAGCCAGTTGGGATCTGATGGATAACCATGGTCGCCGGCGTTCCAACCGCTCATAAAATTTCCGTCGATCGCATTGGAAGCTGGAGCATATTGAGAATTAGCTGTTGCTGTACCGCTCAAAGCGAGGTTGATAGCAGAGGCGGGTGACACCATACCAGCAACCGCCAGCAATAATGCCCCGCAGATTAAACTGCGGATATTGTTTCTTGAGTTCATGCTCATCTGGTGAAATTAAAGGACCGGTGGAGGGGAGGTGGCATCCTCGATCAGTCCAGCTTGCGGCGCAAGAAAGCGAGACCGCTCAGGCTCAGGCCGAGCAGGGCGACGGTCGTTCCACCATCGGGGACTGCGTCGCCAGTGATCTGCATATCAAATGCCGTTAGCCCCCCATGGTCCTCCAGTTTCACCAGAATATCGTTTACCCCTGGAACAAGAAAACCTGGGGAAATGGAACCCGAATATTCCCAGCGGTAAGTATATCCTTCCGCGTTGTTTGAAGTAACCGGATTACCGTTTACCAATAGCTCGAAACCATTATCAACCCCCAAATCATAGCCAATGGTATTCGGATTGTAGCCAGAAAGGTCAACACTGGTCTTTACCCACATTATCCCAAATTCAGGCCACCAAGTCTTAAAATTGAATAGACCGGCGGGATCTCCCGTACTATTCCCAAATGGTGCGGGACTGGCAGGATTCCAATTTGTCCCATTGTCCGTGGAATATTCCCAAGAAGATCCCGGGGCCAGGATAATTACTCCGTAAGTTGATGCGACGCTACACAACAGTAGCACACCACTAAACACGCTTTTCATTGTCATTTTGTTGTTATGAATTTGACATTCACCAGCACACTATGAGAAACTAGCAGAATGCATACCAAGCTCGTTTTCACTATTTTATTTTCATTGTTTCCGTTTGAGCGGGTCGCTCATTATGAACGGGTTACGACTGTATCGTGCCATGAAAAGTTTTCATGGGTTTCCCTCACCTATTCCAACTGTCCCGAAGAGTGTAAGGTTTTCCGACAGAATTTCATGGCAAGTTGTAAGAAAGACCTTCTCCTTCGAGCCTTTCGCGGTTAAAAAATCTCCTCTTCCCTTGGCGTGCTTAGCGCCTTGGCGTTTCAAAATCTTCTCTTCAATCTTCAATCCTCAATCCTCAATCCTCAATCTCTCCCCCCCCCCGGCACGACAAACCGCCCCTCCTCGATGATACGGCGCAGCAGCGAGTGGCACGTCAGGATACACGGCCGCGTGGCAAGGATGCGGTTGAGCGTCGCGAGCCGTTCGGCCACCTTCTCGCTCGACACCGTGGACATCATCGTCACCCGCGCGCTCTCCACACTGATTGCCAGCAACGCGCTGGCATTGCTGGCATTGGTCGCCACCAGCTCGTTATGGCGGCGTTCCCTCGCCTTTTCCTCCATGGCGGCGCGGATCTCCATCTTTTTGTTCTGCATGCGCGCCGCCAACCCCCATTTCCCCACCCTCCGGTCTTCGCCAAGGCTACGACAGGCAAGCCGGACCGGCCACCGGCTCTTCCAACGGCCTTCACCCAGAAAGCAAATTCCTAGCATTCCAGAACAACAACAGCGATCCAGCCCCCGGACCACGGGAGCAGGCGGCGGACGCTTCCTTGCGACGGCGCGTGGATTGTTACGGGTTGCGTTTTGGCATCGGTGGGCGCATGATATGCAGATCGGCTGCGCCCATCCTTGATTCTTGCAGCACAAAAAAAATCCAATCCCAGCAATACCACGATGCATTCACGACGACTCTCACAGATCATGATAGCGTGCCCGGCCATGCTTTTATCACATCTCCTGTTGGCGGATGATTATCCGATCACTGCCATTCCATTCACGGACATCAAGCTAACAGACACGCTCTGGGCGCCGCGTCAGGACACGAACCGCCGGGTCACGGTGGAGCACAATTTCCGCGAAATGGAAAAGCAGGGGTCGATCGATGCCTTCCGGATCCTTGCCGGCGACTCGTCCGAAAAATATCACGGTTACATGTGGGGCGATTCGGATACCTACAAGACCATTGAAGGCGCGCTGTACGGTTTGCGCACGCAGCCTGATCCCGGGCTTGAGAAACAACTGGAAACCCTGATCTCCCAAATCGGCCGCTCGCAAGCCAAGAGCGGCTTCCTTTTCCCGCACCTGCAAATTACGCAGCCGAATTACAAGCTGTTTACGAATGAAACCAGCGGCACATGCGAATCCTACAGCATGGGGCATCTGATGGAGTCGGCGGTTGAACATTTCCGGACAACCGGACGCACAAACTATCTCGCCGTCGCCAGGCGTGCAGCCGATCTGATGGTGAAGGTGAACCAGGAAGGCAAGCTGCTCCAAGTGTCCGGGCATCCGGAAGTCGAGATCGGTCTTGTCAAGCTGTATCAGGCGACCGGTTGCCAGGAATATCTGGACTTGGCGCAGCGCCTGGTCAACGGATACCAGACGCAAATCAGCCTCTGGTCCAATGGCCAGCCAGCACTGGCAACCGATGACGTGCTTGGACATGCGGTGGCCGTCATGTACCTGTATGCCGGGGCATGCGACGTGGCTGTTCTGAAAGGGGATCAGGAACGGATCGGTCTGCTGGAAAGAAAATGGGATCGGATGGTCAGCCGCAAAATGTACATTACGGGTGGCGTCGGCAACAGCGGACATCATGAAGGATTCCCGCAAGATTATGATCTTCCTGATGGCAAGGAATCCTATTGCGAGACTTGTTCAGCCATTGCGGACATTTTCTGGTCGAGCCGCATGTTCCGGGCGACAGGGAACGCCAAATACTATGACGTTGTGGAGCGTGTTTTGTATAACAATTTGGCGGCTGGAGCGGGGCTGGGCGGGGACCGTTTTTTCTATGTCAATCGGTTGTCCTGCCGGGGGAAGAATCATCCCGTCCGCTGGAGTTGGCACGGTTGTCCGTGTTGCCCGGCAAACTTGGTCAGATTCTGGCCACGGTTGTCCGAGTACCTGTTTGCCGCCGGCAAAACGGATCTCTATGTCAACCTCTTTGCGGCATGTGAAGGCAAGGTCACTCTGGCGGGAACCCCGGTCAAGGTGTGCCAAAAAACCGGGTATCCTTGGGATGGGACCGTTCGGATAGAGCTCAATCCTGAAAAACCTGTCAAATTCGCGCTGCGCATGCGCATTCCCGGGTGGGCCGAAGGCCGGCCGCTGCCTTCCGACCTGTATTCCTATCTGAATCGCGGGGACATCAAGGTGGAACTGAAAGTGAACGGCGAGCTAACGGACGCGCCGCGCGCAAAGGGCTATGCCGTGATCGAACGCACATGGCGCGCGGGTGACCGGGTTGAGCTCATTTTGCCAATGCCGGTGCAGCGGGTGGTCGCTAACGAAAAGGTGTCGTCTGCCAAGGGCAAGGTGGCACTGGAGCGCGGGCCGCTGGTGTATTGCGTTGAAGGGGCCGACAACGCGGGAGGCGTGCAACCACTCGTGCTGACTGACGAGGTGGTCTTGCGGGCCGCGCCCCGCCCGGCGTTGCTGGGCGGCATCACCGTGCTCGAAGGGACTGCGGTGGAGGCGTACCACCGCGAAGACGGCACCGTGGCCACGCGTCCCGTTGATCTGACCGCCATTCCCTATCAGGTTTGGTGTCATCGCGGACCCAACGCCATGGAGGTCTGGCTGCCGCGCACCGCGGACAAGGCGGTTCCGTTGCCCGGAGCCAAACCCTGAAGCACCGGTCCAATGACTATGCCCGTCTTACAGAAAACACTTTAAGCGGTTTGATTTCCGAATAGTATGCAATCTGCTTGGCGGGCTACACTAGGCTTCCTTGCCGTGAGCACCGGGGTTTGGCCCGACAAGGCGGCGGCAAGTGAGGAAGAGAACGATTTCATGGTTTGATTGCCTCGAAAATAAGAATCCAATCCTGGGGGGAAGGCAGGTTCTTTTTGAATGTGACACCGGGGGCGGATTTGTCACTGGCGGATGCCTTGATGACACCTTGGTCGAACTTCCGTCCGGTTGCCGGGTCCCAGTAAAACACTTTGCCAATCCACATCGGGATCGAGGTCTTTCAGCCGAGAATAGCGCTTACATGCCCTCGTCGTGCAGGGAACGGCCCGTGTAGATGTACACCGCGCCAGCATTGTTGATCTTCTCCGGAAACACGATGCCATTCTTATTTTGTCTCGATAATATGCATCGGCGCGTCCCCGCGAACTCGCTTGAGCCACTGTGTCGCCAGCGGCTTTTTGATCGAGCCGTCGAGCTCGTACTTCGTCTGCCAGTCCCACGCCCGTACGTCCGTGGCCCAGTTCTGCGGTTCCTGGTCTTTGATGGCCAGGGCCATGATGTCGTCCGGCTTTTCACGAAAGCGGTTCGACTTCTGCTCTCTGGCCAGTTCGAGCTCTTTATTAAATCGCTCGGTCGGACGGCAGCTGGCGTCGAGCATCGGCGGCGGGAGGTCGACGAATTTATCGGCGTGCACCCGGTTATAAATGACTACATAGTCGATCGCTCCGGCAAAGCACTCTTTGCCATCTCGCGTCGCGGCGACAAAGTTGCGTTTCTGAACGCCGCCCGGGAACACGTGGGCCGGGCGGAACGATGAAGCTGTTTTCGCCGCCGGCTTGTCGTTTATCCATAGAGCGACGTTGGCGCCGTCGATCTCCAGGCGGACGCGAGTCCACTGGCCCGCGGGCACTGCTGCGTTGCCGGTGACGCCGGCAGCTTCTTTCCCAGCGACCGTGGCTCTGAAAACCGGTTTGCCCTCTGCGCCGAGTGTAAGCGTCATGCAGTTATTAGCGTCCGCACCACAGTCGATGAGCGTCTGCGCCCGGGTCGTCTCGGGTCGCACGGCCATGTCGATCGTAATTTGCCCCATGTCCGTCGCCCTCGAGTTGAGCTCCATATATTGCGACGCGCCATTAAAGCCATAGCCGCGGCGCTCGCCATCGATGACCACTGTCGGCTCGCCATACAAATAGCCATTGTTCATCGGCGAGAAGTGGCGGTAGTCGCCTTGGAAAAGAAAACGATCCTCAAGCATCACGCGAGACGGGTCATCGAGGGCATAGTTATGACGCAAGCCGTTCTTGCCCGCGTCGGTGTTGTCGCAGGGCGTAATGTCCGGCAGCTCCGTGTCGTACTCCGGCGCACTGACGCTGTACCAGGCACGTTGATATCCGGACAGGCGCGCCTTGCCGCCGATTTGCGCCTGGCCGCCAACACGGGCGTGGTCCGAGAGTCTGGCATCGCCGCCAACGACCGCACATTCCTCGACACATGCGCGTTCGAGCACCTGGGCGTTGTCCAAGACCATAGCCGCCGGGCCGACATACGCGGCCGGGGCTACGGTAGCCGTCGCGGCAACCCAGCCGCCGCCGTTCGGATGCGCGGCACCCTTGGCTCCTTCGAGTATGTGGTCCGTCTTGCCTATGAGGGCCAACGCGCTCTGTCGCACATACGGATGTGTCGTGGCGGCCAGTTTGCCCTCTACGCTCTGCTTTGCCTTCCTGACCGTCTCGTGGAATGCCCGGCGCTCTGGAGTGTTGGCCGGCGTGGGCAGGATACTGGCCGCCGTCATGCTGGCGAACGTGCCGTAATAATCGTCCTGATCAAAACGCATGCGGTGAGGCGTATCCGGCCGGGCACCGGCGAGCGTGACCTGCCACGGATAGCGCTGCGCCCAGCGACCGCTGGTCGTGTACAACAGACCGTGGGGGCCGGTCAGCAGCGCCGTCGGCGCCGCCGTCACGGTGAGCCAATATCGCCGGTCTCCTTCCTGTCGCGGCATGGTCATGACGCCCTTGTTCCAGAAATCGCTATAGCGGGTGTTGCCGTCCTTGTCGACCGCCACGATGCACGCTCGCCAGTCACTGTATATATCCGGGTCGTGATAGCCCTGGAAGTCGACGACAACTTCCCTCGCCTCCGGCTCGGCGACCAGGCGAATGATGTTCACACCGTAGGCCTCGGGAGCCTCGTCCCACGGGATGCGATAGGTCCCCTTGGCCGTATCGACCGGTTCAAGGTGATTTCGCATCACGCTGAACCATGAGCGGACGATGACGTCTTTGTTCTGTATGTCGAGCTCGGCCAGGCGGGCGCCGTACTCGGCGACCATGTCACCAGCGGCGCGGATGCCATCGCCCCTGGCGCACATGCCTCGCTGTTCGGCCAGCCGGGCGATGGACTGATAAAAGTGCCGCTCGGCAGCCGCTTTGGGCATCGCGAACGGAGCGCAATAACCCCAGTTCGGATCTTCGCTCATCACGGACAGAAAGAAGCACGTCGGGTACTTTGAGTGCAGCGCATTGCGATAGGGACGCCGGATGTTGTTTATATTCTTGTTCTCCGTGCCTCCGGTGCCGAGGTCCTGGCCGAAGTCGCAGTAGATCTCGGGATGGCCAAACCACCAGATGTTCATGCCGTGGCTATATTCATGGAACAGAGCGATCGGCAGCGCGGTGATCCCGCCGATGGTGCAGCCGCCATAGCCGCCGCCGTTGCCGCCACCGACGCGGATTCGGTGTTTATTCTTTGCATCTCGCTCCCAGAACTGCATCAGGTGCCCGCCGTGTTCCAGATAGGAGTACCAGTACTCGGCCCCCGCGACCGCGGAACGGTAGAACTTGTCCCGCTGCGCCCTGCGAGCCGGGTCTTCGTCCTTCGGATGGGCGGCGTAGATGAAGACGAAGTGTGGTGACGTATACAGCACGCGTCCTTCGGCCGGCACCTCATCGCCTCCTTTATATTCGCTCTGATCGAGCGTTTTGCGAATGCGGGCCATCTCCTTGACGAAAAGGTCCATGACAAATCGTTGATCTTCCTTACAGAGCATCCACCGATGAAACACACGACGACGCCCGTCGGGAAAGCGGAGCAGTACGCCCGGTGCAACGATGTCGATCCCGTCGTTCGGTTCGCCCAGTTCGTTCCCCAGGCCGCAAAATCCGATCAGGTGCGCCTTGAATGTGCGGGGCACGTCTGGCAGGCGAGGATAGCCCTCGTCGTAGCGGAAGGACCATTTCTCTTCTACGAACTTGCTCTTCCTGCCGTCGAGGGTCGAGAATTCGTCGCCCGCGAACTTGGCCTCTGGCCGGGTGCCACTCGACCAGCGGACCTCGCAGAAATCCCGCCATCGACGGTCGATATGCGCGATTTCGAAGTAATACGTCTTGCCCGCTTCGAGTCTTTGCGGTCTGGAGGTTTGACTTGCAGTCGCCCACTGTACATTGTCAGTCCAATGTGATAAATGGCAAATGACTCGCGCATTGGCAGGCTTGTCATCCGGGCTCAAGAGGATATAGCCTTCGTCGTTCGCGGACACCTTGAATGTGTAGTCGCCGGATTCTTTCGGCGTCAAGAAACCACGGACACGGCGGAGAAAGCCCTCGCCGGAGTGCCATTTGAACTCGAGCACGTCGAGATCCCTGGTTTCAGGCCCTCCAAAACGTTCCGGTTCATACCCGGGATCGAGCGCACTGGCCGAGAGGGTCCACTCGCGTTCGATCATGCCCTCGCGCAGTTCGGTATAGTCGATGCCCTTTCGCGGCCACCACTGCACGCGTCGCGGAGCGTATGTTTTCGGATCGGTGTCTGTGGGCGTCGTGACCTTGCGGAGCTCAACCCACGAGCGGAGCTTGCCCTCGACCGGATAGCGGGCGTAGTCAAAAAAGTCGTACACCGCGCCGGCCGGCGGCGCTTCGCCATTCTCAGCCGCCTGGCATGATGCCACGTCGAAACACGCTGCGCAGAAAACGCACGTTGTTACGGTGTATGCGGCAAGAAGGACCACTCGTCGAATGTTCATCAGAAGACCTCCTAGACTACCAGAAAATGGCTTTTGGGGTGAAGGCCGTTGAAAGAGCCGGTGGCCGGATCGGAGGGCGGGTATCATGGGGGTTGGTTAGTGTTGCCAGGGAAGAGTGGGTTCCGCGCCACCGGCGGGGATTGCATGGAGCGCAAGATCAAGCACGGCACTCATCGCACAGCACAAGGGAAGGCGAAGGAATGTTTGCATGGCGCGAGGCTATGGCAGGAATGGATGAAGTCAAGCGGTGGTTCATGCTTTCAAGCCCTTTAAATCGACTTCCAGTTTCTTGTTCTCCTTCAACAACTCCTCCATCGTGAGTCGCGTTTTGCGGGCGGCGGCCTCGCGGCCGAGAATGCAGGTCAGGTGGCCATCCACGGCGCGCTGCACGTTTGCATTTTCGAAGTGCCCGCCGGTGATGTTAGCGTAAAACGCGGCGATATTGCGCTCGGCGCCTTCATTGTAAACGCTGCCCATCTGACCCACGTAATGTTGGTCGCCGCCGCGCACGAAAACCTTGCCGCCATACCGCAGATGCGCCGTGGCTTTCAGCCCATAGAAGCTCGCTGACAAGGTGGTGACCTCGAAG
>CAISTY010000164.1 GCA_903888515.1 Akkermansiaceae bacterium | reverse complement strand
CTCATGTTGGCAATTACGATACGTTCTCCCGCGCAGAGGCGGTGGTATTTGTTACTCATAGTCAGTTTGTTGTAAAACCAGACTAAATGAATCCCCGCCTCTGCCAATCTAACAATTATTCTCTAACAAACTGAAACCGCCGTCATTCAATGGGATGTCTTGTTCGCCTTAGACGTCAGCCGGTCTGGTCATCAGCGATTTTGGAGGAACCTCACTGGGGCTTCAAATGGAATTTGGCTTATTCTTTCATGTATATCAGTTGAGTCTGAGAGTTGGTCTTTCCGGAACTCCTCGTAAGTTCCCTGAAATACTCCCACAGCAGCACCATCGCAATCAATACCGGATGTCACATAGAGTCGCACAATGTAATTTGGATACTGCCAAATTGTTTCTTGAACTGGGAAATCACAAATCCTGAAAAAATAGGTTGTTGGGGAAGGCTTCAGCCGATATTTGAGAATGGTATAGGCTGACATTACATGAGCGTTGACGTCCTCTGATGTAATTTGATGTCCGAATATTGGCTGATCGAGAGGACTGGTAGAAAAATCTATTTGTTCATCAATCCATCGCTGAGGATTGCTTGCAATTGAGGAAACCGCACGGTCAAACCTAGCGGTTGGATGGCTGCCAATAATATAAAGGACAAGTCCCGTGCATGCCCCAAGCACAAAAAGCAATCCCACGAGTTTTCGGCATTTCTGAATTTTCATGGGCGAACGTTTGATGTGCGCCCACCGGCGCGGTTGAAAGGTTGTTGAAATGAAATTGAAAAGCTTATGGCCGGTTGGTGCGCCACGCCTTGTTAGCGTTCTTGATTTGTCTTCTGCGTTTTCCAGTTGCGGTTTAGCGTGTTCCCAGTCGGATTAGGTCTAGGATTGATGATTCCAGGATTGGAGTGACTTTCCCGTTCAGCAGCCCCACCACAGCTCCGGCGCGCTTCTCGACACGATCTTCCTTGTGGGCAGTCTGAAAAAACTCTTCTGCAACTCCCTCCAACCGGACGACTTCACCACCGTTTGCGATAATCACAACGGGATATTGGTGATTGGAAGATCGCTCAGTGTCGATGACGGCTCCTTCAACCGCCGTTCCCGCAATCTCATTCCGAAAACTGACGGTAGTCATAAGAATCAAGCCAACAACAGAGCCAATGCCTATTAAAATGCTTGGCAGGGATTGCCCAATGATACGGTTCTCCTCGGCCAACGAGTACCATGCCCAACCTAAACCACAGACAGCGATTGGAGTGCAATAGCGTGCGTAGGCGATGAAACCATCTCCATAAGGAGCGATCAGAAGAAGAGCCACGAGACCCCAGACGAATACCGCTACCGTAGCTAGAAATGCTTTCATCGTGTTGATCTCCGCTAACAGTGTTGTTCTCCGTGAGGACGGTGGATACATTTGCGGGGAGGTCAAGCTAATTCTGATAATTGATCACGCAACACGCTGATTATCAGACGGCTGGGACTTTGGTTTTAATTTCCGGAATTTCAGGTGGGCTGTTTTTTCAGGAATTGCAAATCAAACAGATATGCCTTCCTCAAGGTGATGTGATTTCTCGGATACACGGAATATTTATGGATACGAATGATTCGTATTTTTGATTGTTATGGCAGTCTTCCCGACGGCTCATCTGAGCGCCGAAGTCAATGGCGTCTCCGGCGTGTTCGCCCTGCTTCCCAATGGAAAGAGCAACCCCGCCGCGGCATCAGACGGAGAGATAGCGGTCGGAAACGCGCAGCCTTTTACGGTCGTCATACCAAGGGCCGCCGCACGTCCCGGCGCCGGCGCTTGACGGAGCAGGCTAGGCGCGACCGAGGCTTGGCCAATACGGGCTTTGGTGCGTGAATGTGAGCATGCGGTGGAGACCGTGCTGACGCGTGACGCCGATGAGAAACGAGACTGCCCAACTCGTGGTCGCGCGGGGCTCGAACGGGTTGAACCAGTATATGATCTCGTAGGTCCCAACTGTAGCGAGCGAAGCGGACCTTGGCAAGTCCGTGACGGCCACATCTTCATATTCGCACGATGGCACCGCCATCAATGCGGGCTAATAAAATCGAAACTTTGTAGCTAAAGGGCGGGTGCCATCCGCGATTGTGTGTGCCTTGGTGGTGATCAATCTCCGGTGGCGACATAATGATGGATGAAATACAGCTCTCGAAGGAGAAAGAACCGCAAAGCACGGCGAGGTCGGTGGCATGCATGAGCAGCGTGGCGGCAACGAGAACCGCAGCAACGAGGATGGGGAACGACATGGGTGGGTGGTTTCCGTCCTTGAGTTGTCCATCATTTCATCATTCTGTTGCGCCATGCCGAGTGTCCAAATCAAATACCAAACCTTCCACCCGTCGATCTGGCCCAAGATGATCGGCGAGGTCTCGCGCGATGCCACGCCCGGGGCCTTGGTCCAAGTGCTCGGCAAGGAAGGCACCCCGTTCGGCTGGGGCCTCTGGAATCCGAAATCCCGCATGCCGCTGCGCGTTGTCAGCCATTCGTTGGAAGACCTGGACGAATCGTTTTTTGAAATTGCCATCCGCCGCGCCGCCAATTTCCGCCGCGAGATCCTCCAACTCGATGCCGTAACCAACAGTTACCGCGCGGTCCACGGCGATGCCGATTTCCTGCCCGGCATGGTGGCCGACAAGTTCGCCGACGTGCTGTCGGTGGAAATCACCAATCTAGCAGCCTGGCAACGCCTGCCCAAATGGCTGCCACTGCTCCACGAGTGTTTCGATACCAAGCGCGTGGTGGCAAGCGTGGACCCGGAACTCGCCCGCATCGAAGGCATCCCGCGCACCGGCGGCGTGGTGTCCGATGCCGTGCGTTCGGTGCGCATCCGCGAACACGGCGTCCGCTATGAAGTCGATTTCAGCGACGGTCACAAAACCGGGTTTTTCTGCGATCAACGCGATAACCGGAAAAAATCCGGCATGCTTGCGGCAGGCCGCACGGTGCTCGATCTGTGTTGTTATACGGGCGGCTTCGCGATCAGCGCCGCGCTGGCCGGTGCCGCGGATGTCACCGGCGTGGACCTCGATGAAACCGCCATCGCCATGGCCAAACGCAACTCCAACACAAACTCGGCGAAAGTCAAATTCACCCACGCCGACGCTTTCACGTGGGCGCGCACCATGATCGAAAACGGCCGCACATGGGACCTCGTCATCGCCGATCCGCCGAAGTTCATCCACGGCCGCGACGACGAAATCGGCACCGCCAAATACGCCGACCTCAATAAACTCGCGCTGCAACTCGTCGCCCCGGACGGGTTGTTTGTCACCTGCTCGTGTTCCGGTCAGTTAGGCGCGGGCGAGTTCGAACGCATCGTCATCACCAGTGCCCACCGCCGGAACATACGCCTCCAGACCTTCGACCGCACCGGTGCCGGCCCCGACCACCCGACGCTTTCCAACTACCCGGAATCCCGCTACCTCAAGGTGCTCTGGTCACGGGTGATCCGAGGCCTGGCAGACACACGGTGAAGGTGCCGCGCTCAGGATCACGGTGCGGCCTGACGCATGGTGTCCCCCCCTGTCGGCTCACGGAGACAACCCTGCAACGGCTTTCTCCCCCTGATGCACGTCGATTCATCCTGTTTCGTTTGCCACGTTGCCCGTTTTCAAAGAAGGTGGTGGTTCATGAAAATGCACCGCATCCTCGCCGAAGCCGCCGCCGACATCACCAAATCCGTGTTCAAGGAGCACCGGGTGCTCGATCACGCGTTGGCCGCCGCCTTCGAGGAAAACCCGAAATGGGGCAAGCGCGACCGCAGTTTCATCGCCGAAACGGTGTTCGAAGTCGTGCGCTGGCGGCGCGCGCTCGGGTTTCTGGCCGACAGCGAGGAGGCCAACGCGATGTGCGCCGCCCAGTGGGTGCGCATGGGCTACGAAATCCCCGCATGGTGGACGTTCAAAGGATTACAGGCTGCGGAAATGCAAGCCCGCGAGGCTGATCTCGCCGCGCAACCGCGGGCCATCCGCGAGTCGATCCCGGATTGGTTGGATCAGTTAGGTGTTGGCGAATTGGGCGACGCATGGGATGCCCAAATCTCCGCGCTCAACCAGCGGGCCGCCGTTTTCCTGCGCGTCAACACGCTCCAGACCACCCGCACCAAGGCGATCGAGTGGCTGGCATCCTGCAACGTCGAAGCCACCGAAGTCCCCGGCTTGCCCGACGCCCTGGTCCTTGCCCCCGGCAAGGCGCTGCCGAAACCGCTGCGCACCGACGGCCGGGTGGAAATCCAGGATGCCGGCTCGCAACTCATCGCCCCGCTGGTCGATCCGCAGGCGGGTGAACGCATCATCGATGCCTGCTCCGGAGCAGGTGGCAAGGCGCTCCACCTCGCCGCGCTGATGGGCAACACGGGTCGCGTATACGCCATGGATGTGGACGCCAAAAAACTCTCCGAACTCGACCGCCGCGCGAAACGCGCCGGTGCCACCTGCTTGAAATCCAAGCTGATCGTCGCCACCACCCCGGCGGATTTTTCCAACATCGCCGACCGCCTGCTCATCGATGCCCCCTGCTCCGGGCTAGGCACCTTGAAACGCCAACCCGACCTCAAATGGCGGCTCAAACCCGCCCAACTCGAGCGCGTGCGCGCCATCCAGAAAGAATTGTTAGCCACCTACCCCGCGATGCTCAAACCCGGCGGCCGCCTCGTCTATGCCACCTGCTCGATCCTGCCCTCGGAAAACCGCGCGGCAGTCTCTTCGTTGTTGGAAAATGGCGGCTTCACCCTCGTGGAAGAACGCACGATCTCACCCGCCGCCACCGGCGTCGATGGCTTCTACGCCGCCACGTTGCGCAAGCACGACTGTTAGACTTCCGAAGCGTCACTTGAACGCACAAAACGGCATCAGCGGTCAGGGCGGGCAATACCGTTCAATTAAGAAATTCGAACCGCAGATGGACGCAGATGAACACAGATAAAATCAAAAATCTCTCTTCATCTGCGTCTATCTGCGTTCATCTGCGGTTAAAACCCTCTTCTCTTCCTGCTTAATTGAACGGTATTGGTCAGGGCGGGTGATGGGCCTTCCAGTAGAGGTAGGTGTGATGTCGAACCGGAACCGTTTCGTAGGCGACCCACTGCACATTTCCATTCTGGGTTCCCACATCATAATAGAAATCCAAGCCCGTCAAAAACGCCCCCGGCGTGGCGTAATACTCACTGACTCGATAAGAACCTTTGGAGATCTCCAGATCCGGCTTGGCGAATTGGGTCAGGAAACCGCGATAGGAAGCTCCCGCGTTGAGCAATGCCTCATTCACCACCTGCGCGCGTCGCCGGTTATTGACGGTCATGGCGTGTACGGAGGCCCCGACCACCCCCGCCGAGAGGAGAATCGGCGAGATGGGTGCCAGGATCACAGCAGCAACCGCAGCCTCGCCGACATCTCCGGCATCAAGCGGCTCGGCGACCGCGTGCGGTTGCTGCCGCTGGCGTTGCTCGGTCACCCATGAATGGAGCGGCCCCACTCCAGTTTCGAAGGGCATTTTGCCTGGCTGCAGGCACTGCGTCACCCGCTTGTGCCACTCGCTCATGGCTGTCGGTGCTACCACCGCAACCAAGCGGGAATCCTCGAATACCACCGGGGATGACGCCTTGTCGAAGGTGACCAGATCGACCTTCCTACCGTTGATTCGATAGGAGAACGTCACCGTTGGCTGCCCCGCCACTTTGGCGACATCCCGCCAGTGGGTGCCTGCTGGCAGCGTGACTGGCTGCTGTGTGGCGCAGTGGTTCAACAATCCGACGCCGACCAGCAGCATCAGGTTCTTGAGCCAGCAACGGCACGGTAGCGCCGACGGTCCTTTCCCCCGCTGCAACGGATTCATGGGATCACTGTAACAAAATCGTGCCAGGCGGCAAGGATGATCGATGGGATGATCCACAGGGACATGGCGGTGGCATCGCGGATGCTGATTGGGGCTTGGTTCCGCGACATTTCATCACTGCCGGGATGGCTGTGGTTCCATCATTTCCCTCAAGTGGACGCGCATGCCCATCCGGGGAATGCTGGCAAAAATACCGGCAAACACCGAAAAATTCTTGCCATTGGGGCGTCTCTCCTCAATGAACCCTCACCACCATGAGTTCTAAAATCTTCATTGGCACGGACAGCGGCGCAACCACCTCCAAAAGTGCGGCGGTCGGGGAAAACGGCGAAGCCATCTCCACCAAGCTGCTCCAGCGACCAACGAATGCGCAGCATGGACGCGACGCCGTCGTCAGCGGTTGGATTGATGGCATCACGGAATTTCTGGCGCGGAACCAGATGCAGTGGTCGCAAGTCCACGGCGTGGGCCTGGCGATTCCCGGCCCATACGAACGCTACGGCGTGTTCGGCAAATCCCCGAACCTGCCCGCAAGCTTTTGCGGCTGGGATGTGCATCGGGATTACAGTGCGGCACTGGCCCAACAAGTCGGCCGCCCGGTGCCGCTCGTCGTCGGCAATGACGGCAATTACGGCGGCGTGGCCGAGGCGCGTCTCGCCCGCGGCAACACCCGCGCGTCGGTGCTGATGCTCATGCCCGGCTCCGGTCTCGGCGCGGCGTTCATCGGTGCCGACGGACTGTCACTCGACGGCGACACCTTGGCGGGCATGGAAGCCGGCCACATGCCCGTGCCATTGCACTTGTTAGGCGTCACCGGCCATCCCCTGCCCTGCGGTTGCGGTCGTGATTGGGGCTGCGTGGAAGCCTACACCACCCTTTCCGGTTTGCCGTATCTGCTAACGGAAAAACTGTCGCGCTATCCCGCGCACGAACTCGCCATGTCCGCTTTGCCGGTGCGGGAAAATGCGCTTTTACTCCGCGGCCTCGCGCAAAAAGGTGACGCGCTGGCACTGGAGATTTTTGATTTCCAGGCGCGCGTGATGGGCCTGCATGTGGCGAATCTGGTGATGGCGCTCGATCCCGGCATTGTCATCATCGGCGGCGGTCTGATGGATCACGAGGGAACCACCACGGAATTCCGCGAGCGTTATCTGCGGCTCATCCGCGAAGCCGCCATGCCTTATCTCTGGCCCGCGCAACGCCACACCCTGCAAATCGTCCCGGCCGTGCTCGGCGACTTGTCGCAGGCCATCGGCGCCGCGCTGGTGGCGCTCTATCAATACCAAGCACGGGCTCAAACCCCGGCCTTGACAGCACCTCAGGCTGGCACCTAGCGTCGCGCGGTCGCATCCCTCAGCCGTAAGGCAGGCATTCCTGTCCGCCTTTGGCAGCCATCCTCGTGAGGGCGAACGGCCCACCCATCACCACGCACCGAACCAAATTGAATCACCCCGGCACATGATCCCGCAAATGAATCTATTAATTGTTGGCCCGCAGGCGTCGGGCAAAGGCACCCAGGCGAAAAAAATCGCGGACTTGTATAAGATACCTCATATTTCGACCGGGGATATTTTCCGTGACAATATTAAAAACGGCACGGCACTGGGCAAGCAGGTGGTGGAGTACACCAATCATGGCAAGTTGGTCCCCGATGCATTGGTCATCCAGCTCATTCGTGATCGCCTGAGCCAGGCGGATTGTGCGCCGGGATTTATTCTTGATGGATTTCCGCGGACCCAGCCACAGGCGGAAGCATTGGACCAAATCACCCGCATCGGCAAAGTGGTGGTGGTGGATGTGCCCGATGAGGTTTGTATCATGCGTATTTCCGGCAGATACATGGCGTCCAATGGAACAACCTATAATGTTTACACATCTCCGAAACCCAAAAACGCCGCGTATCATCCGGACGGCACCCTGATAGAAGCATTCGATGATGTGACCGGGGAAAAACTGGTGCAGCGGGATGATGACAAACCGGAGAAAGTCCGGCAGCGTCTGGCGGATTATCACGCACAGACCAAGCCCATCATCGCTCATTACGGCAAAACCGCCGGTACCGTGGTCCTGATAGACGGGCAGCAGGATATCGATGCGGTGTTTGGCGAGATCCGGCAAGCGCTCGGCTAAACCCGCGGCGGCGGATTTTTTTTCACTTGCGCAGGTCCGGGTGCCGCGGCTAATTTCCGCCCACGCGCAGTCCCATGACGGGGCTGCCACAGCAGCTACAAAACAACAACAACATGGCAATCATTGATTTTGGCGGAACGAAGGAAGAAGTCATCACGCGCAAGGAGTTTCCGATGTCGCGGGCACGCAAAGTGCTCAAGAACGAAACGATTGCCATCATCGGCTACGGCGTGCAAGGGCCGGCCCAAGCCCTGAACCTGCGGGACAACGGCTTCAAGGTCATCATCGGCCAAGCCAAACAATTCGCGAAAGACTGGAACCGCGCCTGCAAGGACGGCTGGGTTCCGGGCAAGACCTTGTTCGACATCGAGGAGGCCGTGAAGCGCGGCACCATCATCCAAATGCTGGTCTCGGACGCCGCCCAGCGGTCAATCTGGCCGGCGGTCAAACGCAACCTCAAGGCTGGCGATGCCCTGTATTTCTCGCATGGCTTTTCCATTGCCTACCACACCCTGACCAAAGTCATCCCGCCGGCGGATGTGGATGTCATCTTGGTGGCTCCGAAAGGCTCGGGCACCTCGGTGCGCCGCAATTTCCTTTCCGGGGCAGGCATCAACTCGAGTTTCGCCGTGTTTCAAGACGCCACCGGCCGGGCCAAGGACCGTTGTTTGGCGGTGGGCATCGGCATCGGCTCGGGCTATTTGTTCCCAACGACGTTCGAGCACGAGGTCTTCAGCGATCTAACCGGCGAGCGCGGTGTGCTGATGGGTGCGTTGGCAGGAATCATGGAAGCACAATACGACGTGCTGCGCTCTAACGGGCATTCGCCCAGCGAGGCGTTCAATGAAACCGTCGAGGAACTCACCCAGAGCCTGATCCGCCTGGTGGATGAAAACGGCATGGATTGGATGTATGCCAATTGCTCGGCCACGGCCCAGCGCGGCGCGTTGGATTGGAAGCCGAAGTTCAAGAAAGCCGTGCTGCCGGTGTTCAAGGATCTCTATCAGCGGGTCAAGTCCGGCAAGGAATGTTCGCGCGTGTTGAACTCCTGCGGCAAACCGGATTACCAAAAGCAGCTCACCAAGGAACTCGACCAAATCGGCAATTCCGAGATGTGGCAGGCGGGCAAGGCAGTGCGCACATTGCGGCCCAAGGAAACCGCCAAGGTCATTTCCAAAGCAACATTGGGCGTCTCCGGGCGGAAATCGAATTGATTTTCGCCGCGTCGACGCCATTTCCGCCAGACGCCTGCAATGTGCCAGCGTGCTTCGGCGCTTTACCTGGGCGCCTCCAGCACTTATATTTCCCGCGCGATGCATGGATTTTCCTACAGGAACGGATCACTTTATTGCGAGGACGTCGAATTGGCGGCGCTTGCCGGCGAGTATGGCACGCCGCTGTATGTATATTCGGCGGCGACGATTCTCGATCATTACCGCCGCCTCGACACCGCGCTGGCCGGGGTGGATCACGAGGTCGCCTACGCGGTCAAGGCGAATTCGAATCTAGCGGTTTTGCGCCTGTTGGCCGTCGAGGGTGCCGGCTTCGACATTGTTTCGGGTGGTGAGCTTTTCCGGGTGATCCAGGCTGGTGGTGATCCTGCGCATTGCACGTTCGCCGGTGTCGGCAAGACTCGCCGCGAGATCGTTTATGCCCTCGAACAGGGGATCTACTCGTTCAATGTCGAGAGCGAGGAGGAACTGCGCTACATCAACGAAGTGGCCGGCGAACTCGCGGTGATCGCACCCGTCGCGGTGCGGGTGAACCCGAACGTCGATGCCAAAACCCATAAGTATATCTCCACCGGAAAGTCGGAGAACAAGTTCGGCGTCGATATCACGGACATCGCCGGACTCTACGCTCGTGCGTCCAAAGAGCTTCCCAACATCCGATTGCGCGGCTTGCAGATGCATATCGGTTCGCAGCTCACCTCCATCGCGCCCTTCATCGAGGCGGTGGACAAAGTCGCGCCACTCGCCCGACAACTCAAGGAATGTCACGGCATCGAGTTCTGGTCGATCGGCGGCGGTATCGGTATCATCTACAAGGAGGCGCTCGCATCCGGCAGTGCGCACTGGTGGGAAAACCAAGCGGAGCCCGAGCGCCCGCTGACCATCGAGCAATACGGTGCGGAACTCGTGCCGCGACTCAAGGATCTCGGGTTGAAAATCCTGGTGGAGCCAGGCCGCTTCATTGTGGGCAATGCCGGCGTCCTGCTCACCCGCTGTCTCTACGCGAAACAAGGCGCGGCCAAAACCTTCCGCATCGTCGATGCCGGAATGAACGATCTGATCCGCCCCGCGCTCTACGAAGGGCATCATGAAATCGTACCCCTCCTGCAACCTGCAACGGATGCGAGAATCGTCATGGATGTGGTCGGCCCGATCTGTGAGAGCGGCGACTTCTTCTGCCAGAACCGCGAACTGCCGGACTTCAAACCGGGCGACTATATCGCGCTGATGTCGGCGGGTGCCTATGGATTCGCCATGGCATCCAATTACAACTCGCGGCCGCTGCCCGCCGAGGTGCTGGTCGATGGCGCAACCGCATGCGTCGTGCGCCAACGCCAGTCGTTGCGTGATCTCATCGCCGGCGAATGTTGAAAAATGTAGCGGCGGTCTGTGACTGACGGGTGCTTATAATTCCACCATTTTGTCATGGTGGAAGTTTTGACCGTGGTCGGTCGGCCTGCCCGAAATCATGGAATTTATTCAGAAAAATCTGACATCGCTTGACAAAAAGTCCGATTACCGCACATTAGGTCTATGAAAATCACCGTCGATCTGCCCGAAACCGAACTCGTTGAGATCTGTGAGATCACCGGAATTTCGAAGAAAGGCCCTGCCATTCGCAGGTTGCTTGCGGATACCTTGCAAGCGCAGCGCCGCGCTACAATCGCGGGAAGGTTTCTCACCGGCCAATGGTCGGCCGAGTTGAAAACCTTCGAGGCCGCCAAAGCGGCTGATCGCTCCCAATCCCAAACCCTCTCCGAACCATGGCGCGATTGATCGAATCCTCGCTTTGGGTGGACTTCACCCGCAGCAAGTCGCCGCTTGCTCTCAAAACCCTGATCCAACCGTGGATCCTCGATCCGCTTGCCTGCCTCTGCGAACCCATCGCCTTTGAAGTCCTCCGCCACGCAACCCCGCAGGAACAAAAATGGATCAAAGCCCAGTTCGAAACCCTGCCACTCCTTCCAACTCCCGACACTCTTTGGCGCGATGCCACCCGCCTCGGTCAACAATGCCGGGCAGCCGGGTTCAACGCCGGTTCGCTCGACCTCATCATCGCCGCCCTCAGCATCCACCACAACGCGGAACTCATCACCTTCGATGCCGACTACCTTGCCATCGCCCGCGTCTCCAAGCTCCGCGTCCACCTGCTCTCCCGACCTTGAGACCGTTAGACTTTCAAACTCTTAAACTTCTTCCCCATGACTCGTTTCGAATCGCAATACACCTCAAGTCAAACCCCAAGTCACGGCCCTGCTCGCGGTATGGCACGGTGATATGACCGTCGCACGACACCGCCCATGCCCCGCTTGCTCTATCTCCAGTTGCACTTGTTAGTGGCCTTGTTTGCCACCACGGCAATCTTCGGGCATCTCATCACGCTGAGTGCGCCGGCGCTGGTGGCCTGGCGGTCATTGCTGGCTGCGGTGGGTGGCGCGTTTTTCGTGGCGGTGGTGATGCGGCGTGATCTATTGCCTCCGCCGGGCCGCATCCTGCAGTTGATCGGCGTGGGGTGCATCGTCGGCGTGCATTGGATGTGCTTTTTCGGCGCGATCAAGTTGGCGAACATCTCCATCTGTCTGGCAGGAATGGCAACCACCTCGTTTTTCACCGCGTTTTCCGAGCCGCTGTTCGAACGCCGGAGGATCCGCCCGCTGGAGGTGGCGCTCGGCGTGCTGGTGCTGTTAGGTATCCTGCTGGTCGGCGGGTTCGAGCGCGGGCGTCTCGCGGGGTTGGCAGTCGCATTGCTGGGTGCCCTGCTGGCTGCGGTTTTCCCGGTGCTCAACCGTTGGCTCGTCAATCAGCAACGGATGAATGCGCTGGTCATGGTGACTTGGGAAATGGTCGGCGCATGTTTGATCTGTCTGGCCTGTTTGCCGTGGCTCGATGGACCCGGCGCCTACGTCCGGTTGTTCCAGTTCCAAGGGCTGGACTGGCTCTGGTTGTTGGCCTTGGCGTGGGCCTGCACGGTTTTCGCGCATGCGTTTCACATCCATCTCCTGCGGTGTCTCAGCGCCTATACCACGAACCTCGCCATCAACTTCGAGCCGGTTTACGGCATTCTCGCGGCGGTGGTGCTGTTCGGCGAGCACCGCCAGCTACACCCGGGGTTTTTCATCGGGGTGGGTGCCATCATCGTCGCCAACCTCGCGCATCCGCTGATCCTGCGGAATATCGCCCGCCGCAAACTGGTCTGAAATGTCACCGCAATCCGTGTTTGCAAACGCCCCCCGCAATGCCACTCTTCATCACCCACCCGCACCCTCCATCATGAAACGCTACGGATCCGTCATCGGCTTGAATCCCGACAAAATCGAGGAATACAAAGATCTCCACAGCGCCGTGTGGCCGGATGTTCTGGACAGAATCCGCAAGTGCCACATCCACAACTACTCGATCTATCTGCGCCAACTCGACGACGGCCAACACTATCTCTTCAGCTACTTCGAATACACCGGCCAAAACTTCGCCGCCGACATGGCGGAGATGGCCGCCGATCCCGCGACCCAGCGCTGGTGGGCCGTCTGCATGCCCTGCCAGAGACCCTGCGACAACCGCCGCCCCGATGAATGGTGGGCCTCCATGGAGGAGGTCTTTCATTGCGACTGACCTAACAGCCTGTCCGTAATGGATCCCTCGTTGCACCAGAGCCGGAAACCCGCATGGCTCAAAATCAGATTGCCTGACAATCCGGAATTCCGCTCCACCAGGACGCTCGTCAACGATCTGAAACTCGTCACTGTCTGCGAGGAGGCGCAGTGTCCCAACCGCTGGGAATGTTGGAGCCAACGCACCGCCACCTTCATGATCGCCGGGGAAAAATGCACCCGCGCCTGTGGGTTTTGCGCCATCAAAACCGCCAAACCAGACCCGTTGGATGCCGAAGAACCGCTGCGCGTCGCCGAGGCCACCCGCCGCATGAATCTCCGCCATGTGGTCATCACCGCAGTCGCCCGCGACGATCTCCAGGATGGCGGTGCCGGTCATTTCAAGCAAACCATCGAAGCCATCCGCACGGCCAATCCCACCACCATCATCGAGGTGTTGGTGCCTGATTTCAATGATCGCGATTGGGCGTTGCAACTGGTGATGGACGCCCGCCCGCATATCTTCAACCACAACCTGGAAACCGTCGCGCGCCTGACACCGCTGGTGCGTTCCCGCGCACAATACCAGCGCAGCCTGACAGTGCTCAGGAAGGCCAAGGCGATGGCCGATGGCCATGTCGCCACCAAGAGCGGAATCATGTTAGGTCTCGGCGAGCGTCGCGAGGAAGTGTTGCAGGCCTTCGACGACCTGCGCACTCACGACGTCACCGTGCTCACCCTCGGACAATACCTCCGCCCGACCCCAAAGCACCTGCCGGTCATCGAATACATCACGCCGGAAGCGTTCGACGAATACAAAAAAATCGCCCTTGAGAAAGGTTTCCGCCACGTCGCCAGCGGGCCGCTGGTGCGCAGTTCCTATCACGCCGCCGAATTCCGCCCGGAACTCGACATGCTCGCAGCCATCGATGCCGACCTCGCAATAAACAGCACGCGCCTTTGAGCAAGTTGGATATTGCAAAAGATACTGACGGTGGTTTTCATGGCGTGGTGGGATAGACCTGAATCCACAGTTACAGAAAAGCTGAAACCGGCCGAGCTGGCGAGACTTTTGTCACTTGTCCGGATAATAGGTGGAGAAGATCTTTTCCCAGTGCTGCAAGTCGTTTAGTTCAAGCACCATTTGGGTGAGCATTCCGAACGACGACAGCACGTTGACGGAGTTCACGCTCGCGTCGTTGGTGCGCACCGTGTCGAGTCTGCGGCAGAACGAGACGTTGACGACCTTGATATCATCAAACAGTTTGACCAGATGCTTCAGGTCCCAGTCCGGCCGGCCACCTTTCCTGTAGATGAAAAACTGGGCGAACAAATACATGGTGACCGTGCGATAGGTCGTCTCGCGCCATGTGGCGAAGGGCAGATGAAACTCGACCATCGGTCGCAACTTGCTCAGAACCGGACAACCGCTCGCAACCATGATGATGCCCATGAGGGAAGCCGCGACCGCTTGGAGTTGGGTCTTTTTGACGGTGGTGCGTTCGCGGGTCACGACCTCGACCGTGACCACCTCGTAGGATTCGGCGTCCCTGAGGAAATCCATCAGATCTCCCATGTTGGCGGCTATGGGGCAGTGCCCGTGGACCTCAGGGTCAAGCGTGCAGCATTGGCACCTGCAGTTGCCGAGTTGCGTCCACTCCCTGCCCTCGTCCCGTCGATTCGGCACGATTTCCAGGGTGTCCGGATCCAGTTCAATGCCAAAGCACATCCGTTCCCCGTTATTGCGGGTGATGTTGTAAACGATTCTTACATTATCCGAATCACTCATGCCATGCGTGCTTGGCTCAGATCAACCTCGCATCGAAGACATGGATTTGCAATGACCAAAACACGCCCCAACCTCAATACCGGTAATGATCGGTCTTGTAGGGACCCTCCACCGGCACGCCGATGTAGTCGGCTTGCTCGGGGGTGAGACTAGTGAGTTTCACGCCGATCTTGGCAAGATGGAGCCGGGCGACCTCCTCGTCGAGGAACTTCGGCAGGACTTTGACATCGCCCGCCTGATAGACATCCCTGTTCTTCCAGAGATCGATCTGGGCGAGCGTCTGGTTGGTGAAGCTGTTGGACATCACGAAACTCGGGTGGCCTGTGGCGCAACCGAGGTTCACTAACCGGCCCTCCGCAAGCATATATAGACTGTTGCCGGTTGGAAATGTATATTTGTCCACCTGCGGCTTGATGTTGGTTCTAACAACACCAGGCGCGTTGTTGAGCTTGTCGATCTGGATCTCGTTGTCGAAGTGGCCGATGTTGCAGACAATCGCCTGATCCTTCATTTTTGCCATGTGTTCAAGGCGGATGATGTCCCTGTTGCCGGTGGCGGTGACATAGATATCACCCCAGCCAAGCGTGTCTTCCACGGGCAACACGCGGAATCCTTCCATCGCCGCCTGTAGTGCGCATATCGGATCCACTTCGGTCACCACAACCTGCGCACCCTGGCTGCGCAACGCGTGGGCACAGCCTTTGCCGACATCACCATAACCGCAGACCACGCCGACCTTGCCGGAAATCATCACGTCGGTGGCACGCTTGATGCCATCCACCAGCGACTCGCGGCACCCATAGAGGTTGTCGAACTTCGACTTGGTGACCGAATCATTCACGTTGATGGCGGGAACGAGCAGCGTGCCGGCTTTGGCCATCTGATAGAGACGGTGCACCCCGGTGGTCGTTTCCTCGCTCACACCCTTCCAGTCCTTGACGATCTCGTGGAAAATCCCGGGTTGTTTGGCCTGGATCTCCTTGAGCAGGTCCTTGATGACTTGCTCCTCATGGTTGCCGGATGCGGTGTGAATCCAGGTGGAACCGTTCTCCATTTCGTATCCCTTGTGGATGAGCAGCGTGGCGTCACCACCGTCATCGACGATGAGTTGCGGGCCGAGGCCGGACGGATTGACCAGCGCCTGCCAGGTGCACCACCAGTATTCCTCGAGGGTTTCACCCTTCCAGGCGAAAACCGGCACGCCGGCGGCGGCAATCGCGGCGGCGGCGTGATCCTGGGTCGAGAAAATGTTGCAGGAAACCCAGCGAACTTGCGCGCCGAGTGCGACCAGCGTCTCGATGAGCACCGCGGTCTGGATCGTCATGTGCAGCGATCCCATGATGCGCACCCCTGACAGCGGCTGCTCAGGGCCGTACTTGGCGCGGGTGGCCATCAAGCCGGGCATTTCATGTTCGGCGATTTCAATTTCCTTGCGGCCGAATCCGGCCAGCGAGAGGTCTCTAACTTTGTAGTCGGTCATAATGGTGGTGGTTGGAATGTGAAGTTGGAAAAAGACGCAAGACTTGAAGACAGAAGACAGAAGACTTGAAGACACAAGACGCAAGAGAAGAATTAGAAGAAGAATGATAGCAGCGTGTTGATGATGCCTTCTCCGCCCAGTCGCTTGCGAAGACCTTCGATCATGGATGCAATTTCCTTGGCTTCCTGAATCAGAGGTGTAGCGGCCTCGGTACTGAAGATGCCAGCTTTGATTCCGATATAGAGTTGGGTGCGGAGTTCGCCCGCTGAGCCCTTGGCAATGGCTAGGAAACGCCGGAACTCGCGATCACTTTCACGCTCGGCTCCTTCGGCAATGTTTGAAGGAACAGAAATGCAACAGCGAGCCATCTGATCCCGTAAGGCGTATAGCTTAACGGGATCAATCAGTTCAAGAATGGAAACCGCCAGCCTAGCACTTCGCTTCCAGACTTCTAAATCTTCAAAGTGGTGTAATGGCATGGCGATATCTTCTTTTCTTTATCTTGCGTCTTGCGTCTTGAAGTCTTGCGTCTTTTATCTAACCGCTTTCCTGAGTGCTGGCACCTTGGCCGTGGTTTCCCAGGTGAGGTCGGCGTCGGCTTTGCCGAAATGGCCGTAATTGGTGGTCTTCGAGTAGATCGGACGCAGCAGGTTGAGTTGTTTGATGATGTCGGCGGGCTTGAAGGAAAACACCTTGAGGATGCCTGCTAGAATCTTCTCATCACTCGCGGTGCCGGTGCCGAAAGT
Source organism: Akkermansiaceae bacterium (assembly GCA_903888515.1). Lineage (GTDB taxonomy): Bacteria > Verrucomicrobiota > Verrucomicrobiia > Verrucomicrobiales > Akkermansiaceae > Luteolibacter. The sequence goes on along the minus strand of CAISTY010000164.1, from coordinate 17,453 downwards.
ATCAACATGAACGCTCAGCGGATCCGGATGGCCGATGGCATAGGCGAATTGCACTTCGCAGCGGGTGGCTAGGCCCGCAGCCACGACATTCTTGGCCACCCAGCGGCCCATGTAGGCGGCCGAACGATCGACTTTCGACGGGTCCTTGCCGGAAAACGCGCCGCCGCCGTGACGGCCCGTGCCACCGTAGGTATCGACGATGATCTTGCGCCCTGTTAGGCCGGAGTCCCCTTGCGGCCCGCCTACCACGAATTTCCCGGTCGGATTGATCAGATAGACGGTGTCCTTGGTGAGCATGGCTTTCGGCAGCACCTTCTTGATCACCTGCTCAATGCAGAATTTCTCGATCGTGGCATGGGATACATCGGCCGCGTGCTGGGTGGAAACAACCACGTTGACGATGCGGGTCGGCTTGCCATTGACATATTCCACGGCCACCTGGCTTTTCGCATCCGGGCGCAGCCACTTGGCGAGTTTGCCGGCCTTGCGGATGCGGGTCAGTTCGCGCCCGAGGCGATGCGCGAACATGATCGGCGCAGGCATCAACTCGGGCGTCTCATCACAGGCATATCCGAACATGATGCCTTGGTCACCCGCTCCCTGCTCGGCGTGCTTTTTGCCTTCCGCCCTGGTCGCGTCCACGCCTTGGGCGATGTCCGGCGACTGGGTGGTTAGATAGTTGTTGATGAAAATCCTGTCGGCATGGAAGACATCGTCGTCGTTGACGTAGCCGATGCCGCGCACCGCTTCACGGATGATTTGTTCGATGTTGATGACCGCGCCGATCGGCTTGCGGCCGATTTTCGGGATGGTGATCTCACCGCCGACGACGACCATGTTGCTTTTCACGAAGGTTTCGCAAGCCACGCGGCTCTTCGGATCGACCGCCAGGCAGGCGTCTAGAATGGCGTCGGAAATCGTGTCGCAAACCTTGTCAGGATGGCCTTCGCCCACGGACTCGGATGAAAAAATGTAGGTGCTCATGTGTTTTTGATTTTTCGTATCGTCAAATCGTGATGCGTAGATATAACCGGCCCGCCATGGCGTCAATGCTAAAATCACTGAAATTACTTTCCGACCCTACCCGCCTGCGGATTTTGATGTTGGTGGGCAGTGAGGCGTTGTCGGTGGCGGAGCTGCAGGAGATCCTGGGCATGGGCCAGAGTCGGATTTCCACCCAGCTCTCGCAACTCAAGACGGCGGGGTTGGTGACCGATGAACGCAGTGGGAAAAACAACATGTATTCCTGCGTTGCGGCACCGGATCTCATGGAAGTCGCCCGCTTGGCCGCCCAGGAAGTGCCCGAAGTCCCCACAGACATGGCGGCGCTCTCGCATCTGCTGGAAAAACGCCGGAACAATGCGCGCGCCTATTTCGACGAGTTGGCCGGCCGCTTCGGCAAGGATTACGTCCCCGGCCGTTCATGGAAGGCCCTCGCCGAGGCGCTCATCAAGGTGCTCAATGACCGGGTGGTGGCGGACCTCGGAGCCGGCGAAGGCACCTTGGCACAACTTCTCGCACAACGCGTCGACAAGGTCATCGCCGTGGATCTTTCCCCGAAAATGGTCGAATTCGGCCAGGCCCTCGCCATCCGCAACGGTCTCACCAATTTGGAATACCGGCTCGGCGACATTGAGGATCCGCCGATCGATGAACAATCGCTGGATCTGGCCATCCTCAGCCAGGCCCTGCACCACGCCGAACATCCGCAACGGGCAATCCACGCGGCCTTCCGCATCCTCAAACCCGGCGGCCGGCTCATCGTGCTCGATCTCGTCCACCACCATTTCGAGCAGGCCCGCGAACTCTACGCCGACCGCTGGCTCGGATTCTCCGAAAGCGGCCTCGCGGCCATGTTGGAAAAAGCGGGCTTCCAGCGGATCGAAACTCTCGTCGCCGACCGGGAAAGCACCGCCCCGAACTTCCAGACGCTGTTAGGCATCGGGGTGCGGCCGTGATGGGTTGTCCATGCATCAAAACTTGCGGCTCAGCGCGGGCGATGACGGATCGCCGAAACGCCAGCGCAGATCGGTGGCGCGGGAAATGCCGATTCTGGGGCCGGCGCCTGGCCTGATAGATTGGCCGCGGCGGATTCCGCAATCGGCGTGGCCGATCGGACATCAGGATGTCCTGCCCGATGCATTTACTCTTCATAGGCCGGGCGGTTCGGAGACCGCCCCTCCTTGGTAACTGTTGCGGGCCGAATTGACATCGTATGGGATTCGCAAATTGACATCGTCGCTATTTTGCTGGATTTGTCTGCGGCCATGCCGGTTTGTGCTTTCGGCATTTTTGACGCCGCCGTGATCACGGCTTTCCGCGTTTCACGCTCTCATCGGGTTTCGGGTCCGCTATCATCGTGGTTTCGGCGGTTGATGATGACGTCGCCGGATGTTATCAGACGCCTTGGGGCGTTGTTCCAAACCCCGGAATTTTGTGAGGCATGGCAGAGGACTCAAAATGTCACACCTTGATCGGTGGCGGTGATATGGCAGACGTGCGATATGATCCACCCCACCGACAGCCAACCCCACCGGCGGGCATGGTTCAATGCATGATAAATGCAATCGGACCTTGATCGGTGGCGGCGGTGTTGCAGAGTAGGGATGGATGGCGGAATTCCCCACTCTGCGCTTTTTCACCTCTCCGCCTCGGAGGCGGGAGGGCCGGTTTCGAAGCGCATCAGATCGGCGATGAAGGTGAGCGGGATATGTCCGGTGGGGCCGTTGCGGTTTTTTGCGAGCACGAGTTCCGCCTTGCCGGCTTCCGCCTCCTTGTCCTCGGTACTGTCCGCATAGTATTCGGGGCGGTATAACAATCCGACCAGGTCGGCGTCCTGCTCGATGGCACCGGATTCCCGCAGATCCGACAGGCGCGGCATGCCAAGACTTTTGCCGGTGCGGCCTTCCGGTCCGCGATTGAGCTGGGCGAGAATCACGATCGGAATGTTCAGCTCCTTGGCAAGTCCCTTGATGCCTGCGGAAATTTCCGCGATTTCCCGCTCGCGAGAGTTTTCCGCCTGCTTGCTGCGCGATCTCATCAACTGCAGATAGTCGATGGCAATGAACTGGATGTTCTCATCACGTTTCTTGCGCCGGGCTTTGGCACGCAGTTCGTTGATGGAAATGCCCGCGGTGTCATCGATGAACAACTTGGAAGCGCCGATTTCCATCGCCGTGCGTTGAATGCGCTGGAGGTCGCCCTTATTCGGCGTATAGCCCCTCGTAAGCTGGCTGATGGCAAACTTGGCGCGTGCGAACAACAACCGTTGCACCAACTGGAAGGCGCTCATCTCACACGAAAACACCATGCTCGCCTTGCCCAAATCCATGCAGATGTGTTCGACGAGATTCATCATCAGCGAGGTTTTGCCCATCGACGGACGGGCCGCGATGACAAACATTTCGCCGGGCTTGAGACCGCCGCTCATCCGGTCCAGTTCCTCGAATCCCGTGGCGATTCCCTGCGATCCTTGCTCGCCGGCAATCAACGCCTGAAACTGCTCGAGCACATCCGCGACAGATTGCTTGATGGTAATGGTCTTGTTGGATTCCGAACCCTCGCGAATCGCCAGCATCCTGGCTTCCACTGAATCCAACAAAGATGCGACCTCGTCCGGAGCATCGTAGGCCTGGGCAATGGCTTCGTTGGAATTCTGGATGATGGAGCGCAGGACGAACTTGTCCTTCACGTGCTGGAGATGGTGCCGGAAGTGGCCCGGACTCGGCGCGTAGGTATAAAGATCGGTGAGCGCCGCCGGCCCGCCGACCCGGTCTAACAAACCCCGGTCCAGCAGGCGTTGCACCAGCGACACCAATTCGATCTCGTGGCCGCCCTCGAACAACTCGATGAGGAAACCGAACAGGGTCGCGTGCGAGGGCAGATAGAAATGCCCGGTGGTGAGTTTTTCCTCAATGGCCACGCCGATGTATTCCTGCGAATCCTGCAACATTGAGGACAGCAGGCTTTTCTCCGGGCCGAGCGCATGCGGCAAGGCGCGGGTCACATCATCCACAGCCGTCGCTGCTTGTTGCAGGGACGGGCTCTGGGAGAATGAAGGAGGAGTTTTTGTATCCACTGCCATGCGCGGGGCGGAACCATGATGAAAGCCACATGCCACCGCAAGCAGGCAATTATGAAAAAAACCCGCATCTCCGGGAATATTCCATCATGCCATCCGAACGGCCTGTGAATAGCCGTGAACAAGTGCGGCCGATGTCGCAAATCACGGGTGTTCCATGGAGCGATGAGCGCCTGACTGTAGAAACGGGGAATGCTGAATTTCAGCTTGTCAAGCGGGTTGGGATCTCTAGGTTGCGCGTCATGGCACGACTTGCAGGAACAGCCAAGACACGGAAAGCGGTCGCCATTTGCTGCCAAGTTACGGGCAGCGGGACGCCCGTTCATCGCGAACAAGACAAGCGCCATCTGGCACAATCCATCTAAGCCGTGGCCCAAGTACTCGCAGCCGAATCCCCACCCCCCGTCACTCGCACCAAGGCCGAGTTGCGGCGCGGGATGACAATCATCAGCATCGGTCTGATCGCCACCACCCTGGGCACGGTGACCAGCATTGGCGAACTGCCGCTCACCAATGTGCTCATGAATCAACTCGGTTGCGATCCCGAGAAAGTTTCGCGGTTTTTCTGGCTGATGACCATTCCCTGGGCCTTCAAGCCGCTGGCGGGCCTGCTTTCCGATAGCATACCTTTGTGCGGGACGCGCCGCCGCCACTACATCCTCTGTGCCTCGGCCATCGCCGCCGCGCTGTGGTTTGTGTTGGCTTGGGTCACCGCCAGTTATTTCATCATGCTGGCCGCTGCCATGATGCTCTATGCGTCGTTCATGTTGGTCAGTACGGTCATCGGTGCCTTGATTGTGGAAGAGGGACGTCGCAACGCCGCCACCGGCAGACTGACCTCGCTGCGCTCGGTGATCGTCAATATCAGCTACTTGGTGGGCGGGCCTGTCAGCGGTCTCTTGGCCACCCGCTTTGGTCCCACGGGAGGCCTGCGCATGGCTGCCGGCTTTGGGTCGCTGATCTTCCTGTGCCTGTGGATTGCGAGTTTTTTCCTGCTGCGTGAAAACCGCATCCCGCGCGTGCCCGTGGGCCAGACGGCGCGCAACGCCGGACGCAACATTGCCGGCTTGTTCAAGTATCCGACACTGTGGGTGGCCGTGGGATTCATTTCGCTGGTGCTGGCAATCCCCAGCTACGCCACGCTCCTGACCTTCAAGCAACGCGAACAACTGGGTTTCAGTTTCCAGCAGATCGGCTACCTCCGGCTCACCTTCGGTGTCTTTGGTCTGTTAGGCGCGCTCGCCTTTCGCATCATGTGCGGCAGACTGTCGCTGCGCTGGACCCTGAGCATCGGCCTGATCATCCTGTCACTGGGCAATCTGGCGTATTTTTTCTATAACAGCATGCCCGCGGCCTTCTGCATCGAGGCCTTGTACGGAATCATGCTCACGCTCATCCAGGCCCCCCTCTTCGATCTGGCCGCGCGCTCCACGCCCAAGGGCAGCGAGGCGCTGGGATACGGGCTGATCATGGCGGTCTGGAGCAACGTGCAGCAGTTTGCTCCGTGGTTTGGATCGACTCTCAACCAGACCTTCCATGTCTCGTTGAACGGCCTGATTTGGATCAACGTGGTGGCTTCGATGGCGCTGGTGGCCTTGGTGCCGCTGATGCCGCGCTCCATCATGAGCCGCCGCGAAGGCGAGCACTAATCCCATCTCTCACAGTTCTGCAATCCATCTGGCGGCTCACATCCGGCGGCGAATTTGGATGAAGCCGGTCAGCCCCTTGAACCCCAACAGCAGAGTCATGATCCACAGTGGCACGTCGAGACTCCCCGGCCATAGATAGATCTCCACCGGGATCCACGCATAGACTAAGAAGCGGGGCCGGACGACCCAGGAATACGGAATGGCCAGCGCGTTGCGAACCATCGCGAAGATGACGACGACGCCATAAAAGAACAGATAGAGGGCTCCTGGCCAAATGCCCGCATGTCCGGCGTATATCAGCGTCACTGTGCTGAAAGTCACCACCATCTGGTCGGTGGCGGTGTCGGTGAAGGATCCCCGATTGGAGGCTTGATGCGTGAATCGAGCCAAGGGCCCATCCAATCCGTCCAACAGAACATGCGCCAGCAACAGGCCGAGCGCGACGGGTCGGAAACCCCATAAGAACACCGGGCAGAAGGCCAGACCCGCGAGCAGGGAAAGCAAGGTAAGGTGATTGGGGGTGACCCGGAATCGGGCCAGGGCCGCGAGCAACGGTTTGAGCAGTTGTCCGCGCCACTCCTGCGAATACTGCATGAAGGTCCCCTCCCCTTCGGAGTAACAGGTCACCTTTTCTGGCGGTTCAAGCGGCATGTCGCATCAGGTGTCAGATGACGGCATCTCGTCAAGGGCGGATATTTCGAAAAACAGGGGGCGGAAGCTCATGCCGCGGATGGCACTGCCGGTGTTGTGGAAGAGAACCCCCTCGTGCTCGTGGCCGGTGAATGGCAAATGAGTGTGGCCGAAATAACAATCGCGGGTCGTGTGTCGCCAACCGGGTATGGCGTCATCCAGATAGTACCCGATACGCTGGACCGTCTGGTGCCGGCGGAAATGCCATTGATGTGCCAGACGCGTGAAGCCTAACCGATCGGCACACGCATAGGCGGCCGCCCTGAGCGGACCGCGCTGCCGATCCCGCCGCCAGATGTCGCGATAACGGTCCAGTGCGGCGGCGCCCATCGTGGCATGGGCACAATCACCATGCAGGAACACGGCGGATCCCAGCCGCAACGAGTATTCATGCCATTGGAAACGAGGCTGGCTGGCCGCCATGGTGGCCAGCCCGTCCTGAAAGGTGGCCAGGCAATCGTGATTGCCCATCACATAATGAATCTCGCACTCGGGAAAGTCGTTGCTCACATCGCGCAACCAATCCAAAGCGGCGGCTTGGGTCGTTTCCAAATCGCGCAAGCAACTCCAACGGAAATCGAAGATGTCGCCGTTGAGCACCAGGATGTCCACTGAACGCAACCCGTCGCGCATGGATGCAAATAGGGCTGCCCCCTCGGAACGGCGCGCGAAACCATGCAGATCAGAGAGCACGAGTCCGCGTTTCATTTTTTCATGCTAGAAATGTCGTGCATCCCTTTCATCCATGATCCACCATCCAAGGTGCATGGTCTGCGGCCTCATCGAGGCCGCGCTACCTACCGATCAGCCGCAGCAGGGTCCGCTCACTTGGCGTTTTTCTTTTCCTGTTTTGCGAGCTTCTTTTCCTTGGCCGTTTTGGTTGGCAACTTCTTGGTTTCTTTCCGTGTGTCCTTGGTTTTCATGAGCGTTTGGGGTCGGATGTTTGCCGTCCTATGGCAGGGCGGCACGTCATTTCCATAGCCCCTTCCCTGTCCCGGCGCAATGCCGAATTTCAATGCCGATTTTCCTCGCCGGGTTTGCGCGAGTCTTTGCTGTCTGGTGTGCTAGACGGTCACACACCGCCGCTACCCTTACGGCTTCGGATCACCTTGGGTCGCACCACGAGGCGGGACGTTGAATTTCGCGCGGAAATTGCAGCGATCATTGGGAGCCGCATCGCCATTCAAGGTGAAATCACCCCACTCGCCGGTCTGTTGGATGTTGTCGGCCCACTTGAAGTCGATGGTGAAACTCCCGTCGCTGAGTCCGAGCGCGGCGCGCGGGATAGCGATTTCCAACTCGTTGCCGGCCATCCGGAATGCAACGTCCGCCGGCGCACCCCAGCGGTAGGCACCGTCCTGATTGCGCTCCATGGTGGATAATCCGGCACGGATGTTAGAACGGTTGACCACGAAGTCATAGCCGAGCCAGCCGGTCTTCGGGTTATGGTCGGCATCGATATAGAGCAGCATCCAGTTCGGACCGGTGGGTTCACTCAACGGCCCGCGGGTTCGGATGTAGAAAAAAACGTGGGTGTCATCGGCGGAGACCTTGGCAACCGCCAGATCGTTGCGGCCGCTCGTGTTGATGAAAGGTGCTTCGTTTTGCCAACCCGGATGGTTGCGCAGCACGGGATCGCCCAGGGTGTCGCGATACACCGGATAGGCCGCAGCCCAGTCGGCGAAGTGCCCGTCGGTTCTAACAGGGATGCATTTCACCTCCGGCTGTTCGCGGGTTCCCTTGTAACGGCGGATGTTCCCCACCATCTGATAGTAATAGGCGTCACCGAAGCCGCCTTTCATCGGTTCGATGTCGCGGCTGAATTCCTGCGAGTAGGTATCGACGAAATACGAAGCGCCGGGTTTGAGTTTGCGGCCGGCCAGGGACATGGCGCCCTTATCGTCGATGAAGCGTTGCGCGATCCACTCGTTCCAACCGGTGATCATGACAAATGGCGGGTCCACTTCGAGCGCCCGTTTCCATTGCTCGGCAAAACACAGCCCGTCGGCCGTGCGCCATTGGTCGGGGGGCGGCTGGCTGCCGTTGTGATAACTGCGGCCGATCGCGGAGATCGGGTGCTGGGCGACACAGACGGTGATCTGCTCGGGCTTGTCGGGCGCCTCGTGCCACCCGGGCGTTTGCGGGGCATGATCGAGCCACGGCCATTTGTCACGGCCATCGCCGAACCACGCCTGCCCCTTGGTCCATGCCCACGAATGGCGGATCGAGAAAAACGCCCTGACCTCGTCTGATAGGCCGTCCGGCGGGCTGAGCAACAGCGGCTTATTCAACCATGGGAACCAATGCGCGCGGCCTTTGCCGGGCTTGTAGAATGTTTGATAGAGACGTTCGACGGTGGCGGCGCTGTTACTGTTAGCCAGAAAGGCGATGGCGGGCACGCGCTGGCGGCTGGCCTGCATTTCATCCAGCACGTCCAACAACTTGTCCCTCACCGAGTCATAGGTCAGGGCGTTGGTCACATCCAGCAGCAGCACATCCACCCCGGCATCGGCGAGCATTTGCATGTGCTTGCGCAGGACATGGCGATCATCCTGCTTGTAGTAGCCGAGCAACGGCTCGCCCCAATGATGAAAGGAATGCACCGGCCCGTATTGTGGGTTGTCGGGATTGGCCACGATGATTTTGGTCAAATCATAAACCGGGTTCTGGCCCTCATTCCACAGGAAATAGAATATGCCGACACTGCGGTTCGCCTTGGGCGGACCTGTGGCATCATGGAGCGGCAACGAACGCCCCAGTCCGTCGGTGGCGACCCAGGTGTCGGCACAGGTGTCCCAAGTTGGATCTAACGTATTGGCCGCAGGCGCGGCACCGGCCCACGCGGTTAGGCCCGCCGCTGCGGCGAACGACGCGGTCAAGCATAATGGTTTGCGGGAAACGTTGCGGACGTTTGCCACGCGGGAAAGAAATCGATTCATCGGTGGTTCAGATATGGGATCCATGCATCATGCGATTGGCAACGGCGGCTCGGCATGTTCGCAGACATACGCCAGTTGGAACAGCAATCCTTGCATCCCGCACCACGAATCCTTGGCACCTCAATCGTTGGTGGTGCTTGCGCAGCCGGCGTTTCTCGGTTATGGATCATGACGGAAACCGCACCATGAGTCCATTGCCCACGCACCTCATCGTGGATTTGAAAACCTTGCCAAGGTGGGCAAATCGGGTTTCCCGCAGAATACCGAGGGCTCCGGTCGCCGGCGAATGATTTTAAAGACAAAAAGCCCGCCAAAGAGCATTAACCCTACGGATGATGGAAACTCCTGCGAACTCCTGGAAGCAGTGGCTGGCCGAGCATGGGCCGCGCCTGTTGTTGTTTGCACGCGGATGGAGTCACACCCGTCATGATGCGGAGGATCTTGTCCAAGAGGCGATTCTGCGCATGTGGCATCACCAGACGGACAAGGGCGGCATGCCGCCGGATCTGCCTCTCGTTTATTCCACGATCCGCTTCTGCGGACTCAACCACCACCGCTGCGAATCCCGCCGCCGGAAACGCGAGGAGTCGATCATTTATCTGAACGATTTCCAGGATTTCTGGTTGGATCCGGTGCTGGAGGATGATGAAGAAGCATTGATTCTCAGGGATGCCATCCAGCATCTCAGCCCGAAGCTGCGGGACGTGGTGGTCATGAAATTCTGGGGTGGTTTGACGTTTCTGCAGATCTCGGAAGCCCTCGCGATTTCCCCGAACACCGCCGCATCACGCTATCGCTACGCATTGGAACAATTGGCGCACGCTTTGCGCCACATCAAAGAGAACCGCCATGCACAAGCCTGATCCCATCGAAACCATCCTCGCCCGCCTCATGCCACCTGCCCTGAGCGAAACGGGCCAACACAAAATCGAGTCCATGCTCGACGCATTGGCGGGAAATCCGGCGCAAGCCGTTCCCGCCAAACCCGCACGCTTGGCCTGGAACCGCCGCATTTTAGCCGGAGGAATCGCCGCCGCCGGGACCGCCGCCGCCTTGATTTTCCCCTTGGCCACTCCCCCATCACCGACATCCTGGGCGGTCATCGCGCCCGCCAGCACCACTCCCGCCGGAATGATCCTGATGGGCGAGTCCGACCGCATCGAATCGATGACCGACGAGGGATGGCAGGAGGATTCCGATGGCTCGACGATGCGGGCCATGCGCCTCAACGTGGTCGGGGAGAATAGCCTGTTAGATGAGGAAACGGGCATTGTCATGCAGGTTTCCGAACCCCGTGAGGAACTCCTTCTCATGCCTGTAAGCACGTTCTGACATGAAACGTTTTCTGGCCATCGCATTTCTGATAGGGCAGTCTTTGTCGTCTGCGGTGGATCCCGTTGACCTCAAGAATCCGCCGCCGATGAAGCCCCCTCAGCCACCGCGTGCCTGGCTGGGGTTGCAGGTTGACAAGCCGGACGCGACGACCATCGCGCACTTGCCATCCTTGCCACCGGGCATCGGCTTCGTCATCCGCTCGGTCGATCAGGCCGGTCCCGCAAAAGCCGCCGGTCTGCAGGAGTTGGATCTGTTATGGAAAATAGGCGATCAGATGTTAGTCAATGAAGGTCAATTGGCGGCCTTGCTGCGTTTGGCAAAACCCGGAGATGAAATCACCTTGTCGGGTTTTCGCGCAGGCAAGCCGCTTGAGGTGCAATTGAAACTCGGCGAAACACCGGTGATGAAACGACCGTTCCCCGGGGATTTGTTGGATTCGGCCATTCTGCCCGGGGCCTGTGGCGGCCCGCAGCGGGTGATCCATGTGGGTGACAGAACCGCCAGTTACACCACCGACGAAGGCCGCGCGGAGATTCGGAAGGATGGGGAACTCTACAAAGTGATCATCCGCGGACCGAAAGACGAATCGATTTACGAGGGGGATTTGCCCGCAGATGGCAGCCTCGAGAAAGTTCCGGAACACTGGCGACGGCGCGTCCAGGCGTTGCGCCGTGGCTTGGACCACGCGCTGGAGGGTCGCACGATAACGGATCGCCAACCACGACCCCGAGTGATCGCCCCGGCCGCCCGAAATCCCTGACCGCAGGAAATTTGATGAATTTATCATGAGAATGCCTTGCGTTTTACAGCTTGGCTTCCCATGCTGCTCCGCATGCATCCTGAAGTTGCGAAGCTGGTTGAGACCGGTCGCATTCCAAAACCAGTCGGTGAGCGACTTTCCCAATTGGCTCCCGGAAATTTCTGCGTCCACAAATCGTTCGGCACCGGCAAGGTGATCGCTTGGGATCTACCCGGAAAAAAGGTCACCATCGACTTCGAAAAATCCAGCGGGCAGACGATGGAACTGCAGTTCGCAATCCAGAAAACCGAGTGGATCCCGCTGGCGGATTTCCGCGCCCAGAAAATCGAACAATTGGAAACCCTCCGCGCTCTGTCCCAAAGCGATCCTCTCGCCTTGGTCGTCCATCTGCTGCAAAGCCACGGTGGCAGCATGACCAGCGACGCATTGGAAAAGGAAATCTCCGGCGCTGTCATTGCCGAAGCCGCTTTCAAAAAATGGTGGGTGGGCACCCGCAAAGCCCTGCGCGCGAGCCGTCTTGCCACGGTCCCGCCGAAACGCACCGGACTGATCATCCTGCGCACCGGCGACCGCAGCCCGGCCGAGGCGCTCGTCGCGGATTTTGAAGCGGCCCGTGATATCAAGGGCATGATCCGCGCACTGGAAGCCATCGCTGCGGACATCAGCGCGTTCGAAAACGATACCAACGCACTCAAACGCCTGCTCTGCGATATCGATGAAGGCGCGAAAAAGGCCGCCCGTGTCCAACTCGGCCAAGCACTGCAACTGGTCGCCGCCCGCGATGAAGTCATCGGATCCTCCAAAACCTTGGAACTCGACCCGGGCGCAGTCCGCCTATCAGACCTGCTGCTCTCCACCGAACCAATGAAACTCGCGGAGGAATCCAGTAAACTTCCCTCCGGCCGCCAGCGCGCGGTCTATGAGGCCTTCCCCGATGCCTTCGCCGATGAATGGGTGGAAAAAATCGTCCGCGTCTTCGACCATGTCGGAGCACGCGGGGTCACCGAAATCGCGCGCATTCTGCTCGAACGCAACGAATTGCCCGCGCTCGTCCAACACCTCCGCTCGTCCATCGCCCGCCGTGCCCTCGGCGCGGATGCCCTGATCTGGGTCTGCCGCGAACGCAAGAAGGCCGCCGTGGATGTGTTCAGTGCCGACGTCGGGGCGACGATTCTCAATCTGCTGGAGAACGACCATCTATCCGAAGGACCGCGCAAGACCTCACGGCTGCAGACCTTGTTAGGCGATGACAAGCACCTGCTCACCGATCTGGTGGGTATCATGGATGTCAACGAAGCCCGCAATTTCGCCCGCCGTCTGCTGGATTGCGCGGTTTTCGGCGACCTCGAGAAAAAATCCCTGATGGCCCGGATCATAAAGGTCCGCCCCGAAACCGGGGAATTGGTCAGCGGCACACACTCCAAGCGCCGCGAGGAAGCGCTGCTCGTCTCATGGGAAAGCCTGGAACGCAAAAAATCCGAACTCGACGAACTCATCCGCGTCCGCATCCCCCAGAATACCAAGGATATCTCCATCGCCCGCTCCTACGGAGACCTGCGCGAAAACTTCGAATACAAATCCGCCAAGGACCTCCAGAAATACCTCATGCACCGCAAGCATGAACTGGAACGCGACATCACCCGCGCCCGCGGTACGGATTTCAAGGGCTCGAATCCGACCACTGTCAACATCGGCACCATTGTCACCCTAACGGACAGCGCCGGCGCGGAAATCGAAATGACGGTGCTCGGCGCATGGGATTCCGACCCGGATAAAAAACTCGTTTCTTATCTCTCGGAAGTCGGCAAGGCCCTCACCGGCCGCAAACCCGGCGAATCCGTGCAGATCCGCGACGAAACCACCGAAACATTCCAACCGCTCACCATCCAATCCATCAGACCTTTCAATCCCTAACACAAACACACATATATACCATGAACGACACCACAATTGTTGAAATACGCGGCCGCGAAGTGATTGATTCACGCGGCAATCCCACGGTTGAAGTCGACGTGCACCTGGACGGTGGCGCGATCGGCCGCGCCTCGGTGCCATCCGGCGCCTCCACCGGAGAAAACGAAGCCGTCGAACTGCGCGACGGTGACAAGAAACGTTTTCTCGGCAGAGGTGTGCTCAAAGCCGTGGAAAACGTCAACTCGAAGATCGCGCCGGCCATCCTCGGCTATTGTGCCACCGAACAATCCTCGATCGATGCGGCCATGATCGCACTCGATGGCACCTCGACCAAAAAATCCCTCGGCGCCAATGCCATCCTCGGCGTTTCGCTGGCCGTCGCCAAAGCCGCCGCCTCCCAACTCGGCATCCCGCTCTATAAATACCTCGGCGGACCGAATGCCAAGGTGCTCCCCGTGCCGATGATGAACATCATCAACGGCGGTGCCCACTCGGATGCCCCGATCGACTTCCAAGAGTTCATGATCATGCCCATCGGCGCCCCCACACTCCGTGAAGCACTCCGCTACGGCGCCGAAGTCTTCCACTCACTCAAAAAAGTCCTCCATGACCGCGGTCTCTCCACCGCCGTCGGCGACGAAGGCGGCTTCGCCCCCACCCTCAAGAGCGCCGACGATGCGCTTGGCGTGATCTGTCAGGCAATCGAAAATGCCGGCTACAAGGTGGGCACCGACATCGCCATCGCGCTCGACGTCGCCAGCTCGGAGTTCTTCGATAAAAAGAAGAAGGCCTATGTCTTCAAGAAGTCCGACAAATCGGTCAAGTCCGCTGAAGAACTCGTCGCCTACTATGCGAAGTTGCAGAAGAAATACCCGATCATCTCGATCGAGGACGGCTGCGACGAAAACGATTGGGCGGGCTGGAAAGTGCTCACCGACAAACTCGGCAAGACAACGCAACTCGTCGGAGACGACCTCTTCGTGACCAACACCGAGTTCCTCTCCAAAGGCATCAAGCTGGGTGTCGCCAACTCGATCCTCGTCAAGGTCAACCAGATCGGATCCCTAACCGAAACCTTCGATGCCGTGGAAATGGCCAAGGAAAACCGCTACACCGCCGTGCTCAGCCACCGCTCCGGCGAAACCGAGGACAGCACCATCGCCGATATCGCCGTCGCCACCAATTGCGGCCAAATCAAAACCGGCTCCATGAGCCGCTCTGACCGCATCGCCAAATACAACCAACTCCTGCGCATCGAAGAGGAATTGGGTGATGGCGCGGTCTTCGGCGTCAACAAGCTCAAGGTCCTCGGCTGACCCTCACGCCCAACGCCGCCGCAATCGGCAAACCCAGCCAAGCCGTCCCCAGCCGGCTGTTCTCTCTAACGGACCAGCGGCAGGGACGCTTGGCCGTGATCGCGCACACGGAGGGAGGACAAAGTCCTCGCATCCCGCTCGCCAGTCGAGGAACTCCACATGCGCGCGGAATCGGGTTGCGGTGCGGGCTTGGATGAGCGAACAATCCGGCATGGAGATTCCGCGCCGGTATCCGCTTGTTTTCAACCCCAAGGCTCACAGCCAAAAAGGCGGACGAGTGCTCCGGTTTCTCAAGCAGCATGCAAACCATTTCACAGTGCATACCACCAGTCGCGCCGGTGAGGCTCGCGAGATGGCGGCCCGCTTCGCCGCGCAGGGCGAAGCGGTGGTCATCGCCGCCGGCGGCGACGGCACGCTCAACGAAGTGGTCGGAGGCCTCGCCGGGTCGTCCACCGTGCTGGGAGTTTTGCCCGCCGGCACGGTGAATGTGTTCGCCCGCGAAATGGGCATCCCGTGCCATTCACTGGAACGCGCCTTCGCTATCATCGAACGCGGATTCATCCGCGAAGTGGATCTCTTCGAGGCTAACGGATCGCCATTCGTGCAAATGGCGGGCGTGGGATTCGATGCGGCGGTCATCGAGGAAACCTCCTGGAAACTGAAAAAAATGTTAGGAGCACCGGCATATCTGTTAGCCGCGATGAAGGTGATCGGAAAACATCCGCCGCAATTGGAAGTGCTGTGCGCGGACGGACGGCGCGAAGCCGGTGTGGCGGTGATTGTCGGCAACGGCGTGTTGTACGGCGGCCCGTTCAGGGTTTTCCGCCATGCGCACAACCGGGATTCGAAACTCGACGTGCTCGTTTACAAAGAGGCGGGCTACAGGCTCGTGCTCGACTCGCTGCGCGGATTGGCCTGCGGCGGGATCGATCGACTGGCATCAACGAGTTATTTCCAGACCGAAGCTCTAACGGTAAGGGCGGATTGCGAGGTGCCGGCACAAGTCGATGGCGAGTGGCTCGGCCGCTTTGCGGAAGTGCGCTTCAAGGAAAGCGCGCACCACCTGCGTGTGCTCGCACCCGAATGCCAGCTCGCAGGTAACTTTGCCGATAGCTTGAAGTCGCTGCTGCCGTGGCCGCTGCGGCGGCCCGAACTCCAAACCACCCGCAGCCGATGAAACCTCGCGCGAAATCCGGTTGGCGCTGCTGGCTCAGGCGGCTTGGTCTGGCGTTCATGGCGCTGTTGCTGGCATTCGCCGCAGTGGTGGCCTACGCCAACGTCACGGCGATCTGGGCGTCGCGCGGGCGGATTTTCACCGATGTGGAGCAGGTTCCCAAGATCAAGGTTGGCTTGGTGTTTGGCACCACCTCCCGCGTGGCCGGTCGCGAAAACCTGTATTTCCGCTACCGCATCGAGGCCGCCACCCAAGTCTGGAACGCGGGCAAAGTGGAGAAACTCATCGTTTCGGGTGAACGCTCCGGCTATTACAACGAACCTAACAAGATGCGCCAGGCGCTGATAGAGCGCGGCATCCCGGCGGATCGGATCGAGCGGGACTTCGCGGGCTGGCGAACTCTGGACTCGGTGGTGAACGCGAAGGATATTTTCGGCGCGGATCCGATCCTGTGCATCAGTCAACGCTTCCAAAACGAACGCGCGATCTACCTCGCCCAAGCGCATGGAATCACGGCCTACGGCTTCGACGCGCGGGATGTCGAAATCCACGACGGATTCAAAACCAAGCTCCGTGAGGTCGGTGCCCGCGTCAAAATGTGGCTCGACGTGAACTTCCTCAACACCCGCCTGCGCCACCTCGACGGGAAAGTCGATATGACAGAGTAAAACCCCTCACTCCCTTGTATCCGTAGGTCGGCTGGGCGGAGCGTAAATCGGCGGCGGCAAGGAGCCCGTGCCGGCATCACCCATGGCCGATTGTGCGCGGATGGCGGCGGCGATGGCGGCGGCAAGTTGCTGGCGATAGGCGGAGTCGGCGATCAACTGGCTTTCCACGGGATGGCTCAGGTAACCACATTCTAACAAAACGCAGGGGATTGCCGGATTGCGGGTCAGGCGGAGCCGGCGGCGGACAAGACCGCGGTTGGCGCTTTCAGCCGGGCTGGTGGCGCTCATCATGCGTTGCAAACGACTGGCCAGGCCGTGACTGTCCACCCGCCAGTAATAGGTTTCCGGTCCGCGGACGTGGGATGGACCGCTGTTGAAATGCAGGCTAACCAAAATGGCATCGCCATAGCGGTTGGCACGAATCACGCGTTCATCGAGATCGACAAAGGTATCATCATCGCGCATCAGGAGGGTCTGGAAATCGCCGCCCAGTTCGGCGCGCAGGCGCATGGCCATGTCGAGAGTGAGGTCTTTTTCGCGTTGGCCGGTGGATCTGCTAGTTGCGCCCGCGTCTTTGCCGCCGTGACCGGCATCGATGATGACGGTGGAGAAGCCCTTGGGCCCGGGGCGGTGGCCCCAGACATCCCGTCCAGAGGAATAACGGGTGCCGGACACAGTGCAGGACGCCAGCAAGGCGGCGAATGCGAGGTAAAGCGGGGATTTCCATAGCGGTGGCATGGCGTGTGGGAATAGTATCATCATTTTGAATGGAACGAACCAATCTCTTTCTGCAAATCCCTGACACTCCACAGCGTGCCCGCCGCTGCCGCGCCACTGCCACGCCATTTGCGCGCGCCGTCCTTGCGCTGGCCGCCAAAACGGTCCCGGCACAGTCGGAACACTTCATCCACAAACCCCCGGCTACCG
>CAISTY010000163.1 GCA_903888515.1 Akkermansiaceae bacterium | reverse complement strand
TCTTTATACACATTTTTTGGATCTCCGATCACCATCTTGGTCGCGGAGCGACCGCATGATGGTAGCCGTGGGTTTCAACCCACGGTTTACGGCATCCCACATGAGGGATCGCGTCGCGGAGCGACGCCTGAAACCACGTTGCCCTTTGGCACACGCCCACATCAAGCGTCGCGACGCGACGCATCATTCATATCACCCTTGGAACCGTGGGTTGAAACCCACAGCTACCCTCCAGGGTCGCTCCGCGACCTTGGAAAACCAACCCACACTGAACACCAAGCGAGGAATCGTTCCCCGCATTTGTGTATAAAGACCAGGGTCCGGCCACCGGCTATTCCAACGGCCTTCACCCCAAAAACAATTTTCTAGCAATCAATTCAAAAATCTTATTTTTGAATGAGATCGTGCAGTTAAACCAAACAAAGCACATCAAACACATGAAGAATAAAAACAGTCGCGATAATATGGTATTAGGTCTCCGCCTGCTAACCGCAGGGGCATTGCTGACAGGCACTACCGCTTATGCGTCAGGGTCGTGGGGGTTCACCGCCGGCAACCCTTCCAGCCCGTCATTGACACAGAGCTACTTGGCCCAACAACGGCTGATTGACATGATGCTGAAAACCGCACCGCACGCGGCGGTGGGTGGCAACGAGTGGTTCCAAAATCCGTCGATTTTCGCCGAATACTCATATAACGCCACGGAAGACACCCGCCCTGCCGGCGGATTTGACACGGATATCAACGGCGGCACCGTCGGCCTGAATTTCATGACCAAGTGCGACATCGCTGCCGGTATGATGTTCAATTACAACTCGACCACTGGGGATAAGTCATACGATGCCGACAACTTCGGGGTGACGCTTTCACTTGCGAAGAGCTATAGCTGGTTCTTCATGGGCTTGTCAACGGGCTATGATAACGGCGATTCCACATCTGGTGGCCCAGATACCGACACGGACGCCTACACTCTGGCCCCCTTCATTGGAGCCATTTATGTTAAAGGCAACTTCTCGTTCTCCACGGCACCCACACTAGTGATGCGCTGGCAGGATTTCGATACCGCTGGTGTATCAACCGATTCCTCGGACATCTCGTTCGGGCTGATGAACACGGCTTCCTATCAAGTCACCGAGGCCTTCACCGTGTCCGTGATGGCGAATTGGAACTGCGTTGTAGACGAAGATCTAGCTCCGGGTACGGCAGCGGCGGATCACAACTGGTTTTCCTTCGGCACCAAGCTGAACTACCGCCTGAAGGACAAGTTCGCCGTGTATGCTTCCTATATGATCGATGTGGGCAGCCACACGTATGACAACCAGCGTGCCACCGCAGGCCTGTCATTGGACTTCTAACCGGTGCAACGGAATTCCGGTAATCCATTCACCCGCCCGGAGACATGTGCTCCGGGCGGGTTTTTATTGTCAACCGGGCTCCACCGACGGGGCGCGTTTTGGCTGGTTGCAGCGGTGCTGCTCTGCGATTGCAAAGGCTTCGCGACCGAGCTTGCGCCGCGGGAAGGAGTTGTTTTTGCCTCTGCTGTGAGTTCGAATTATGGCTCGGGGAAATCGCTTCGCGGGTGGGAGTCCACCTCCCTTGCCGTGCAGGCAACACTGGCGGAATGGCACCAAACCCCACGCATGAAACCCACCTTGACGGCGCGGGATCCGTCGCCAGAAGGACTCAAGCAATTTCTGCGAGAACTACCCGGTGCCGACTCGGGCAAAATCGAGATCATCTATCTGGCAGCGCAGCACACGCCCGCAGGTGCCTGGCAGTTCACCGGGCGCGGGGTCGGTGCCCATGCTTGGAATGACCTCTTGCAAAACGCGCCACCGCCGCATCCATGCCGCTTGGTGATCCTCGACGTCTGCCATGCCGCCGCAGTGACCCAACTCCCCGCATGGACCGAAAAAATGGATGCTTCGGCCACCCTGCTCGCCTCCGCCCGCGATGAAGTCACTTGGGAACTGGATTTCACAAAACGCCAACCTGTGGATCTCCCCGCACGCTTTCCCGCCACCACCGCCTGGCTCAAACAACATCTCCCGACCACTTGGGATGGACGTTTGAGCTATCTCGGGGTGATCTGGGTGCAGGCCTATCTCCAGACGCCACAGCCACCGCGGACCCGCCGCGAGTGGCAATCATTCTTTGGACGTTGCGAGACTGAATCCAGGAAATTCCAGCAGCAAGTGGGTCGAAAACGTGCCTCAACCATGGGCCAATTCCCGGCCGCGCCATGGCCGGGCTCACCGTGCCCAAAAACCAGCCTCAAAAGAAATTTAAAATAACTCTTGATTGAATCTGATACTACTGACCCCATTCAGCGCAGGAAAGTGTCAAATGGTATTGACGTATGGCAAGAAAATGTGCCGGATCGGGGCGTGACAAAAGGAACGACTTCATACGGGTTCCCTCTTTTATCGTTCGCCGTGGCGGGTCTGCTCGCCCTCCGCGCCGGCCCGCAGGCGGCCGCCGACTCCCCGCCCGGCGATTTTGCCCGCCCGGAACCGCACGCCTCTCCCGTGCCGAGACAGGTCTTTTCCGAAACCCTCGCGGAACAGGAGAAGCAACTGGAGACCAGCGAAATCCTGCTCCGCTTCGCCGCGTCCCGGAAGAAGCTGGCGTCCATCCCGCACCGGCCCGCCTATCACTTCGTCAGCCCGGAAAACATGATGAACGACCCGAACGGCCTGTGTTTCTGGCAGGGGCGCTGGCACCTGTTTTACCAGGCCTATCCCCCGGACGAATTCCCCGACCCGAAAGACATCAAGAAACGGCGTCAGCACTGGGGGCACGCCGTCAGCGACGACTTGGTCCACTGGCGCGACCTGCCCTACGCCATCCATCCCGGTGTCGAGCGGATGTGCTTTTCCGGCGGCACGGTGGTGGAGAAGGACCGGGTGGTGGCCTTTTACCCCGGCATTGGCGCGGGGCAGATGGTGGCCGTGGCGGACGACCCCCTGCTGCTCAACTGGGAAAAGACCGGCCCGGTCAACAGCGGGCAGGGCGACTCGGATATCTGGAAGGAAGGCGACACGTACTGCGGCCTGGTGGGCCGATCGCTGTGGGCCTCCGGGGACCTCAAGAATTGGGAAGCCCGGGGCGACTTCCTGACGTCGACGCCGTTCATCCGTCCCGATGACGACGGGTCCTGCCCGAATTTCCAGCCGATCGGCGACAAGCACATCCTCCTCTTCTTCAGCCACAGCAACGGAGGCCAGTATTACCTGGGCGACTACGTGAACCGCCAATTCACCCCCTACGCGCATGGCCGCTTCAACCACGGCCGGGTCGCTCCGGGCGGTGTCCATGCCCCCTCCGCTGCCTCCGACGGCAACGGCGGCGTGATCAACATCCTCAACTTGAACGACGCCCTCTACAGCGAACACTGGGACCAGATCATGTCCGTGCCGCAGCGCCTGACGCTGGGGCCGGACAAACGGCTGCGCATCGAACCCGTTGAGGCGCTGGCTTCCCTGCGCGGCGAACACCGGCAGATCGGCCGGACCGTGCTGCCCGCCAACCGGGAGATCGTCCTGGACCTCATTCGCGGCAACACGTTGGAGCTGGCCGTTGAGATCGACCCGAAGGAGGCCCGCTGGGTGCAGTTGAACATCCTGCGTTCCCCCGACGCCGGGGAGCAGACGTCCATCACTTTTTTCAATTTCGACCGGCAGTTGGCATACTGGTATCATGCGGCGGGCGAGATCGTCCTGGACGGGTCCCGATCCAGCACCCTGCCCGATGTATGGCTTCGTCCGCCCGAGCGGGTCGTCCTGAAACGGGGCGGCGAACCGTTGCGGTTGCGGGTTTTCATCGATCGCAGCGTGGTGGAGGTCTTCGCGAACGGGCGCCAGTACTTGGCCATGCGGGTTTATCCCGGCCGCGAAGACAGCCTGGGCGTTTCTCTCCGCGCCCAGGGACAGGATGCCGTGCTCAACCAACTCGACGCGTGGACGATGCAGTCGATCTGGTCAAAACCCGAATAATCCAGGATCAAGGGCGCAAAGGACTTCTCTGTCATGCTGAAGAAAATCGCTCCGGAAAGGCGCATCGGATGAGAATGGACGATTCACGGGATCATTGCTAGGAAATTGCTTTTGGGGTGAAGGCCGTTGGAAGAGCCGGTGGCCGGACCGGTAGGCGGGGAAATGTGGGTTGGTGTTTCAAGGTTTGGGATTGGCCAACTACGGCCGTTCAATGACCGGGGCGGTGCGCAAGCGGGGCCGGATCGGCAGTTCTTCAATGCCGCTGAACTCCGGATCGGCCATGGCGCGAATTTCCTCTTCGCCCAGGTACGGGCAATTGGCGTCCACCCAGGCGATCAACCGGAGCAGCCCGACGGGGTCAACCTTGACGTCGTGGTGCTTGCCGCTCATCGCCAATTCAATCAACGGACTGCGCGCGGAAAGATACCGCAGCGGCCGCAACGTCCGGTGGATCGTCGATGGGCCGTCGGTGGCCGGATCGTTGGGATAGACGTCGTCAGGCTTCAAGCCGTACACGGGGATCGCGCCCGCGAGACCATAACCCGGCTGGCCCTTCGCGGGAACTGCGACCGGCCACGCGGCCGGCCCGATGAGCGTCAGGTACGGCTCCTTGAACAGCACGAACTCCCCCGACGCGGGACGCAAAGTCAGATCCAGTTTCTTGCGGCCTTCGCCAGCGCCTTGGTGGCACTTGCCGCAGTGGCGGTCGAGCACCGGCTGGACGAACCGCTCGTACCCGATGCTCTCCGAGCCCCACGGCGGCGGGCTGATCGGGGTGGGCGGACGCCGCGACGCCCGGGCGGCCGCGTTGGACGGCGCGGTGCTGTGCATGGCGTGGCACCCGATGCAGCCGCGCCTTTCCCCCGGCATCACTCCGGTGAACGAACGCATCGTGTGCACCGCCCGTTGGCGCTCGTCGAGGAGTTGAAAGAACAACGACTGGCCCGCGGGCGCCTCGAAATAGACCGAGCCGTCCGGCTCGACCGGCACGGTGGTGACGATCCGCTTGACCGCTTCCGCCTGGACCGCCGAGACGGCCGGTCCTGAAAACACGAAGACCTTGTTCCAAGTGGAATAGGTCTTGGCGTCCTGTTGAAACACTCGCAGGTACTTGACCCGCTCACGCGGCAGGTCCGGCGCGCCTTGGAGAACGTCTGCGCTGAAGAACGAGCCCGCGGCGGGCGGCTTGCGGTCCTTGCCCGTGCCGGGCCACGTCACCAAGTCCGACTGCCGGGGCGGCACCGGCCGCGGTTTGACGGGGATCGCGTACCAGGCGTTGTGCGTGCCTTCGTAAATCAACTCCCGGTTGCCATGCACATCCATCAGATAGATGCGGAACTTGCCGGTCTGGTCGCGCGCCGACACGAGAAAATCCTCCGCCGAAAGCGGATAGGGGCCCATGTACCCGGCAAAACGTCCCGACGAGTGATACGCCGGCGACTCACAGCGATCGGCGGGTGAATTGCCCACCTCGGCCCACGGCCGGTCGAACGTGACCCGGGTCAGCCCGCAGGGAAAGTTGGTGCCTTGCGCCGGATCGATGATGCCGATCGTCCCGCGAAACCAGTCGTGGTGTCCAACGGAGGTGAACATCACGCGACCGCTACCCGGTATGGCCCGCGGTTCCGCCAGATGATCCGGCCACACGCTCTGGTTGCCCCAGAGGACGGCGGTGTTCCGGCCGTCCTGGAACGTGGTCCAGAGGCTCTGCACCCGGTTCTGGTCTTTGTCCGAGTATTCCCAGCGCGAATAGACCACCCGGCCGTCATTCAACAGCGACGGCACGAAATCCGGCTCGCTGTTCATGCTGACCAGGTAAACGTTGCCGCCGTCCGCGTCGCAGCGGGCCAGCACATACGAATAAATGTACGGGCCACAGCGCACATACGTGTTGCCCCGGGTCGTCGTAAACATGATATGCCCGTCGGGCAGATAGATCGGGTCGATGTCGTCGTACTCGCTGTTCGTCAGTTGCTTCAGGCCGGTACCGTCCAAGTTCATTTCGTAGAGATGAAAACTTTTTCCGGCCTGCGGTTTGAAGCAAAATAGGATCTTCTTCGCATCGAACGAGAGTTCGGGGCGCCAGAAGCTGCCGGGCATCGCGGGTACCAGTGCGCGGACGGGCGCGTCCGGGCGCAGGCCGTCGAGCACCAGCAGCTGCCCGCCGGCAACCGCCATCCGGCCCAGGCGGTGCACGGCCTCGTGATTGCACTCGGATCCCTGCGGAAACGGCTGATCGATAAACAGCAGTTGGGTGAAGTCGACCGCGGGGTTCTTGAAGAGGATCTCGCGCTTGACGCGCCGCACGGCCAGATACAACTCGCGGCCCGCCGCGGCGTTGGTTGCCGCGTTGCCGTCCGCAGTCGCCTTGCCGGCAAGCGAGTCCAACTCCACCAGTTCCTTGCGGAGGTCCGGTGCGCGGGGGGGGCCGGCCAGGCGCGCGGCCAGTTCCCGCGTCCACTGAATCTCCAAGCGCGTCCGCTCCGGCAGAGGCTTGTCCTCGGCTTGAAACAGCCAATCGGAGACCAGTCGGGCATCGTCGGCCGCCGGTTCGGCGGCGATGGCGCATGCGGCGGCGGCGCACAGGCCAAGGGACAGGACTGTGATGTGTTTGCGGATCATACGGCTTTTTTCGTTTTGTTGCTAGCAGCCTGTCGGACTTAGCCAAAGCCCGATGAACAAACCCGCCAAGGCTTGTCGTATAAGGGGAATGGCCGTCCGCTTCGTCAACATTGACCACGACACCCCGATGCTCCTGCCGCCGGACCTGCGCGACTGGGTGTC
>CAISTY010000162.1 GCA_903888515.1 Akkermansiaceae bacterium | reverse complement strand
CCGCCACTCCCATGGAACCCGCAGACATCGACCTCGCCACTTCCGGCAACACGGGTGAGGTGCATAGCATGGCGGTGAGCGCGCTCGTGGACATGGCGAAGAAACATCAGCGACTCGCCGCCACGGACATGCAAACCCTGCTCGCCTTCATCGGTGGCCCCAAGCCGGAGGGTCTGACGGACGGCGATTGGGAAACGCGGGTGAACGTCATCCTCAACGCCCTGCGGGTACAGGAAACCTACGTGCCGGGCCTGACGGATTATCTGCTAACAACCGCGGCCAGGCACCCCAGCCGGATTCTGCGTTTGTATGCCATGCAGCATTTGTCATTGTGGTATCATCGGGAAACATCGGAGCCAAAGCGCCGTGAAATCGTGGCCTTGCTGGAATCGTTGGCGGAGAAGCCCGGCGAGGAAACCGCCGGATCCGCGGTGCTGTTTCTCAACGACCTGCAGCGCGGGACCGCAGCCACTGGAGGGGCAGTGGTGAAAGCGGATGTCATCGACCGCGCCGCCCTCAAGCTGGCAGCGGATACCAGCGCGAAGCACGATGTGAGGATCAGCGCCCTGCACACCTGCTGCGCACGCAACATCAGGGAAATCCTCCCCGCCGCCCGGCAAATCGCCGCCGACACCAGCGCCGTCATCCCGCTGCGCAAAGCGGCGGTTTACAGCATCGGCCAACTCGGTGCCGCCGAAGACCGTGAGTTGCTAAAAAGCCTCGGCAAGGAAGTCCCCGACCTCCGGCCCGCCACCGGCCCCGCGCTCAAGAGCCTGCAGGCGCGGGATCGCTAAAACCTGTCCGAGTCACCGCACTGCATCAACTCATCCTCATTCCTGCCACTCTCCCATCTTGCCATGAAATCCATCCGCGCCTATCTTGTCGCCGCCGCCGTGATCATCGCATCGCCAGTAACAATCACCCATGCCGACGAACCTCCGCTCGGCGACCCTCCGGTCGTCAATGTGGATCCAAGTTGTGGGGTGACGATCACAGGCGAGAAAGTCGAAATCAAAAACGAGGAAGGCGAAATCATAGGCGAAGTAAACAAATTGTGGTTGCGTGTGAACGATGACGACAACAACGCCGACGAAAAGTGGGACATCGGCTCTGAACAAGTTGCGGGAGAGGACGATACCTATCAAATCACAGTCACCGCCACGTTGAAGGACACGTGCGTGGCTTCTGAAACAGGAGGGATACGCGTCAAAGTGTACATGGACGATGCCAGCAAGGACAGGATCGATGGGTTCTGGCCCGGCAAGCGGATAATCAAGGATGAAAACGGCGCCAGCACCGAAGAAACCGGCGATGATGCCCTGGCAAAGGTGAAAGGAGTCCCAAAGGAATACCCATATTACGTGCCGATACTGCCGGGGCAATCCGTTACCCAGACCCTGTACATCGAGGGCATTCACCACAGTGCCGCCGCTTCCGACGTCATCATAAGGGCGGAAACGACCGATACCAACCACTGCACCAAACACGGTATTAAGACAGCCGAGTCGCTCAGCTTGTCAGCCTATCAGGTGGATCTCGATGTCGATTCCAACAATAACGAGGGCTTCGTGTTCACTTGGGGCAGCGATAAGGAAGACTGGATTGAGAATTCCGCAACGGTCGCACGCGTGGTGTATCCTGGCGATGTGATCGGAACTCCGCGCCCCGGTAAAGTCGTTCTCAGCAACAATCGCACGGATTCCGCCAGTCTTGATCAGTTGGTCAACGGTGGT
>CAISTY010000161.1 GCA_903888515.1 Akkermansiaceae bacterium | reverse complement strand
GGGGCGGCCGATGTCGGACGGGATTACGCGGTAGATCTTCACGGTCGCCGGCGTGTAGCGCCGGATGAACAGATGGTGGTCGATGAACAGGGTGCCGATACTGCTGCTGTCCATCAGGTTCTTGACATCGTTCTGAATGTCGCTCATCTGCTCGATCTTGGCATTCAGCTCGGAATTCACCGTGACCATTTCTTCATTCAACGATTGCAGTTCTTCCTTGGCGGTCTCCAGCTCTTCGTTGGAGGATTGCAGTTCCTCATTAGTGGATTGCAATTCTTCGTTGGTGGATTTGAGTTCTTCGTTGAACGCCTGTTGTTCCTCGGTGGTCGCTTGCTGGTTCTCACGGGCATAGGCCAGTTCGCGCTCCAGTTGTTCGACGTGCTGCTGGTCAGCCGGGGCGCTGGCGCTCTTGCCGCCGCTCTTGCCCGATTTCCCGCCACGGCCGCCCCCAGCGGGTTTGGCAGGGGGGTTGGCTGACCCGGCAATATCCTGAAAGCTCACCAGCAGCAAAGTCTCGCCAGCCTCGACACCCGCATCCCTGTGCTGCGTCGGCATCCGCCGCACGCTGAAGCTCACCATCGAGAAACCACCGTTGGTCTTTACCGACACTTCCCGGTTCAGCGTCGGCACTGCATGGGCGGGGTCGTTGAGGAAAATGCTGCGTAGGTCAAGTTGCAGCCCCTCACGAGCCATCTCGACTACGTTGAGTGTGGCCTGGCCGGGGGCGGGACGCAGGTAGCGGCCGGTGTCACCGTACACGTAAAGGATGTTGCCCTTGAGGTCGGTGACAACCGAGGCCGGCGCGTAGGATTGCAGCAATACACGCCGGGTCAGTTCGTCAAAATTGGTTTGCTTGGGTTTATTCATGACTACCTCGGGCGCCCTGCTGTGGCTGTTCTCGGCCCACGACGCATAGCTGGCAGCCTGCGCGCGGGTCGCAGCGGCGGAATGGACCGCGCGGTAAAATTTCCACTTGCGGTCGAGCGCTGAAAATAGCTCGGGATGGTTGGTGATGCTCTCCGAAGTGGACAGGAACAGTACGCCGTCGGGCTTGAGGGCGTAGTGAAACGTGGGGATCAATCGGTTTTGCTGTTCCGATTCCAGATAGATTAGAAGGTTGCGGCAACTGAGCAAGTCGAGCCTGGTGAACGGCGGATCTTTGATCACGCTCTGCACGGCGAACACCACCAGGTCGCGGATATCCTTCTTTACCTTGTAACCGGCCTCATCCTTGGTAAAGAAGCGGCGCAGGCGTTCCGGCGTGACGTCCTGCACGATGTTGGGCGGATAGCGGCCGGCGCGCGCCGTGGCAATGGCGTCGTCGTCGAGATCGGTGGCGTAGATCTGGATGCTCAACTCCTGTTCGTGGCGGGCCTTGATCTCGTCCAGCAACTCCATCAGCACGATGGCGATCGAGTAGGCTTCCTCGCCGCTGGCGCAGCCCGCCACCCAGACCCGAAATACGTAGCCGGTCGGCTTGCCCGCCAGGAGCGGCGGCAGGATGGTGTCCTTGAGTGCGACAAAAGCATCGGGATCGCGAAAGAAGCTGGTAACGTTGATCAGCAATTCCTTGAACAGCTTTTGTGTCTCGACGGGGTTCTTCTTGAGGAATCGCGCATATACCGCCACATCGTCAATGTTAAGTTGCGCCATGCGCCGCTCGATGCGCCGGCCGATGGTGCTTT
>CAISTY010000160.1 GCA_903888515.1 Akkermansiaceae bacterium | reverse complement strand
TCAAGCGTCGCGACGCGACGCATCATTCATATCACCCTTGGTACCGTGGGTTGAAACCCACGGCTACCCTCCAGGGTCGCTCCGCGACCTTGAAAAACCAACCCGCGCTGAACACCAAGCGAGAAATCGTTCCCCGGAATTGTGTATGAAAACCAGGCCCCGAGCCCCTGACCCCCGACGTGATATCCGCTAGACCGGATTCCCGGAAATCCCCGGTCCTTCCCACCCGGATATACGCACCCGACAAAAAGAAATCCTTTTCAAATCAACGCCTTACGCACATCCTTCCGCCGTAAGCCCTCCCGGATATCACTTCCTGAGAGGCTACGAATAAACACTGTTCGCTCAAGATGGAAGATCTCACATCTCAGCTATTAAACCGGCTCTGGGCGGGCGCTCCTCGATTTTCCGAAGTAGCGTTTAGGCTAAGGAACGAATGCTCGACTATGTCCCCACTGGCTGCGGCGCTCATTGGACGAGACCTTCTTCTGCGCCACAGGCAACTGGAAGGACCTATCTTCGCTTTTGCTGCATATCTCGCCTCAGATGGGACCGCAGGAAATGACGGGCTTCTAGATTTTTCGGACTGTGTGACCATTCTTCCGGAATCGCGGTTCCGACGCATTGTCGATAATCCTGACAACTTGGCAGAGGAGGAAGGTTTGCTAGATTTCGGCGAGTTCGGGTTCTATTCCGAAGTAGCGGGTGTATTTGAATCGCCTTTCGGCGAGGAAGGCGAGGGACTGCTCTCCTACCTTGTATTTGGCAGTGGACCCTCGATATTGACGACACCGCTTGTGGATGTAGAGACTGTCGTTCCGAGTCTGCTTCCTAAGCTATTCTCCAAGTATGGGTATCTACTCAATCGCTCGAACGAAGGTCTGCCGACGACCGCCAGATTTGATAGTGTCGCCACCCTCAGAGATTTCATCGGGGAGGAACAGACGTAATTTTCAAAGCGAACAAGGCGTGTCGCACCAACCGGCCATAATCTTCTCAATTTCACTTCAAAATTCATCCAATCGCGCCGGTGGGCGCACATCAAACGTTCGGGCCAAAGAATTTTCCTCTTGACCACGTATATCCACGGGCTATACTGCCCTGCATGAAGACAACATTACAGCGCTGGGGGAACAGCCAGGGGGTGCGACTTCCGAAGGCAATCGTTGAATCTCTAGGGATTGCGGTTGGATCTTCGGTGATTGTTGAGATCTCCAGGGATAGTTCACAGATCACGATTACGCCTACGGCGGTATCGCGACCGATCCGTGGGCGGCATCTCATCGAAGATCTCATTGCGGCGAGTTCACCAAAGGCATTTGGCGGCGAAGACAACTGGGGCAAGGTGGTTGGGAAGGAGGTTTGGTGATGCGTGGCAATGTTCCATTGCAAGGTGAATTCGTGACGATCACGTTTGATCCACAGGCGGGTCACGAACAAAAGGGCCGCCGCCCAGCCTTTGTGGTCAGTGTGTCGGGCTTCAATCGCGCAACAGGCCTCGCAATTTGCTGTCCCATCACGAATACCGATAGGAAGACTCCCTTCCATGTGGGTGTTCCGGGCGAGTCGGGCCTAACGGGCTTCGTCATGTGCGAACAAATGAAGTCCGTCGATTTCCGAGCGCGAGACCTAAAACGCATCGGAGTAGCTCCAAAGGAATTTTTAGATGAGGTTCTCTCCGTAATAGATGCGTGCATCTATCCCAAGCCCGAACAATAAAAGGTGCAGCGAAGCGGAGGCTTTGACTGCACCCATGGTTGAACAAGACCGAGGCATGGTTAGACGCTGGACCGGAAAAGATGAAGCTGAGGTTTCCAAGCAAAGTTATATATTGATGTGGCGTCCGCGCCTGCGTCGTATGCCCCTCTGTTGCCCGCGCGGCAGCCGTTCACTGTGCGGCTTCGCATTCGGTGACTTTCGCGTCGTAGAACGCATCGGTTAGAAGGCCTTCTTCGTAGAGGAGTTTGAGTTGTCGGAGTCGGCCGGCGATTTGTTGTTGGGTGAACTTGGGTTTGGCTGCGGCGGGTGGATTGGCGGCGGGGGCATCCTTGGTTCCGGGAGTGGGAGTCGTCGCTACGGGCGTGGGGGTTGCGGCGGACGCCGGCGGCCCCATGAGTTGCGGCGGGCGCGCGGGCGGGACACGTTTGGGTGGCGCTTGGTATTTCGGGTCGAAGACGAGGGCTAACAGATCGCTGGCGGGCACCAGATGCCGCCACAGGAATGCCTGCATCCGGTCTTCGGCGGGCACCGCCTCCCTAACTGTTTCCCGGGTGCCCGGCGGGGCGGAGCCCGTGATGGAAAGCCGGACGGGTGTGGGCGTCGGCGTCGCGCCACTTTTGATGGTGAGTTTTGCGAGTGTCTGGTTTGCAGGGATGACCACCGGTGCCGCGGTGAAATCCGCAGGCGGATCTTGCAGTGCAAGTTGGATCGGTCCGGTGAAGCCGTCCTTGCGCACCGCGTAGATGCTGACAGTGGCGCTGGATTTGAGCGGAATGTTCACACTTGAGGGCACGACGCGCAGTTCGAAGTCGGGGCGCGGCGCACTGATCCGCAGGCGGTAGCCATATTCCTCGCCGGCGTGGCGCGCGGTGTCGCCGATGTGGACGAAGTACGTCCCGTCGGCGGGCAGTTGTGTCATCAGGTAGGAGTCCGCGTGATGGGTGTTGGTTCCTGATGTTAGATTCTCGCAATCATCGTTGAAAGCCAGAACCTTGCCCGCCGCGTCGGTGAGTTTGACCACCGAGTCGAGCGGGGAATCGAGCCGACGTGCCTGCACTTCGATGACCACCGGGTCGTTCGCCATGCCGGTGAATTGGAAAACATCCCAGTCATCCGGGTGGTCAATGCGTCCGTTGACGATGACCGGGAGCGCGACCTTTTGAGCGGCTGCCGCAGAGTCGTTAGGTTCGCGGTCGGATGCCTCCGGCAGCGTGTCCAGTGCGAACGGCACGCGGTTCGAGATGATGCCGGATTTGCTTGCGGTGAGTGAAATGAATCCGGGGCTGGCGGCGGACGGGGGGGCCAATTTCGCGTCGGCGAGCCCCCACCCGGACATGCTTGGTGCCTGCGGCGCGCCCGC
This sequence comes from Akkermansiaceae bacterium, assembly GCA_903888515.1. Classification (GTDB taxonomy): domain Bacteria; phylum Verrucomicrobiota; class Verrucomicrobiia; order Verrucomicrobiales; family Akkermansiaceae; genus Luteolibacter. The sequence continues at coordinate 32,710 of CAISTY010000160.1, read as the reverse complement.
AGGTCCGCCCATGGGGAAGATGCTGGTCACGAACGGCAGATCACCGGCGGTGATTCGATAGACGAAATCCTCGCGTCCCCGATAGATGCCGTCGCGGATGGCAAACACATACTCACCGTCGGCCGGCACTTGATAGAGAATCACCGGGTCGGGATTGAAACGGTAGTCGTCGGCGTATGCCAGTTCCCGCCCGTTGGCGTCGCAGAGCACGAGCACGGGTTGAAACCAACCAGGGACGGCGTCGGCAAGATACGGGATCAACTGCCGCGCCTGGGTGGCAATCACCAAACGCTGACCTTTGTTAGCCTGGAAGCGGTAGCGGTTGACTTCGCCGGAAGCGATCTGGCCATTGACCGTGCAGGGCAGGGTGATTCGCACCTCGGCCTCCTCGGGCGGCCGCTTTTGGAGGGCGGCGGCTTCCTTGCCGAGCACCTGGAGCCGGGCACTGATCATTGGCTTGCGGGCGGATTCCGGCACTTGGCCGACATGAAACGGCAACGGGTTCGACACCCCGCGCGGCGTGACCAAGCGCAGCTCCCGCCGGCCCGGCGGAGCATCGGCTGCGATGGCGACCTCTAACAAGACGAGGTTGGAGATCGATGCGCACGCGGGAGTTTGCACTGCCTCGCGGGTCCGTTTTCCGATTTTCGCGATCAAGTTCGGTGCGGGTTCGTCCTTGCCCGCCGCCACCGGCGCATGTTCCGCCGCCATCATCGCCATCGCCGGATTTTCGTTAGCCATCGCCGGGGCGGCGTTAGACGTGCGCTGCAACTCCTTGAGTTGTTCGTTGAGCAATTGCACCTCCTGATTGCCCAGTCGCCGGTAATACTCGACGACCCGGGCGGTGATGCCCGGACCGGTGATGAGCACCGCATTGACGCCATCCAGATCCTGCCCGCCCAGCCTGATCTGAAACGTCGCAGCCTGCTGGCCGCCGGCGGGATACACATAGCCGATGTATGGCCGCTTCTGCGCGTGCGCCACCGCGGCCATGGCCAGGGACGCGCCCAACACGCGCGCTGCCAGTATGTTAAAATGCCGGTTCATGACATGATTTCTGTTAGAAGCCCGCCGGACTTCGCCCCTTCGACAGCGGCGGGCAGGACGAATGCTTCGGTGCCCATCGGGTGGGGCAGCCTGGCTTTGGTGTCGATGCCGCTCAGCGCGTAGATACTCCCTAACAGGTCCACCGGATAGACCGGCCGGTCCTGCACTTCCTCGGCCCGCTTGTCGGACGCTCCGACGAGGTGGCCGCCCTTGAACCCGCCACCGGCGACCAGCACGGAGAAGACGTTGCCGTAGTGGTTGCGGCCACCATTCCACGGCGGTTGCCAATCGACCTTGGGACCGCGGCCGAACTCGCCGCAGCACCAGACGATGGTGGTCTCTAACAATCCGTGATCCTGCAAGTCCTGCAGCAGCATGGCGAGTCCCTGGTCCAATTGCGGGCACTGGCGGCGCATGGTATTGAAATGATTGCTGTGCGTGTCCCAGCCGCCGGGGTAGTTGATGACGATGTAGGGAACGCCGGCCTCCACCAAGCGGCGGGCGGCGAGACAATCCTGGCCGAATGTGTGGCGGCCGTAACGATCACGCAGTTCGGGTTGTTCTTTCGTTAGGTCGAAGACATCACGGCCCTGCCCCAGAATCAACTCATACGCCAGTTTCTTGGCCTCCTCCGAGGCGGCCAGTTGCGGGCTGGCGGCCATGGCGGCACCCATCGTATCCATTTTTACTAACAATTCGCGCCGTGCGAGCTGGCGCGCGTCGGGGATGCCGCGCGAGACGACGCCCTCGACTTCGAAGCGGGCTGCGTTGGGGTCGCCGCCGGTGGCGAATGGCTTCATCTTGGGCCCGAGAAAGCCCTCCTCGGAAAACCGCCCCTGTGGTTGTGTTAGGACCACATAGGGAGGAATCAGGCCCTTGTAGCCCGGGCTCTTGAAGTGCGAGAACACGGCACCGACGCTCGGATAGGCCAGCCGCTCGCCGGGGGCGTGGCCGGTCTGCATCAGATAGGCCGCCGTTTCATGACCGTTGTTGCGGTGGGTCATGCTGCGAATGAGCGAATACTTGTCGGCCTGTTTGGCCAGATTGGGGAAAAGTTCGCCGAGTTGGATGCCGTCCACATTGGTGGGGATCGCCTTGCGGAACTCGCCCATATAGTCACTGCCGGCGTCCGGCTTCGGATCCCATGTGTCGATGTGCGACATCCCCCCCCAGAGGAATATCTGGATGACCGACTTGGCCCTGGCGTGGATCGGCGGGGTGGCGGCACCCGGCACCGCCGGAGGACCGTCGGCAGCGGCAAGCGCCATGTTAGATAGACATAATCCGGACGTGCCGAGCAGGCCGAGTCGCAATGCCTCGCGCCGGTTCATGGCGTGGCCGGCATTCAAGTTCAGGCCCGGCGGGGTGGCGGGGGTGGGATGGATCCTGGATTTCATGGGTTTGTCAGGGCAACGGGTTGTTAATTAAAAAACGGGAAAACGAACCACTGATCAAAGGCACTGATTAATGAAGATATAGGAACTCCGAGCTGTTGAGCAATGCCCAGGCGACGTCGAGCCAGTCTTCGCGGCGTTTCACCACGCTGGCCGGCTTGGCGGGGTTGGCTGCCGCTGCCGGTTTGGCGGGTTGTACCTGGCCATAGGCCCCGATGGTTGCCACCTCCTCCGGCGTCGGGAAACGCGACATGATTGCTAGATATAGATCCTCGATGATGGCGGGTGCTTTGCGGGACGGATCCATGATGGTTTTGAGATTGGCGCTTTGTTCCATTTTGCGTTGGATGTGGCTGGAATTGAGGAGATACAACCACTGTGCGGGGATCGGTTTGTTATCGCGCTCGCTGACCATGCCGGTGGCGCGGGCCGAACGTCCGAAGAGGGCGAGGAAGGGGCTGGTGATGCTGCCATCCGGCAGGGCGATCGCCGGTTGGTCTGCCGGAATGTAGGTGAAGGGCTCCGGAATGGCGCTGGTGTAGAGATCCGTCGCGCCGGTGATTTTGTTGAGCGCATCGATCAACACCTCCGCGTCCATGCGGCGCAACGGGTAGCTCGCGAAATTGGCCACCGCCGCGGGTGTTGGCACGCGAAGCACCGGGGAATGCTGATAGGTCCGGGAATTCAGGATGATCCGATAGAGGTGTTGCAGATCGTAGCGGTTGGTGACCAGTTCGCGCTCAAGATAGGTCAGCAAGGCCGGATTGCTTGGCGGGTTGTCAGGCCGGATGTCATCCGGTTCGTGGATGATGCCGCGCCCTAACAGCCAGGCCCAGAGGCGGTTGGAGATATTGCGCGCGAACCAAGGATTGTCAGGAGTGATCAGCCAAGCGGCGAAAACGTCGCGCGGGTCGCGGTCCGGAGGCAGCTCGATCTTGGAACCATCCGGGAAGATCGCGCAACGCGGGCGATCCGGGGCGGCGGCGGGAGTTATGGGAGGTATGTTAGGTGTGGTAGCGGGCGTGGTGCTCGGGGTGGTGTTCGGGGCGGGGGCGGGGGGGGGTGGTGCGATGGCGGCGCGGCCGGGCGCGGTGTTGTTCGCCGTGGTGCTGGTGCCTAACGGATCCCAGAACACGTGCTCTTCTTTCCACTCGTTGGTTGGTTTGTAACCGATCTGGGAGAAGAACGCGGCCATGCCATTCAAGCGTTCCGCCGGCCATGTATCGGTCCTTGTCCCCAGAAACGTGAGTGCCACGGCTGCGGCAATGCCGTCCGGTTTGCGGTTCTGGATGGCGCGGTAAAAGTTGACCGGGCCGATGCGGAAGTTGCTGCCGCTGGAGGTAAGGAGTTCGCGGGCGAAGCGGTCGTATGGTTTGTTAGAAGCGATGGCGGCGCGCACCCAGCGGTGATAGGCCTGTGCCGCATTCGGCCAGAGATTGACGGGAAACTCCGCCTTGATGCGCAACACATCGCCCCAGCGCATCGCCCAGAAGTCGGCGAACTCGTCGCGTGCCAGCAACCGGTCGATCAGGATGCGGCGTTTGTTCGCGCGGTCGGGATCCTGGATGAAATCCCTGGCCTCCTTGGCGGTCGGCAAGGTGCCGATCACGTCGAGATGGACACGCCGGACAAAGACCGCATCGGAGCAGAGGACCGGTTGAATGCCCAGCGGCGTCAGGTTGGCAGCCACCAACTGGTCGATCGGCTGCACGGGAACCGGCGTGTCCGCACTTTCGAACACACACGCCGCCGCCTCGGTGCCGAGCGCGGTACCGGTGGCCATTAGAGCGGCAAACACTGGGATAAGATACGCGATTTGCATGCGTGATGGAGTGACGGGAAGGGCACCCGGGCGGAAGAGGAGCAGGCCCGAGCCGGACTTTTCCCATATTCCCGCACCGATGATCCTACGGATTCTACGGATTTCTTCCAGTTCTTTCATCATGTCGAAAAGTTTTTTAATTTGTAATTACAAAGCGCATGGGTATCGTGCCCGAGAACTTTTGATTCACACATGAAAAACCAATCTGGATTTTTCAAAGCCAGAGGATTCGCCTTGGTGATCACGCTCTGTTTGATGATCCTGTTGACGGTCATAGCGGTGGGTTTGTTGACCTTGTCCACGATCGCCTTGCGTACGACGACCCAAGCCGCAGCGATGGCCACGGCGCGCAGCAACGCACGCCTGGCCTTGATGCTGGCGATCGGAGACCTGCAGAAATCGTTGGGTCCCGACAAGGCGATCACCGCCACTACCGGGATTCTCACAGCCAGTCCCGCCAAGCCCAACACCGCCGGCGTCTGGGAGTCCTGGGATTTCAACCCGGAGAAAGCACCGCAGGATTACAGCGCTGAGAAAGCGCGGAGATTCCGTTGTTGGCTCGTGTCCAATGCCGATCCCGCAGCGCTCGCATCCTTGGACTTCGGAGCCTCCAAATGGTCCGGCGCAACCATCGAACTGGTCGGTGATGCCGCGCTGGGGGGGAAATCTCCATCGTCTGACAAAGTCGTCGCGGGCAAGGTGCCCCTCTCCAGCGACGGGAAAGTCCGTGGGGCTTACGCTTGGCATGTGTCGGACGAATCGGTGAAAGCCCGGATCAATGTCTATCGGGATCCCACGCAGAACCAGGCCCTGTGGCAGAAACGCGCGCTCCTGGCCGGACACCGTCCCGACCCCACCGTGGTGAAAACCACCGACGGAACCCCGTTGTCATTCCTGCCAAGCGACGCATCACCCGAGGACTTCAAGAAGGCGCGTGAGGTTGAAGGAAAGCTGGCAAGCCTGAGCCAGTGCGATTTGCTGGATGAGAAGAAGCAGATGGCCCGGTTCCGCAATCATGTCACCTTGTATTCGATGGGGCTGCCGACCAATGTCCGTGAAGGCGGTCTCAAACAGGACCTGTCATCCGTGTTCGGGATGTCCGCCGCCCTGCCCCCTGAGTATTACAACCGGAAGTTATATGAATCGACGCACAAGATCACCGGGGAATCGGACCCCTACTGGTCCACTTTGAAAGGATACTACGACATTTACAAGGAGTTCGGCACGAACACCTCCTCGCCGATGTATTACAAAGCGGCGCCTGAATCGGTTGCCATGACCCAACTCACTCCTCCCAAGACCTACTACCCGGTGCCGGTCCTTGCCAAGGTGGAAATCCTGTTCTCCTTTGTGGTGCGGGATTCCCACGGACCGTGGCATGGCGTGGGGCCCTACATGGGACACATGTTATATGCACCCATCATCACCCTGCACAACCCCTACAATGTGAGCTTGAAGTTCGATCAACTGGATGTGGACATCCAGGGCATTCCCATGGCTTTCAATTTTTATGCCAACGGCAAGTCCCAGAATATCGATGGCAATGGCGCGCCGGTTGCCATGTCGCTCGACCGGTTATACTGTGTGCACAATCTGTCCTCGAAAAAAATATTCCGCCTTGGGATTTCAAATTGGAGCGACTTTTACACTACCACGCCATCACCCATCACCATGAAACCGGGACAAACCCTGGTCTGCGGCCCCTATATCAACAGTGATGCCATCTTCGGAAGTGACGGTGGTGCGGGAGCAGCCGTCTTTTTCGACTGGTGGGACGGCCTCACGGGAAAACAGGATGCGAGTTCACCACGCGCAAAATGCAAGCCGGGATTCATGGGCAATCAAGTCTCCTATGACGTTGACTGGGTCACCCCGCAGGACTCATCCGCCACAACCTCGGATGCAAGTGGAGCGACAGGGGTTTTCGGACTCAAGGACGGCGACCAATTTTATATCGAATACAAAGTCCAACAGAATACTGACAACAGCACGGACAAAATGACCGTCAATGCCTGGCTCACCGTGAATGGCAACACCAAGGAAATCGGCGGATTGGAGTTCAACTATGATGCCGCATCTCTCGCCAAAAACTTTCCCGCCACCTACCGTTACCCCGCCATCAACAGTTCTCCGAATTACCTGGAACCGAAGAATCTATATGATTCGATATATATACCGGTCAAGGACTGCATTCATACGCAGTCGTTTGCCCTGTTTTCCGTTTATGCCCGCACCGTCAATGGCGGGGTCTATGACAACGGCACCCGTGACAAGATCAACAATGGCCAGAACCTGCAGCATGACGGACGCCTGGCCGGGCCGCCATTCCTGCATCACAACCCGGCAAGAACCCCCACCGTGGTGGACATGAAATCCGACCCGCCGGGCCGTTTCTCGCACGAGATGAACTTGCAGCCGCTGTTAGGCAACGTGGCGGACATCCTCAATCTGGACACCACCAGCCGCGGTTATGCGCTCACCAGCAACAAAGTGGCACGGGGCATCAAATCCGGCAGCTATCTGGAGTTGCCGACGGGTCCGCTGCAAACCATCGCGGATTTCCGCAGGTCCAATGCCCTGACCAGCGCGTTGCTGCCCTGCTTTGTCCAACCGGTGGCCAATTCCTATGCCTCCCCGCTCATGTCCACCGCCAGCGCCAAGCAAAACGGGATCGCCAAATACGCCTTGTTAGACCACTCGCTGCTGGCCAACCACGCGCTCTATGACAGGTTTTATTTTTCGACATTTGCGCCCTATGGGGCGCGGTCGGTGGAGAATGTTTTCGCGGATTTCATGGACGGCACGCAGCCGCTGATCTGCCAGGCCTTTGAGCCGTATCTGCCCGCAGGCAAGACTCCGGCCACTGCCAAATCCGAATTATTTGCCGGCGGCAAGGCCACCGAGACCGCCTACCAGACAGCCGCCGAGTATCAGATGATCCGCGGGGCATTCAATGTAAACTCCACGGATGTCCAGGCATGGAAAGCGGTGCTCGCCTCGATGAGTCACAACATGATCCAAACGCTGTGGGCGAAAAGCGGCATACTCAGCGAGAAAATGAGTGCGCTGATCCCGATCATGCCCATGTCCCTGGTCAATGGCGGGGCGATCGGCAGTGCGATCAATGCCGCCAACATCGACGACACGAAAACCAACGACTGGAATGGCTATCGGGAACTGACTCCGGAACAACTCGAAGAATTGGCGCGGAAAATCGTCGATGAAGTCCGCAAGCGCGGGCCATTCCTCTCCATGTCGGAATTCGTGAACCGTCGCATCGGCTCGAATTCGGAACTCAGCCGGACGGGTGCGTTGCAGGCGGCCATCGACAACTCCGCGGTGAACAAAACGCTGCTCGCCGGTTGCGTGACGGACGTGCGCCCGCAGGATGTCTGTGACCCGATCTTGTATAACTACGCCACGCCGGAGGCCGCAACCGGCAATCCGGCGGCGGGTGCTCCGGGATGGATCACCCAAGGTGACCTGATGCGGATTCTGGAGCCTGCCGCCACCGTGCGCTCGGATACCTTTGTCATCCGCGTTTGCGGTGAGGCTCATGATGCCAATGGGCGCGTGACCGCCCGCGCCTATGCGGAAGCCGTGGTGCAGCGCATCCCTGAATATGTGGACCCGGTGGACCGTCCGTCGTTGAATGCCTGCGAGACCCCTGGCAAGCCGTCCACCGCAGCCAAGGTGAACAAGACGTTTGGCCGCCGCCTGAACCTCCTGTCATTCCGTTGGCTTGCCCCCTCCGAAGTCTGATCCCCCATTCCATGACAGTCATCAAACACCTGATCCCCAGCCTGCTTTGCGGCACCCTGGTTCTAACGGCGTCCGCCGCGCCACAGGAAGCCAGTGCCAAAGTCCGCATCCGCGCGGTGTTGCATGATCCCATGAAACCCTTTGTTGAAATGTATGTGCAGGGAGACACGGGAAACCTGATACGCCTGAACCTGGCCATGGAGGGATTGACCAAACCCCAGATCGTCAGTTGTCCCAAGAGCACCCTCCAACTGTATTCCTCCAGCACCGCCGACCCCGCCAAGCCGCTGGCAAATTTGTTGGCCTCGGTGGCTGTCCCCGAAGGGGTGAAGCAGGCGATCATTTTCATTGTGCCTGCCGGAGAGAATGACAAGGCACCTTACAAGCTCATGGTTCTCCATGATGCCTTCGACGCCTTTGGCAAGGGCGAGTCACGGGTGATCAACATGACCTATCTGCCGCTGGCCATCACCGCCGGTGAACATTCCAAGGAAATCGCTCCGGCATCCATCGTGACCGTGCCGCGGGTGACCAAGGTCAATGCCATGAATCAGGCGCAAACCGTATTCTACCGCAAGGTGGACAAGGAGTGGGTGGTGCTGTCGGAACGGCCCATGCAATTCACCAATACCCTGCGCAACATTTTCCTGATCTATCTCATGCCCAATGTCGCCGAACCGCAAATCCGCACCTTGATCGACACCGCCACCGGCCAGTGATGACAAAACCCGCCGCCCGGGTGGACCGTGCGGCGGGGTGAGGAGTTCGAGTTGCGCGGCTCAGGCGCTGGCTTTCGTGGCTTTCGCCACGAGGGCTTGCTTGGCCTGGGCAACGATGGCGGAAAACGCGGCGGCATCGGTGACCGCGAGATCCGCGAGGATCTTGCGGTCGGCTTCGATGCCGGCTGCTTTCAAGCCTTCGATGAAACGCGAGTAGGTCATGTCCTCGGCGCGGACGGCGGCGTTGATACGCTGCGTCCACAAGCGGCGGAACTGGCCCTTGCGTTTTTTCCGATCCCGATACTCATAAGTCAGCGCCTTGCGGACAGCGTCCTTGGCGTAACGAAAGAGTTTCGAGCGGAATCCGCGGAATCCTTTGGCCCGAAGCAGCACGCGCTTGCGACGCTTGCGGCTGGCAGGTGAGTTGGTGGCACGTGGCATGTTGTGATGTGGGGTTTGAACAGACCGTTATTTTCATTTCCTTCCGCAGTCTCGACTGTTCGTGTCTCCCTTGCGGGATCAGGCTGTGTGAAGGCCGTCCGAATCGCGGACGGGGGCGTTTCCGTAGCGGGCTTCAGTTTCAGTGGAAGGGAAGGTTCTCTTTGACGTTTTTAATGTCGGCGTCGGAGATCAGGGCAGCCTGACCCAACCGGCGCTTGCGCTTGCTGTTCTTGCCTTGCAGCAAGTGGCGGGCTCCTTGTTTCCGTCGGAGGACCTTCCCCGTACCTGTCACTTTGAAGCGTTTGGCAACGGCTTTCCGGGTCTTTGCTTTTCCAGAGACTCTTGGCATGGGACGGGCAAACTAGGCATCACCGACTCCTTGGCAAGCCAAAAGTGGATGTTTTTTTTCATGGCGAGTTGATCCGGCTTGATCAGTCCGGGCAGGCAAGGCATTGAAGTGGCGTGACGCGTGACCTATCAGCCAATCCGGCATGGCAGGAACGGGATCTGGGGCTGCCGCTGCCGGATTCCGCGCACGCCTGTTCGGTGTGCCTGCCGACATGGGATTCGGTCGTCGGTTACGAGGAAGGCCGGGAGAAAATCCTGAAGCGGATGCGGATCGGTTACCCGCGGTTTTTCAAAAACCCGACGGTGGAGCGTTTGTTCGACAACGCGAAGGCGGAAGTGGCGAGCGATCACGAGGAGGTGCTCGTGCTGCCTACGCGGACCTCCGTGCAGCGCGCCCACCGCTGGATCGAGCGCCGGGCGGAAACGGCGGTGCGTATCACGAGTTACCATGGATTGCAGGTGTTGATCGTGCCGGCCAAGGCGAAAGCCGAGGCGGACGCATACTGGCGGTTTTCCGGTGAGGGGGTGAGCAGCCGCCAGGCCCAGGATTTTCTGGATGGCCATCTGCGTACCGGTTCGAAGTCCCGCCTGATTGTTAGAGCGCTCACGAAATTCAGCGGTTTCACCGCGGACAACACCTTTGTTTTTGCCAGCGGCATGGCCGCCGTCACCTCCGTGTTGCGGGCGTTGCCCGGTGTGTGCATCGGCAAGAAGACCCTGCAATTGGAATTCCCCTACGTCGATTGCCTGAAAGTGCAGGAACTTTTCGGACACGGCGTGGTCTATCTGAACGAGGCGCACGGCGAGTCGTTCGATGAAGCGCTGAGGCGCATCCGCCAAGGCGAATTCGCCGGGGTGTTCACCGAACTGCCGAGCAACCCGCTGCTGCGCACGGTGGATTTGGCGCGCGTGGCGCAAGCCTGCGCCGACGGTCGCACGCCGCTGGTGGTGGACGATTCCGCGAGCGGACCTTTCAATGTGGAGGCCTTGCGCTTTGCCGACGTGGTGACGAGCAGCCTCACCAAATGGATTTCCGGCGAGGGTGACGTCATGGCTGGATTGGCTGCGGTGCGTGCGGATTCCCCGGTGGCCGAAACGCTGCGGGAAGCGCTCGCGCTGGATGCGCTGGAAAACGCGCCGTTATATATCGGCGACGCCGAAATCCTGCTCTCCAATCTCAAGGGTTACCCGAAGCGCATGCAGACCGTCAACATGAACGGCTTGGCACTCGCCGAGTGGTTGGCGGCGCATTCCGCTGTGGCGCAGGTTTGGCATCCATCGCTGACCACCCGGGAGCATTACGATGCGGTCAAACGCAAGGACGGCGGCTATGGGGGTCTGCTTTCATTCGTGCTGAAATCCCCGAAAAAAACGCCCAAGGTTTATGATGCGCTGCGTTTGAGCAAGGGGCCGAGTTTCGGCACGCCCTTCACGCTGGTCTGCCCGTACACCCTGTTGGCGCACTATCAGGAATTGGAGTGGGCGGAAGGTTGCGGAGTGCCTGCACATCTGCTGCGCGTGTCCTGCGGATTGGAACCGATCACCACCTTGATCGCTGCGTTTGACGAAGCCTTGGCTCACGCCTGATTTCGACCGGCGCGTCCCGCCCGCCACCATGAACCCCCGCCCCCTCATCCTTCTTTCCGCCGCGCTGATCCTCGGCTCGTGTACGGTGGGCCCGGATTTCCAAACGCCTGATATTTCCGGCGGACGCAAGTGGAAGGAATCCCAAACCGTCGCTAACAGTTGCCTGCCGGACACCTGGTGGCGGCTCTTCAACGACCGCGACCTGACACGCCTGATAGACCGCGCATTGGCGGCTAACAATGATCTCGCCGCCGCCAAGGCCCGCATGGATACCGCCCGCGCCTTGGTCGGCGTGGACCGCGCGAAATTGTTTCCCACCCTCAATCTGAATGGCTCCGCGGGAATTGCACGGGTCTCGCAAGAATCCGCCACCTACAACATGCCCCCGGGGTTCGTCATCGATCTCGATGCCCAGCGTTACCGCGGCACCTTCGATCTCGCTTACGATCCGGACCTGTGGGGCCGCAACAAACGCCAACTCGAAGCGTCCACCGCCCAGGCCGCCGCCAGCGCATTCATGTTGGATTGGCAGCGCCTCGGCATCGCCACCGAAGTCGCGCGCCAGTATTTCCTGCTGCGCGGCCTGGACGCCCAGCAATCCGTGCTGGAGGACACGATCAAGAGTCGCAAAAACACCCTCGATATCCAACAAAGCAAGGCCGATGCCGGTCTCATCGACGCTCTCCCCGGCAGCCAGGCGCGCACCGAACTGGAACTCGCCCGCAATGATCTGGCAATCGTCGAACGCCAGCGAGGCGCCGCCGAACACGCGCTCGCCGTGCTGTGCGCAAAACGCCCGGCGGACTTCTCCCTGCCTCACCGCGATAAAGTCGGCACCTTGCCGTCCATCCGCGCCGACCTCCCCGCCGCTGTCCTCCACCGCCGGCCAGACGTCCGTGCCGCCGAACAACATCTCCGCGCCGCCAATGCCCGCATCGGAGTCGCAGAAGCCGCGTTCTATCCGAACTTCAACCTCGCCGCAGGTGCCGGGCTCGAATCCATCGATGTGAAAAATTTCCTCGATTGGGAAAACCGGGTTCTGGCGCTCGGAGCGGGTCTCGCCGCCCCGGTGTTCGACGGCGGTTCTAACAAGGCAACCTGGCAGGCTGCCGTCAGCCGCCGCGATGAAGCCCTGGCCGATTACCGCAACTCCCTGCTCGTCGCCCTGCGCGAAGTGGAAGACGCACTCGTCGATCTCAAAGGCCTCGCCCGTTCGCGCACCGCCCTCGACCTCGCCCTCACCAGCGCCGTGGAAACCCAGCGCCTCTCCCTGGAACGTTACGACAAAGGCCTGAGCAGTTACCTCGAAGTCGTCGAAGCCGGACGCACCGTCCTGCGTATCCAACTGGTGCTCGCCCATACCGATGCCCAACAACGCATCACCCGCGCCGCCCTCGCCAAAGCTCTCGGCGGCGGATGGAGCGCTAAATGACTGGCTTGGGCGTCGATGGAATCCTCCGTGCCTTGACAAAAGAGTCCTCCTCCCGCATCACTGTCGGCCTATGAAAAAACGTGGAATCGCCGCACGCATCCGCAATGGAGGAATCCTCCAATGGTCCACCGTCTGCATCCTCGCCGGAGGAGCCGCCGGATTGACGGGTTGCGATTCAAAATACACCGCGACTCCCAAGGACGAACAAATGGCGGCCCTGCAGAAGAAACTTGATGCCGTGGATTCCGAAAAGTCCCGCCTGATGGGCGGCGAGGTGACTAACAACTTCGAGCTTCCGGGAGTGGGCTTCTATCATGCCGAGGCGCGGGATTTCTTCCCCCACCGGTTCGGCCACGAGCAGGACGGAAAATGGTATGTCAACGGCATGTGGCAGGAATACGCCCCGGGCGAGACCCATGTCACCGCCAGCAGGCCGACCCCGGAAGCGCTCAAGAAAGTCGAACTGGCACTGGAGCGCGAACAGGAACTCATCGCAAAGGAAAATTCTGGAAGCACCGCAAACACGTCCAGCACCACCCAGCACCACCACTCTGGATTCGGCAGCGCGCTGATGATGTATTGGTTGCTTTCCGGAAACCGCGGGTCCTTCTCGCCCGGCGCGGGATTCCGCCAGGCGGAGACGCAGACCGGACGCTGGCAGCAGGGCATGGAACGGGACCGCCAAACGGTCAGCAGCTACGCCTCGGCAAATCCGGGATACCGCAGAATGGTGGACCAAAGCCGGACCACCGGCAGACCGGTCACTGCCGGAAACTCGGTGCGCGGGGGCTTTGGATCAAGCTCCAGGTCCGGCTCCAGATCCACTTTGGGCAGTTAGAACAACAACCCGGAATATCCACTGATGTTAGACGCTTTCAATCGGCGCGCGATCCACCTCGCACCCAGCCAAGCCCGGTCAAACTGGATCCATCGTGTCGAGGAGTCCGGACTGATCTGGCACGGTGTCGGCGGCGACACCTACTGGAATGAGGATGAACACCTCGTCCTCACCCTGAAAGCCGCAGAAACCCTTGAGGACGCCGCCAACGAACTCCATGCAATGTGTCGCAACGCCTGTGACGAAATCATCCGGCGTGACTGGTGGCACCGCTTGGCCATCCCGGAGGAAGCCATCGGCATGGTCCAGACCTCCTGGGCCTGCGCGGATTTCTCTCTCTACGGGCGATTCGATCTGGCATGGGACGGCACCGGCACACCCAAGCTGTTAGAATACAATGCGGACACCCCCACATCTCTGTTAGAGGCTGCCGTGATCCAGTGGGACTGGCTGCTCGACTGCCACCCGGAATCTGACCAGCTCAACTCGATCCATGAGGCGCTCATTTCTCAGTGGCAGTCGATCGCCGATCCCTTCATCCACTTCGCCTGCGCGTGGGACATGCTCGAGGACCGCCAGACGATTGCCTACCTCGCGGAAACCGCCGAACAAGCGGGAAAAGCCGTGGAACTCATGGACATGGAGGAGATTGGCTTCTCACCGGAAGGACGGTTCACCGACAGCAACGAACGGGTGATCGACCGCTTGTTCAAACTCTATCCATGGGAGTGGCTGGCCAAAGAGCCATTCTTTGCGGAGATCCATCAGGAACGCAGCCGCTTCGCCGAACCCGCGTGGAAAATGATGCTTTCCAACAAGGGGCTCCTGCCCATCCTGTGGGATCTCCATCCGGGCCATCCGCTCCTGCTCCCGACATCCCACAACAAGGAGGACCTGCTCCGAATGGGTGTGGACCATTGGGTCGAAAAACCCCACTTCGGCCGCGAGGGCGGCGGCGTCACCATCGTGAATCGCGGAAACCGGGTGGCGATCGGCACGGGAGAAGCCGAACCCGGCCCCGTGATCTATCAAAAACGTGCCAGCATGTTCCAGTCCGGAGGTCGTCACTTCGTCTGGGGGCTCTGGATGGTCGGCGACGAGTGCCGCGGGCTTTCCGCCCGCGGCGACCGCTCTCCTGTCACCGGAAACCTCAGCCGTTTCTATCCACACCGGATTTGTTAGAACCGGAGCGGGCCGGCCCCCGCTCATCGGCCGTCCTTCGTCCATAGCGCCGGCATGTGGATGGACCTGTCTGCGAGAAGATCAATTTCAAACAAAGTGATGCAGATTTCCGAGGTCGTCGTCACAAAACCGGGCGGCATCACCACCGCCGAATGCCTGTGCAAGCAGGTGCCGATGATCATCATCAACCCCATCCCCGGCCAGGAGCAGAAGAATACCGACTTCCTGCTGGGACACGGCGTCGCCGTCCGCGCGGAGAGGTCCGTGGATGTCGTGAACTACGTGGATGAATTCCTTCACAACCCGGAGAAGCTGCGCCGGATGCGCGACGCGGCGGCCAAGTTCAGCCGTCCCAGCTCCTCCTTGGACGCTGCACGGGCAATCATTGGCATGTTGCAGCAACCGAACACCTCCTCGCGTGGCGTTGTGACGGCGTCCACTGCCGTGCCCTAGCAGGCGTAAAGTATCTGCTCCTCAAGTTCGCTGAGTTCATCGCCAGAAAAGCAATTTCAAGCAATAATAGAGAATGCTTTTCATGGGGATTAACCAGCGATAAAGACCATCCATGTCCGAGATTGCCAACACCTTCGCAACACCCGCACGTCGCAGATCCCGCCTCGTGAAAGGGCTCACCGCACTTGTCATTTTCGCAATCGTCTTTGGCGGCCTATGGTGGTGGCACAATCGGCCGATTCAACCCGTGAAACTCAGTGTCGAGGAAAAATCGGTGGTCGAGGCGAAGGTGGAAGCCATCCGGAAACCCGCGGAGCCGAGGTATCAAAAGGGCGGCAAGGACATCATCCTCACCGAACGCGAACTCAACGGACTGCTCAACGAGAACACCACCCTCGGCAAAACCGTTAGATTCGAACTCGCCACCAATGCCATTCTCGCAAGAGTGGAAACCGATCTGGATCCCGACCTCCCGGTTTTGGGCGGCAGACGTCTGAAAGCCCGCGCGCGTTTTCTCGTCAGTGCAGAACCCGGCAAGACGACGTTCGTCCTGGACGATGTCACCGTGTGGGGTGTTTCGCTACCGAACGACTGGCTCAGCGGCCTGAAAGGCCAAGACTTGTTAGGTGAGGTACTGGGTTCCAAGGGCGGAAAGTTTCCCGGCGTCGAGGAGTTCAAGGTGGAAGCCGGAAAACTGATGATCCGCCTGTCTGAATAGGGGAGTGGAGGCCTCCTCCCTTGCGCGACACCCGTCCACCGGCAGTCCGCGCGACACTCATCCTTGGTTTCCCAGCCAAGCGAATCCCACCATGAACACACTCCGCACAAACGGCCTGCGCCTCAAAAGCAAATTCCTTGCAATAACCGCCAAGGAAGAACATGCCGGTCGCCTGTTTGTCATCCGTGGCCTCAATGTCAGGGGCATGTCCGCCTACGCGTTCGAATGATGACGAGCACTGGCTCGCGACGCGGCGCGGTTTCTCATGGCAGGTCGTTTTCTGGGCGAAAGAAAACGATGCCGCCGCATTGCCGGCGGAGGCCCGGGCGCTGATGGAAACCTTTCGGGTGTTGGATCCGGCGCTGGATGGCGCGGGCAAAGGCACCGCGACGGATGTGCGGCGCCCTGAACTGGGGTATCGCACGCATCTCGAGGGACTGGGTTGGGCCAACTGGAACGATTCCACCGGCAATGCGCTGATGGATTTCCACGCGTTGCGTGAGCATGAGGCGCTGGTCGTGCTGCCGCTGCGCTTCGACCCGGAGCCGCCGGATCTGGAAGCCCTCACCCGCGGCTTGTTAGCCACGCTGGATTTCCAGCACACCCCGGAAGAGGAGATCGAGAGCCGACCCTGGACGCCGGGCCACGGCGGCACCGGCACGGAGTTGCAGATCGAACGCGACGTGGATGGCACCCGCGGCAACGTGGTCGTGCTGCACTTCGATTTCGCGGCCAAAGCCGGTACCTATCCCGCCGCCCGCTACGCCGCCTTTCACGAAAGCAGGGACGGTGCCAGGCGGGTCTGGGCCAAACCGCTGTCCTGGCGGACGAAGTGAACCGGTGCGTCCAGCCCTGCCCGGCGTGGACCAGCAGCGGTTCGAGTTCGGCGTCGGGCACTTCAGACCACTTGTAGGAATCAAGTTCTTTTTCCCCACCCTCCGGCAGGCCACCGGCTCCTGCAACCGCCTAATGGCCTAACGGCTCACCTCGATTATTTCCTTGCAATCAGCCAAGGAATCGGTTTCATCAGCGCACACAATGAAGAAGATCCGTGTTACCAGCCTTGCCATGCTCTGTTGTTTTTGCGTCAGTTTCGTCGCCGCTAGTCACGGACAGACGGAGATTCCCTCGTGGGCCGCAGTATCCAAGGAACAGATCGCCGCAGCGAAGAATCTGGGCGTGCCCGTCGCCTTTGCCAATTCGATCGGTATGAAGTTCGTGCTGGTCCCGGCTGGCTCGTTCATGATGGGCAGTCCCCCCGAGGAGGAGGGCAGATACAAGGGCGAGGAACCCTATCACAAGGTAACTTTCGCCAAGCCGTTTTACATTTCGATCTACCAAACGACGCAAGGAAATTGGAAAACCATGATGGGCACGATGCCATGGGATGGCAAATCCCGCGCGAAAAACGACCCCGACAACGCGGTCAATTATGTCAATTGGGATGATGCGACGAGCTTCTGCGCCAAGCTCGGAGAAACAGACGGCGGGTCGTACCGTCTGCCAACGGAAGCCGAATGGGAATATGCGTGCCGTGCGGGCACGACGACCCGTTACTGCTATGGCGACGATCCGAAGGCCGAAAAGCTGGGTGAATATGCATGGTTCCAGGGCAACTGGGGCACTGATGATAGCACCATGTTCGTACACAAGGTCGGCCAGAAGAAACCGAACTTATGGGGCCTCCACGACATGCACGGCAATGTTTGGGAAATGACGATGGATGTGAGGCGGGACAATTACGAGGGAGCGCCTACGGACGGCAGCGCATGGGAAGGAGACGGGACAGATACGGATGAAGCCGGTCCGCCCCATCCCTTGCGTGGCGGCGGTTCGCACAGTTCCGACAGACGTGTCCGCTCGGCCAGCCGCCACGCCTATCGCCAGAAACACCTGAGCCACTACGTCGGATTCCGCATCACATGTGTGGCCCGCCCGAACAAGGGGAAATAGCACTGGACGCTGATGTGGAATTTAACCTCACTCCTTCGGGTATAGCGCGGTGAACCGGCGCTTCTGCTGTGCGGTTGGGGCCGCATCCGTGTGCGGGCCGCCGGCGCTAAAAACGTCTCGCAACGCATCCAAGTAGCCGAAGCCCGCCAGCGCCGACGGCATGAGAAAATGGCCCTCGCCATACTCATTCCAATTGGCAAGCATGACCATCCTACGCCCCAGGGAATCCGCAGGAAACCCGGACATGAAGTCATTCCGGGTCCACGTCGCCAGCGTCTTGAAATCAGCCGGTGGCACCCAGCCGCCACCCTTTGCGCCCCAGGGCTCGCAATCCCAACCCATCGAGATACTCGGCAGCATGCCTAACTTCTCCGCCGCCGCCGCATCACGTTGCGCGATGTTGTTAGTCCGTTGCACATTCACGTCCGGCGTGCTCCAGGTGTACGCGTAAATGTAGTCCACACCGATCGATTTCATCGTCTTCATCGTGTTGCGATCCGCTTTGCGCAACTCCATCAGCAGGATCAGTCCCGGGAAGCCGGCCTTCGCCACTTCCTCGCGCAGCATCCGGATCGCTTGGCGACAGCCGTCCACGCCACCCAGCATCCGCTGGAGGTGACCGAGTTCGTAGATCGAGAGCACCGGCTTGCCGTCGATCTTCAGATAGCGTGGATCCTTGAAGAAATACTCGATCCAGTACGGGACGATGTGCTGCCGGAAGTCGTCCTGGTTGGTCTCGCCAGAGCCTTCATTTGTGTACATAATGGTGAACTTCGCCAGATGACTGTAGCGCGCATTGAAAAGGCCTTTCACAATTCCATGGTCCAGCACGCCGTCCTTGATGGGATTATGGATCGCGTTGTTAGGCCGGTACCAGCAATGCTGCTCGAACCCAATACCATGCTCGACTTTCCATTTGATCTCCCAATCCGCAACCTCCGGATTCCCTTCGTCATACCAGCCCAGACAAGGCTCCCGCTTGTCGCGGTAAGGATGAATGTAATCCCATCCCGCATACGCCGTCCCCTCGCGCCACAGGCTGCAGCTTTGCACGCCCAGCAAGTGCGACGCCGTCACCGGCTTGGGTTCCGGCACATAATCGGCCGGATAATCGCGCCACGCATACACCTGCACATCATCCACCCACATCGTGCCGGAAAAGCGAACGTGATCTTTCGGCTGCGCGAATGCGACCTTATCCCGCAACAACTTGCCGTTGAGATATACATCCGCTGTCCCGGCCTTTGGATCGGCAATCACTTTTGCCATATACCAGAAATTCGACCGGTACGTTGCCGCCCGCTCCAGAACCACACCGCCCAGATCCACCCTGACGCCGTCCGCTTTGCCCGGTAGCAGGAAGCGGCATTCAAAAACGGTCTTTTCTTTCCACGTGCCGATCTTCCGGGTTGCCTCGCCGGCTAGTTTGAGGCTGAAAATATCGGGTTTTGTGCCGCATTCAAAAGGCTGAACACTGCCATTCGCAACCTCCCAGTCCGCCGGCGTTTTCCCCGGTCCACAGGCAACGAACGTCTCGTTGACCGTGTAGCCCTTGTAAATATTGACCGGGTTCAGGAACATTTCCCCGGTCGCCGCATCGCCGGTCCCGACCAGGAAGAAATCGACGCTCTTGATGGGATGAATAAACGGCAGGCCTTGCCCCCTCGGTTCACCGTCCACAAATACGTCGGCCTTCTGCGCAGTGATGTCGGCTATGACCTTAACGCCGTATTCACGATTGATCTCATACGGCAGCAACACTTTTCCGGTTTCCCAGCACAGATTGCCACTGCTGGTCACGATACCAACGCCAGGCCGTTCCAAGTCGCGCAACTGCCAGCAGGCACCGTCCATTGCGGCCGGCAACTTAAAGCGAAACTCAAGAGTCAGACTGCCTTCGGTCTGCCTGGCAACCTGGTGCCTAAGCGTGATTGCAGCATTCGTGCTTGTGTCAACCAACTTGAACCAATCGCTGTGAAACGCGAAGCCTCTCGGATAACGGCAGTCAGGTTGATACGCTACATGCCCGCCTCTCTTGTCCACGTCCCAACCGGACAGCATAACCGTCTTGTCATCTTTCCAGCAATATGGCCGCGGCGACAGGAAAGAACATTGCAGCAGGTAACCGGTGGTCACATCGCGGAAAAACGGCGAAGGAGTCCCCTCCCCCGTTGCCATGTCCCCTAACGCCCATGTCGCAGCTCCGGCCAGCATCCCCGCCAGAACCATTGCCCGCACCGAAGTTTTACAGTACATGGTTTTCCGCGCCCTGATCTCTCTTCGTTTACTCAACCTTGAACCCGTACTCTCCCGAGCCGACATCAAATGTATAATATCCTGGCTCCTGCTTGCCGGCTGTAATTCCGGCAACTCCCTTGACATAGGCCCCATCTTTCCACACCGTCTTGCCGCCTTCGGTAAGGGTGGCGTTCTTCAGGCCTAACGAGGGCACACTCACCCGGCCGCTCGCGTTGGCGGGGATAATCACATTCAGAACCAGCGAATCGCCCGTCTTCTTCCAGTCCGATGAAACGATGCCACGGATCGTTTTGATAGAGGCGCTGGCGTGCGTCAGGTCGCCGATCACATGCGGCTTGATGCGGATCACACCGTAACCGGGCTCGAACTCCCGCGTGCCGTAGAAATTCGGTTCATGGATGCCGGCGATGCTGTCATAGAAGAATCGGCAGACGCCGGCAAGCATGGTCATGCTCTCTGCCCTGTTATACCCGCCATTAACCATGCTCCAACTTTCCCATACTGTTGTAGCACCCTCGGAAATCATGTATCCCCAGCCGGGAAACTCGGTGGTATTGACCGTCTTGTACACGATCTCCCCCAGTCCATTCTCAACCAGCGACTCCATGTAACCCGGCAGCCCCACATGCCCGACCCGGAATTTCCCGCCATCCGCCCCGGTGATCGTTTGGGCAATGTTATCTATCAGTTTCTGCTTGTGATCCGGTGGCACGATCCCGATCGCCAGCGGCAGAATTTCCGAGGTCTGCGATTTCGTGGCATAATGCCCGGTCGTTTCATCCAGCCAGGTCTTGTTGATCACCGTTCGGATCTCTTCAGCCAGGTCCGCATAATGCTTTTCGTCATCCTTCTTCCCCAACACCCGGCTCATGCTCGAAAGCACTCTGGCATTCTGATAATAGAAGCAGGTCCAGATGAGATCCTTGGGCGTTTCCTTGCTGATGAATTCCCAGCCTGGCGTGCCTCGCTTCGGCAACATGTGTTCGCCAAGCCAGCCCTTCCTGACAATATGAGAAGGTTCCGCCAACTGTCGTCCGATGAAATCAACCCACGCCTTGACCGTCGGGTAATGTTGCTCCAGCAGACGATGATCGCCATAATTCTCATACAGATTCCAGATGAGCATGGGATAACTGGCATTTTGGGAAACGTCGCTGTCCCGCTTCATGCCCGGAAAAACCGGCACGACATCTGAAAGGTCGCCATCCGCGGAAGCACCTAGTTGAATCATACGGGCGTATCCAGTCCAGAATTCCGGCATGCCTTTGCGTGTGGAAAGCGCCCCGAAAATACTTGCCGGTTCATTATACGAAACGGGCTCCCGGTGCAGGCAATCGAGCACAAACCCCTTCAGGGCGACCTTCAATGAACGCTGAATGTTGCCGTGGATCTTGTTAAATAGCTCGTTGGAACAGGTGAAGCTGCCATACAAATCCACATCACTGTAAACCTCCCGGCCAGCGAGCGTATCGAGCGTGGGCTCCCCTTCGAGCCCCGTCACCAACACATGCCGCACACCATGGAGCGCAAAACGTGGTTCATAGACTTCGCCCTCAGAGGCACCCTTGAGAATATAGACATCCTTCTCTTTATCCTCATGATTAAGGGTGATGGTGGTGCCGGATTTACCTTTGACATTCAGCCGCACCCAACCCGAGAAGTACCGGTCAAACTCAAACATCCAGCCATCCTTGCCGTCAGCGGTCACTCTAACGGGTCGCAGCGTGTTTTGCACCTTCATGGGCGGGATGGCCCGGCACGTCAATCGGCCCTTGCTTGGAGACATGACCGAGGCTTGGCTCCACTGGCTGTCGTCATAGCCCACCATGTTCCATTGCGGCTTCTCAAGCCTGGCGTCATACACCTCCCCGGAGTTCTTCAGATTGGAAACGATCGCTCCGCCGGCCGCCTTCCAGGTTTCATCGGTAAAGAACTGTTTTTCGGTGCCGTCCTCATAGGTGACGGTCATCTGCATAATCGCCTGCGGCCGATCCGCCCACGGCTGGTTATTGAAGAATGTCGTAGCGGAAAACCAGCCGTTGCCCAGCATCATGCCGAGCGCATTTACCCCCTGCTTGAGCAAGGCCGTGACATCATAGGTACAATACTGGATCTCCTGGGAATAGTCGGTCAGTCCAGGCGATAGCACATCATCCGACACCTTCTTGCCGTTGATATATAACTCGCTCCAACCCAGTCCCGACACATAGACCCGCGCGCGCTTGACCTTGCCGGTGATTGCAACCTCCTTGCGCAATAAGGGAGAACCGCGCTTTCCTTCCGGCCCGTTCATGCCAATCCACTTGGCTTGCCATGCATCCGGCTCCAGCAAGCCTATCTCAAAAGTGGCCGGCTTGCTCCATGCCGCCTTTCCATCCTTGTCCCACACCCGCACGCGCCAACAGCAAGCCATGCGCGACTGCAGTGGTTTCCCGGCATACTCCACTTGGATGCTTTGGCCCGACACCACTTTCCCGCTGTCCCACAAATCACCCTGGTCCTTGGCTAACAACTCCAGGGACGACGCGACCAGCACCTGATAGGCGCTTTGTTTCTGACCTCTGACCTCTGGGTTGCCTGCGGCCATGCCAGTTAGGGCTGCGCCGGGTTTTGCCGAGTTCGCTAGCGCTCGCCCCGCGTTCTGGTCTCTGGTCTCTATCCTCCAGCTCAGCCGCGGCTTCACCACGTCGATGCCCAGCGGGTTCTCCCGGTATTCACAGCGCAGATCCTCCACCGTCACCGCATGCAGCAGCGTCTGTGGCACCATCAGGAATGCAATAACAAGTACCCCGATATGTTTTATCATGACTTGATGTCCAACTGCTTCCTGGCCCCCTCGTTCACTCACTTGTCCGCCGGAATACAGGAGGCACGCAAGCCCAGCGCCATATTCTTCGTCGCGGGCACTTCGGCTTCACGAATGATGGACACCAGGTTCTCCGCCGGGTCACTCATGCAATTGCCGCGAAACACGCGGGAAAAGCCCGTTGCAGGACCACGCGGGTCTGTCACCTCTTCCGCCGTATAAGGACGTTGCCAATCCTGACACCATTCCCAGACGTTCCCGTGCATGTCGTAAAGCCCCCACGCGTTCGGCTTCTTCCCGCCAACTGGTTGCGTCTTGAATTCCGAGTTCGCAACGAACCAGGCATACTCGCCCAACTTGCTCGCATCGTCGCCAAAACTATACTTCGTCGTGCTTCCGGCCCGACACGCATATTCCCACTGCGCCTCGGTCGGAAAGGAGATCTTCCCGCATTGTCCGCCTGCCTTCGCATTGAGTTTATCGAAGAATTGCTGGCATTCCTCCCAAGAGACTTGTTCCACAGGATTCTTCCCCCCCTTGTTTTGGCTGGGGTTGCTGCCCATGACTTTTTCCCATTGTTCCTGGGTGACCTCGTACTTGCCCATGTAAAACGGTTTGGAGATGTTCACCTTGTGGATCGCCCCGCCGCCCTCGCCGCTCATCGTGAACGAACCGGCGGGAATCAAGACCATCTCGAGCTTCACCCCGTCTCCCAAGTCCACCGCAAGTTGCTTCGGCGTCTCTTTCGTCTCGCAGCATGCACTCCCCGCCATCGCGAGAAACACCGCACATGCGAGGAATTTGTTTTGCGGCTGCGAGCGCATGCGTGAGCCAAGGGGGAGATCGGCGAGCGGTAACAAGGCGGTTGTTTTCATGATAGTGTTTTGATTCGTGTTTTTATTCGGGGTTCGTTCCCCGCTGACGTGGTGACGACAACCCGCAACGCCTGGGATTGCAAGCAAAAGAATCTAACATACATGCCGCGGCTGCCAGGCAATTGCTTTTATGGGTTGGTACGCATGAGAGACCATGGAAAGCATTCCATTTCAAGCATGAAATTCCAAACGCCCCGAACCTATCCTGGAAGCAGTCAAAAAAACCTTGCCGAAAACATAGAACAACGTTAAGCATCAGCCATCATGAACCTCACATCCACCGCTGGTGCCATGCTTCTTGCCACGCTGGTTCCCCTGCTTTCGACCGGTGCCGCCGCTGTGCCGATGGATGAGTTGATCAAGAAGGAACAGACATCGGTTGATAATGAAGCTGTCGTTGTCTATGGAGGCAAGGTTGGAAATCTCCAAACCCGCAAGCAAACATGCAACGAATCGCAGTTATCGGTATCACTCTGGCACTGATCAGCGGCCTTGTCATCTGGTGGTTTTCTCCAGTGCAAACCCTCAAACGCCGGACTGCATCACTGCTGCAAACGCTCACTCTCAAATCCGGCAGCACGAAGGCTGCACGTCAAATGGGCGCGTATTCGCTCAATGCCTTGCTCGCTGATGAGGTGGTTCTCGAAGCAACGACCATCACCGAGGTGAATGGCACATTTGATCGCTCTGAAATGGAATCCCTCTACTCATGGCTTTGCGGATACGCGACTCAAACACGTTTTGACTTGGAACAATTCCAAAGCATTGCAATCCGTGGTGATCAGGCAGATGTCGTTTTTTCGCTCAAAGCGCTGGTGGAGCTTCCTGCTTCCCGTCCGGTTGATGGACACTTTCTGGTGACCTATCAGTGGAAGCTCGGCGACAAGGGTTGGCAACTCACTCGTGCGAGTTGGGCGGAAGCCAAACCTTGAGTTATTGAATCAATTTCCTTACAGTGGGAACTATGTGATGGATGTGCGCCGTATCACCCTGACTTTGATCGACTGATCCCAATCCTACCCATGAAACCCGATATGCGAAGCATTCCCGCCCTCCTTGCATTCCTCACGCTCTGCTGCGGCCTTTCCACCGCCGCACCAAAACGCCCCAACATTTTGTTCATTCTCCTCGATGACCAGTCGCCGTATGATCTGAAGTGCTACAACGCGCAGTCATCACTGGAGACGCCACACATTGACCGACTCGCGCGCAATGGCATGGTCTTCGACGGCGCGTATCACATGGGCTCGTTCAGCGGCGCGGTCTGCACGCCGTCGCGCCACATGATCATGACCGGACGCTCCGTCTGGCATCTACCCATTTCGCCGCAGGCAAACCAAAAGGACCTCTGCCCACCCGACATCGCGCAGCAGACGATTCCCGCGGTCTTCAACCGTGCCGGCTACGCCACCATGCGGACCTGCAAGCAGGGCAACAGCTACGAGGACGCCAACAAGCTATTCACCGTGCGCCACGATGCCACCAAGCGCGGCGGCACGGCCGAGACCGGCAGCGCGTGGCATGGCGACCGCGTGATGGATTACCTCGCGCAACGGGAGGCCACCAAGGAAACCAAGCCCTTCCTGATCTACTACGGCTTCTCGCATCCGCACGATGTGCGCGACGGGACACCGGAACTGCTCGCCAAATACGGGGCGGTGAATCATACCGACAAGACCGCGCCGCCACCCGCACACCCAAAGCAGCCTGCGCTCCCATCGAACTATCTCCCCGCACATCCCTTCCATCACGGCCACCCCGGCCTGCGCGATGAGGTCGCCGTCAGTGGCGTATGGGAGCGGCGCGACGAACGCACGATCCGCAACGAACTCGGACGCGAGTTCGCATGCAGCGAGAACATCGACATCCAGATCGGCCGCGTGCTCGCGAAACTCGAAGCCATGGGCGAACTGGAAAACACCATCATCTTCTACACCGCCGACCATGGCATGGCGATCGGCCGCCACGGCCTGCAGGGGAAGCAGAACCTCTATCAGCACACCTGGCGCGTGCCGTTCATCGTGAAGGGCCCGGGCATCAAGCCCGGCAGCCGCGTGGAGGGAAACATCTACCTGCTCGATGTGCTCGCCACACTGTGCGACCTCACCGGCGTCCCCGCTCCTGAAACAACCGAAGGCACCAGCTTCAAACCCGTGCTGACCGGAGAAAAACAGACGGTCCGCGATGTTGTTTACGGCGTTTACAACGGCGGCACCAAGCCCGGCATGAGATCGGTGAAACAGGGTGATTGGAAACTCATCCAATACGATGTGATGAACGGCGGCGTGCGCGAAACGCAGCTCTTCAACCTCAAGGAAAACCCCAACGAGTATCTGAAGGAGCACCACGACCCTGCCATCGTCGCGCTGACCGGCGTGAAGCCAGAGACTCACCAACTCAACCTCGCCGCCAACCCGAAACACGCCGCGAAGCTCTCGGAAATGCAGGCGCTGCTGCTCGCCGAGATGCGCCGCCTCGACGACCCATGGCGTTTGTGGAACCAACCCGCCGAAGGCATCACACCCCCACCCGAAGGCCCGCCCGGCCGGCAGGGCCAAGCGAAGAAGAAACAGAAATGAATCCTCGAACCATGAAACACCTCCTCAACCTCCTCACCATCCTGACGCTTTCCTGCGGGCCGTCACACGCCGCGAAGCCGAACATCGTCTTCATCCTCGCCGACGACCTCGGCTTTTCCGACCTCGGCTGCTACGGCGGCGAGATCGCAACACCGCAGCTCGATGCGCTGGCAAAGAACGGTCTGCGCTTCACGCAGTTCTACAACACGGCGCGCTGCTGGCCCACGCGCGGCGCGTTGCTCACGGGTTACTACGCGCAGCAGATCCACCGCGACAAGCTGCCCGAGGCCGCCGGCGGCGGACAGGGCGTGCGCCAGCAGTGGGCGCGGCTGCTGCCGGACTTTCTCAAGCCCGCGGGTTACCGCAGCTATCACAGCGGCAAATGGCACATCGACGGCCCGGTGCTGGCCGGCGGCTTCGACCGCTCGCTCGACATGAGGAACCAGGGCAACTTTTTCTCCGCGAAGGGCAACTCCGTTGACGACCGGCCCGTGACTCCTCCTGCGGACGAAAATGGCTACTACTCCACCATCGCCACCGCCGACCACGCCATCGAGTGCCTTAAAGACCACGCGACGAATCACTCGGACAAACCTTTCTTCCACTACATCCCCTTCATCGCCCCGCATTTCCCGCTGCACGCACTGCCCGAGGACATCGCGAAGTATCGCGACACATATCTCGCCGGCTGGGAGGCGATGCGGGCGGCGCGTTTCGCACGGCAAAAGGAATCGGGCATCACGAACACCACGCTCTCTGCGGTGGAGCGTGAGGTGGGGCCGCCCTACGCTTTCCCCGAAGCGATGAAAAAACTCGGTCCCGGCGAGGTGAACCGCCCGCTGCCGTGGAGCGAACTCACGGAGGAACAGCGCCGGTTCCAAGCCACGAAGATGGCCATCCACGCCGCGATGATCGACCGCATGGACCATGAAATCGGCCGCATCATCGCGCAACTCAAGGCGATGGGGGCGTATGAGAACACGCTCATCCTTTTCGCCTCCGACAATGGGGCCAGCGCCGAGATCATGGTGCGCGATGGCGGCCACGACCCGCAGGCCGCGCCGGGCAGCGCCGCCACCTATCTTTGCCTCGGCCCCGGCTTTTCCAGCGCGTGCAACACGCCGCATCGCCGCCACAAAACGTGGGTACATGAAGGCGGCATCAGCACTCCGCTCATCGTGCATTGGCCCGCGGGCATCGCAGCGAAAAACGAGCTGCGCCGCACACCCGCGCATGTCATCGACTTCGTACCCACCGCGCTCG
This sequence comes from Akkermansiaceae bacterium, assembly GCA_903888515.1. GTDB lineage: Bacteria > Verrucomicrobiota > Verrucomicrobiia > Verrucomicrobiales > Akkermansiaceae > Luteolibacter. The sequence continues at coordinate 5,232 of CAISTY010000160.1, read as the reverse complement.
AACTCGCCGGTATCGAAAAGCCGAAGGATTGGAAAGGCGAACCCATTCCGCCAGCACCCGGCAAGAGCCTCGTGCCCGCTTTCACTAAAGACGAAACCATCGCCCGAGAGAGCCTGTGGTGGCTGCACGAAGGGCATCGCGCGGTGCGCGTGGGCGACTGGAAACTCGTCGCCGCCAATGGCAAGCCGTGGGAACTCTACGACATGAAAACCGACCGCGCCGAACAGCACAATCTCGCCGCCAAAATGCCGGACAAAGTGAGGGATCTGGAGCAGACATGGCAGCAACAGACGGACAGCTTCACTGAACTCGCGAAGAAAACTCTCGCCGACCATCCGCAGCCGAAAGGCGGCAAGGGCAAGGCGAAGAACAAGGCAAAGTGATCCCGTGCTCCGATTCCGTATTTCCACACACCATGAAGGCCCTCATCCTCGCCCTCCTCTCCACATTCTCACTCGCTTTTCCAACGAAACTTTTTGGCAACGCGGACCTGGAAGCTGCGCTCGCGGCAAATGAATACCACCGTTAAATCTCCCGAGTCGGCCGATTGCCGGCGCGGACTGGAGATTTTTCTCGCCGAAACACCGCACACCGAAGCACCGAAACACTTCTTCTGCCCCCCCCCCATTTCCCCGCCCTCCGGACCGGCCACCGGCTATTCCAACGGCCTTCACCTCAAAAGCAATTTCCTAACAATGAAGCATATTCTGTCCAATTCTCCAGTTCTCCAACAACTCCCGTCTTGCCGGCGCCAGCGGAGTCGGGTAATCCATGTGGACACATGGGCGCGCTCCCCAAAAAGACCGATGACCAAACGATCCTGCTAGGAGTGGGGTTGATGCTCGTGACTCTGCTGGCCTGCGCCATGGGAATGCTGCTCGTGTGGTTCGCGATGCTGCGCGAGAACCCGGTGTTCTGGACGAACGTCGGCGGCTATCCGGTCTGGTTGCGCGATCTGGTGCTCTTGACCTACCTTCCGCTGTTCGTCGGAACCGGGCTCGGACTCTCCGTGCTCAGCATGATTTGTTTTCTCAGGGTTTGCCGGTCGCGGCGCTTTTTCATTGTCGAGTCGCTGGTCCTGCTGACGTGCTGGGGTTTGTTAGCCACGTCCGGCTACATTGCACTGGCCAACAACGTCAGGAATTTCATCGACGGCCGGGACCTGCACGAGCACCGCCAGTGATCGCGGAGCAGCGGAACGGTAGGGACGAGCGGCCTCGCTTGTCTCACTTCCCCCAGCGGGCGAGATGACAATGCCCCGGCCCATGAATGGAAACCTCACAGCCCTCCCCAAACCCGTGCATCCATGGAACGAGGATGGAAATTGTTAGTCGTGTTCGGCGTATTTCGCTTCGAGGGCGTCGATTTTCTCAGCGAGCAGGGCGTTGGAGTCCATCAGGCGTCGGAGTTGGACGAAACCGTTGTGCCCAAGAAAGGGACAAGTCTTGGAGCAATTAAGGTTCCTGGAGATTACCTACAGTTGCGGCCTTGCCAGAATGATAATCGCTCGCAGAGCATAAGGCATAAACGGTCTTGATATATACTATTTCCGCACCTGCTCCTCTATCGCCTTCATTGCAAAGTTCAGCCGTTCCGTCGCGGATCCGCAAACATGCCTCCAAGGAACATGCTGCCGGGCGAGTGCCGTTGCAAACCACTGGTGCATTTCGTGGCGGATGTGTTCCCCATCGCGCAGACCGTCCTGAATAAATGGAATTTCATCGCCTGTTAGTAGGTAGAGATCGGCACGGCAGCCTTTGGCAAATTCCTCCAATGGCTCATGGTCACAACCCATATACCGCCGGTGCCACAGACAGGTGGCGAAAGCGTTGGTGTCACAGATGAGAATGCGGTTGGCCAGGCATGACGCCTGATCTTCCATCCGCGTTTGCTCGCGGGCGATTTCGAGAAACTCTTCGGAACTCCAGATTTCGTCACCAGCGGCTTGTTTTCGTTCGCTATACTCCCGTCCATATTCCGGCACCCATACGGTCTTCAATGCCCGGGCCAAATCCCTTGCCAGGGTGGTCGTGCCGGTGGACTCCGCGCCCACCACCACCACCCGCCTAGCAAACCACGCTCTCACCGGCGAATCAATGAAATCCCACATTGAAAAGGGATCAGATCGGACCGCAGTGCCACTGCATGGGACGGCCACCCGCGTTGGATCGACGGAAAAGTGGACGCATCCCATGTGGCCTGCATAGGCGTCGCCGTAGATTTCCGAGGTGAATACTGCGTCCGGCGAACGGCCCAGCCATCCGATGGTGTTATCCGCCCATACCCGGGAGTCATTCTCATCGTATCGGTCGTCGATCAGCATGACTTCGGCGGAAGGCACCAGTTCCCGCAGCCACCCGGCCCGCAACTCCGGCGGAATGGGATCCTCGGGTTTTCCGCAAACGATCACCACCACCCGCTCGCAGCGGGAAAGCGCCGTCTCAATCAGAAACCGGTGCCCGCGATGTGGCGGAAGGAATTTTCCAATCACCACGCCGAGACCAAAATCAGCGGGTCGATTCATGTGCCGAGCTCCTTTCTCCATCTCCTCCATCCAATGACGCAGAGCACCAGAAATCCTCCGTAAAGCAGGGCGGTCAAAGGCAGTTGTTTTGATAGATACAGTGGCACGTAGATAACGTCCGCGGCAATCCAGAAGAACCAGTTCTCAATGCGCTTCCGGCACAACAGATATTGCGCGGCGAGACTCAACACAGTTGTCACCGCGTCCCACAACGGCGCCGACCCGTTCACGGACTGCAGGATCTCGCGCGAGCCCCAGGTGCCGAGAACGAGGAACACGGCAATACCGACCCATTCGCTACGAGTGCTTCGTGAGATGGCTAACCGCGTCCGGTGTTCTCCGCCGCGCAGCCACTCCCACCAACCGTAGATGCCAAGAATCAGATAGATCCCCTGCAGGCCGAAGTCAGCGAAAAGCCGGGCCTTCCAGAACAACACCGCAAAAAACAGGTTGTTGGCCAACCCCACGGGCCAATTCCAAATGTTGCCCTTCGTAACGAGCCATACACAGACCGCTCCGGTCGCGAATCCAAGAGCTTCCGTAAAATCCAGTGGCAGCCACTTGAACCACGATGCGGCAAGCAACAGCGTCGTCACCGCAGAAATGACGAGCACCTCGATCCTTAGCGCTGCGGATGGCCGACTCATTGAATTTCGACTCCCGCTCCCCTCATCTCCTCGACCGCCTTGTCCACGTCTCCCGCAATGAGATTCACTCCGCGGCATGCTGATAAGGCGAGCGTTACCTGGAAACCTTCGCGGACGGCATCTAGCGCGGTGAATTTCACGCAATAATCGGTCGCCAGCCCGCAGACAGTGAGCTGAGTCACGCCCTGTTCCCTGAGCCAGTCCGCCATGCCGGTGCTATGGCGGTGACCGTTGTCATGAAACCCGCTGTAGCTGTCGACTTCCGACCGTGTTCCTTTTTGAAACACGCGAGTGATCCGGCAGACATCGAGTCCGGGGGCAAACTCCGAACCAGTAGAATCTCTCACACAGTGGACCGGCCACAACGTCTGGGGCAGACCATGGAGATCGATGGATTCGAAAACCTCCTTGCCGGGATGGTTTGCAGCGAAACTGCCATGATCGGGCGGGTGCCAGTCCTGGGTGGCGACGACGATTTCGAAATCCTCCATCAACCGGTTTGCTAGGGAAACGATTTCATCGCCACCGGGCACAGCGAGTGCGCCGCCGGGAAGAAAGTCGTTTTGAATATCCACGAGTATCAGTGCTTTCATATGCTTTTCATGGGTTGGTCTTATCGGGACCTATCAGTTGTTGAACCATTTTTTCCATCAACTCCTTGTCATGCAGTTTCTCCAACCACCGCCCAGGGATTCCGGACTTTCCGTAGAACGCTCCTGCGATCTGGCCGAAAACCGCGCCCGTGGTATCGGCGTCCTCCCCCAGGTTCACGGCCAGCAAGGCTCCTTCCTCGAATGATTCCGACTTGTGAAACGCCCACAACGCCGCCTCTAACGATGCCACCACGTAGCCGCTGCCACGGATCTCCGGAGGTTCCTTCACCTTGAACGAACCCATCGCAATCTCCGAGATGGCCGGATCCAGATACGTCCACGCCAACCCCGAAGGATGATACATGGGGGCCAGCACATCGGCCTTCGATGCTCCATGCAGAAGCCCCCAGAGAATTCCCCCAAGGTATTTGCAGGCATCAATCGCAGTTGGTGCCTGGTGCGTGGTGCGGGAACTCTCACCGGAAAAATGAATACAGTCGTCGGCGTTATGAAAAAACAACGGCACTGGAGCCAACCGCATGATCGAACCGTTTCCCGCCGCATAAGGATCCGTGCTTCCACTGACCGGCTCGCCCGTCCGCATGAAGGCCCGTAGCGCGGCACTCACAGTGTTGCCGATATCAAAGCAGCTTCCGGTCGAACTGAAATACCCCTCCTTCCACCAGCGCACGTAACGCTCAATCTGGTCCCGGAGATCAAAACCGCATTCGATCAGGCTTGCCGCGAGGCACAATGCCATCGACGTATCATCCGTCCATTGACCGGCCTCCAGGTGAAAGGGACCGTCTCCCACCATGTCCGTCATGGGCTTGAAACTGCCGGGGCGGGTAAACTCCAAGGTGGTGCCAAGAGCGTCACCCGTCGCGAGTCCGAGCAGGCAACCGGCGCGGCGATCCTCAGGGGAAGCGTTGACAATGGCGTCGACGTTCAGGGTGGTGATATCCGCTCGAATTGCGTTCATGGTTTCAATGTTTTGAGCTCATCCTGGAAACCGCCGCTGAGGATCGGCCAACGGCACCAGGTTTTGGGGTCCAGATTTTCGTCATCCAGATGGAAGCCCGGCGCATAGCGTTCGCGTTTCCACTGGTTTCGGCTCCACAACGTGAAAAACCTGTGAGTCCAGAGACAGAGCCGCTCACGGGAATGAGCAGGGAAGCGCACCTGCAACAGTTCGAAAATCTCCGCAGGGCCAAGGTGATCCCGGATCGCCGACCGCTCGATGAAGTCCAAAACCAGATAGGGCATTAGATCATCCTCGTCGGTTTGCGCCGCACCAGAAGGCCGGAGTTCCGCAGTGGGTTGCTGACGGTTGATTACGGCGAGTGCCGGGATCGGTCTGCGTTCACCGTTGATTACGGGTCCGGTCGTTTCAAGCCAGCGCAGCCACTGGAGGAGGAATTCCTTGTCGATTCCCGAAATCGGTGCCAACCCGCCCGCCGTATCACCG
>CAISTY010000159.1 GCA_903888515.1 Akkermansiaceae bacterium | reverse complement strand
CTTTCCCCGGTGGCGGGAAAATGAGACAAAGCCGTGTCCGGACATGGGCGGTGCAGAGCTTCCATTTGGCAATCCACCTGTACGCCGATCGCGCTGACATGCATAACCTTGAGGGTGCCCAGGCACCATGAATGGAGGACGCGGTCAAAACGCCGGACCGCGATGACCGTCCGCTATGACCCGCGCACGGACAAGAATGTGCTGGATGCGGTGTTTCGCTGCGCAGCGATGCCGACGTATTGATTGCAGACGAGATCTGCGGTCTTGCAATGGGAATTACCCGTGCTAGGATTTGGCCATGATTCTGAGCGCAGTGATCACCGCGGCCCCGGAGGGCGGCTATGTGGCCTACAATCCGGAGACCGGAACGACGACCCAGGGCGAGACCTTCGATGAAGCCGTGGCCAATTTGCGGGAGGCGACGGAATTGTATTTGGAGGTTTTCCCGATGAAATCCAATACCCCCGCGGTTTTAACGTGTTTTGAGGTTGCCCATGCCCAAGCTGCCGGTTGTTAGCGGCAAGGAATGTCGCAAGGCGCTGACGCGGCTGGGCTTTATTGAGGCCCGCCAGCGTGGCGGCCATGTCGTGATGCGACGTGGCGAAGCCGGGTGTGTGGTGCCGATGCACGCGGAAATCAAAACCGGCACGTTGGCGGGCATCCTGCGCCAAGCGGGAGTTGCCGCCGACGAGTTTGTCGCGGTGTTAGGGAGTTGATGGGATCGTCAGACGTGGATCGCATACCCGTCGGCGGCGAGGGTCGCCTCGTGGATCACTTCGGACAAGGTCGGGTGGGCGTGAATGGTGGCGTGGATTTCCTCGCTGGTGAGTTCCTGATCGAGCGCGAGGCCCATCTCGGCGATGAGTTCGGTGGCGTTTTCACCGATGATGTGCGCACCTAACAATTCCCCGTGTTTCTTGCCGAATAACAACTTGGCGAAACCTTCCGGCTCGCCCGTGGCGATGGCCTTGCCGATGGCGGCAAACGGGATCTTGCCGACCTTGTAATCAATGCCGGATTCCTTGAGCGCGCGCTCGGTTTTGCCGACGGACGCGACTTGCGGGTGGCAATACGTGCAACCCGGGAAATTCGTCAGCTTGCGCGGTTGATGGCCGGGGACATAGAGGCCCTCGACGATTTGCACCGCCTCGAACGAAGCGGTGTGTGCCAGCCACGGCGGGCCGGTGATGTCGCCCGCGGCATACACCCCGGGGATCGATGTCTCATAACGGTCGCCCACCTTGACAAAACCGTTTTCCGTTAGATCAGGTTGCAGGCCGCCGGGAAGCACGGGCTGGATGCCGATGGCCACCAGACAAACTTCCGCGGTGATCGCGCCTTTTTCCTGAGGTCCGTCCAAGGCCAGCTCCACATGGCTGCCGTGGTCCGCCATGGCGGTGATCCGGGTGTTAGAGAGGCAGCGGATCCCTTGTTTGACGAGCGATTTCTCGAGATGTTCGCCGACTTCGTCGTCCTCGATGGGCAGGATGCGCGGCAGCATTTCGACCAGCGTCACCTTGGTGCCGAAGGCATTGTAGATATAGGCGAACTCGACGCCGATGGCACCCGCGCCGATGATGATCATTTCCTTGGGTTGGCGCGCCAGCGTCATGGCCTCCTTCGAACTGATCACGGATCCACCATTGAACGGCAGCGGCGCGAGACCGCGGGATTTGCAGCCGGTGGCAATCAGAATGGCCGGCGCTTCCAGCAGCCGCGTGGAACCATCCTCCGATCTAACTCTAACTTTGCCGCCGCCTTCGAGCGAGCCCATGCCGCGGATGGAATCGATCCGGTTCTTCTTGAAGAGAAAATCGATGCCACCGGCGAGGCGGTCCGCAACCTTGCGCGAGCGCCCGATCACCGTGGACCAATCATAGGACAACCCTTCGATCCGCAAGCCGAGCCCGGCGGCCTTGTGGGTCAGCATCTGATAGACCTCGGCGTTTTTCAACAGCGCCTTGGTGGGAATGCAGCCCCAGTTCAGACAGGTGCCACCCACCCGGTCGGCTTCGACACAGACCACGGATTTTCCGAGTTGGGCGGCACGAATGGCGGCAACGTAGCCGGCCGGGCCGCCACCAATGACAATGAGATCGTAGGCCATATGAGTGAAAATGTGCGGGATTGCGCCGCCAGCCTGACCCGCCAGTGACAGATTGTCAAAGCGGGAAAACCTCAAGCGCAGGGCCACCTTCCCGGACCTTCTCCGGTGTCATTTACTGATGAGTTCTGAGTTTGCCCTACAGTATTTTTTGCCGCAAAAATGCGCAAGATACGCAATAAGCCTGATGGCATTCATTTTTTGTGGTTTCTGT
>CAISTY010000158.1 GCA_903888515.1 Akkermansiaceae bacterium | reverse complement strand
TACAAGAACGCCGTGCGTCTCCGGTGCTTGCCCAGAAGCTTTCAAAAAATACCTTCTCAAAGCAAAAGCGTATGCGGATGCCCACCCTAAGCAGCCCAAATTGATCACAATCAATTCTTGGAATGAATGGTCAGAGGGCAGTTACCTGGAGCCGGATACCGAACATGGCATGGGCTACCTCGAGGCTGTCAGAGATGTTTTTCTGTTACATAAAGCAGGAACAGGATCCAAATAGTTCACGACATGCGAACAAGACGCCTGCACCGTACCGATGAAAACCGCGCCGTGCGCGTCTTATGGCGTCCGGTGAGGCGCAACGTAATGCTAGGAAATTGCTTTCTGGGTGAAGACCGTTGGAAGAGCCGGTGGCCGGTCCAGAGGGCGGGGAAATGGGGGTGGTACCCGCAGGCGAGCAGCATGCGTGATCAACTCGCAGTGAGATGTTTGGTGGGGCGGAGCGACGATTGAAAGGGCGGCTGGGTTCATGGCTGGCGACGCAGAACGGAAATCTAACATGTTAATCCGCGAGGACCCTATCGACGTGGTAAACCGTTCCCGCCGCCTCGTATCGCAAGGGTCGTGCCATGGAGCGATTCCAATCCCAGCCGCTCGACCCGTCAATGCTTGTTAGTCGGGACTGGCCCTAGCGATGGTGGCAACCAAACACGTTTGGCTTGCGGCGCGGGAATCGCGGGCTAAAATCACCGTGTAACACATGAAACCGAACCACTCCATGATCCCATTCGCCTTCAACCTTCGGCGACACGACACGTTAGGGCGGGTCGGCAGCAAGTGCCGGATCGCGCTGGCAGCGGCGTTTTGCGCGGCTGCCGGGATGGCCACCGGCGCCCCCGACCTGGTCCCGGACGCAGACTTCGAGCAACTGCTTTTCGTCAAGCGCTTCTCCTATAATTCCGATCACTACTACACGGAATACATCAACAGTGCCTGGATGCCCGGCGGAAATCTTTGCATGCTGAACCTGAAGGATGGGTCTGTCAGGGAGGTGGTGCCCGGCCTTAAAGACGGCGTGTTTGAGCGCTTTGATCTGTCATTCGATGCGAAGCGGGTGGTGTTTGCCTGGAAAAAAGGTGCGCAGGATGGATACCGCATCTATGAAGTGAACCTCGACGGGTCGGGCTTGCGGCAATTGACGTTTCCGCAAGACGACGAGGCGGAACTGGTGCGCAAATACCGCGTGGGCGGACACTATCACCATGGCACCGACGACATGCAGCCGTGTTATCTTCCGGACGGCGGCATTGCCTTCATTTCCACGCGCTGCCAATTCGGGATCCTGTGCGACGCGCCGGATGATCTCACGACCACCGTTCTTCATCGGATAGATGGCGACGGGAAAAACCTGCGCAAGTTAAGTAATAGCTCGGCCAGCGAGGCGTCGCCGGCGATGTTGCCCGACGGTCGTATCATGTACACGCGGTGGGAGTATGTGGACAAGGGCGCGGTCAGTGTGAAGTGCCTGTGGGCGATGCGGCCGGACGGGTCCGGGTCCGCCGAGATCTACGGCAACGACATTGCGCTCCCCCCCACCCTGATCTATGGCCGGGTGATTCCGGATGTCCAAAATCATTATGTCGTCATGGGTGTGCCGCATTGTCCGCAGACTGGTGTGGGAACTGTCATACGTTTGGATATGAACCGGGATATCCGCAGCCGGGATCCGATGACCTATATGACGCCGGATGTGGACATCAGGGCGGAAGGCGGCTTTGTGTTTCGCCAGGCGGACGGTTCCTGGAAGAACGACGGCGGCGGCCGTGGTCCGCTGTTCAAGGATCCCTGGCCGTTGTCGGACAAAAAATTCCTGGTCGCGCACAAACCAGCGGGTGCGCCATGGTATGCACCCACGGGTTACGGTCTTTACCTGCTGGATGACAAGGGCCAGGTCACGCCGGTCTATCAGGATCCCGCGATCTCGTGTTGGCTGCCCTATCCGGTGAAGCGGCGTGCCGTGCCGCCGATGACGGGCATCTCGGTGAACCCGGCCTTGGCGGCGAAGAACCAGGCGCTGTGCATGGTGAATGATATCTATCATGGGTTGGAGAATGTGAAGCGCGGCGAGGTGGCCTACCTGCGCATACTCGAACAGGTGCCGCGCCCATGGTCGGCGCATCGATACTGGGACGGGGATGAATATGACCAGCAGCACGCATGCATCACCAAGGACACCCACCTCGGACTGAAGGTGCAACATGGCATTGTGCCGGTGGAAACGGACGGCTCCGCCTCTTTTGTGGTGGCTGCCAATGCCAACATCATCCTGCAGGCGCTGGACAAGAATTACATGGCACTGCAGACGGAGCGCACCTTCGTCAATTACATGCCGGGCGAGGTTCGCGGTTGCGTGGGATGCCACGAGGTCCCCGAAAGCGCGTCGGCAAAAGTGCTGACCGTGGAGCGCATGGCCATGAAGCGGGCACCGTCGGTACCCGGTCCCCAACCCGGTGAAAAGACCGGCGGACGACCGCTCGATTATGCCTCGGATGTGCAACCGGTATTGGACCGGCATTGCCTCAAATGCCACGACGGGGACAAGCACAAAGGCAATCTGAATCTCTGCGGCACGCAGACCAATCAGTTCAATGTTTCTTATGAAAGTCTGGTGCCTGAGAGACGCAAGGGGCGGTTCGACCGTAATGTGTTAGGACCGGTCATCGGTGAAAACCATCCCAAAACCGGCAATGTGCATTATCTGCCGGCGAAGTCGCTCGGATCCCATGCCAGCGTGCTGGTGGCCATGCTGTCCCCGGGGATGGTCCAACTCGCCGATCCAACGCAGGCGGAACGGGCCCGCAAACTCGCCGCAACCCACAAGGATATTCGCCTGACCCTCGAAGAACGCGTGAAAATCACCAACTGGGTGGATACCAATTGCCAGTACTACGGCAGTTACTGGGGCCGCCGGAACCTGAAATACGCCACCCTGCC
>CAISTY010000157.1 GCA_903888515.1 Akkermansiaceae bacterium | reverse complement strand
CGCGTTTCGGTTCGTAATCGGTGAGCTGAAGGAAATAGTCATGGAAACTGTCGGCGGAGCCGCGGTCGAAGCCGGCCCAGAACGCCGGTTCGCAGACCGCCGCGCAACCGCTGGCGACCATGCTGATATAATCGTCGGTGGGATCGCTGAAGGCAAGGAGGATGCGTTTCGCCGCCTGGGGCTCGCGGGAGCAAAGCTCCGCCAAGGCGCAATGAAATGCCGCCATCCGGAAATCATCCTCACCTGTAGCGCGGGCGACGCGGTCGAGGAAGGCGCCGAGGTCGATCATTTTGTGACGGGCCTCGACATAGTAGAGATCGAGGATTTCGGAGCGTGTCAGGGGCTTGCGCATGGTTGTGGAGTTTGGTGATGTTTCTCAAAACAATGCGAACTTGTGTGCTGCTGGGATCGCCGGCTGCCGAGCCGCCGGATGATGTCGAAATGATCTCCCGCCTGATGCTTGAAACCCAACTTCCAAAGTGGTGAAGCAGGTGGAGACAAAGGTGTGCCCGTTCTGTCGCGCGTACGAACGGATCTATGGACGCAAGGCGCATGTGGCGGGGGCGAACCACCCTGACCCGCTGTAAAGCCGCTGGATCCCCAGCCGGCGGAAGCATGGAGGCGGGTGAAAGGGCTTGTTTGTTATTGGCGTGTGCCCATATCATCCCGTAACCAAATGACCACCCTGTCCCTTCTCTCGGAAAACATCGTACGCGGCGGGGGCCTGCTCGGCAAACACGGACTCGCCTACTGGATTGACACCGACAACCCGCGGAACTGAACATCATGAAACCGATCTATCAAACCATTGCCGGAGCTGCCCTGATCTGCGGATTGCCGGCGTTTTCCCAAACACCACAGAACCCCCATCTGCTCGACCCGCTGATCGTTCAGGGGCGCGGAATTTCCGAACCCTGGAGCCTCAATGATAGCATCGTTGGCGCGAATCATTTGCGCAGCGCCGACACCGCAGCCTTGATCCGAAATCTGCCCGGTGCTGCCGTTGTGCGCAATGGCCCGCAGACCGGTATCGTCCAACTCCGCGGCCTGTCAGGTGACCGTGTGGCCGTCCGCGTGGATGGCATGACCATCACGCCCGCCTGCCCGAACCACATGGATCCGCCGCTCCATTACGCCGCCGCCGGAGCAGGCGACCTGATCGACATGTATGCCGGGATTTCCCCGGTCAGTGTCGGTGGCGACCACATTGGCGGCTCGTTGAGTTTCGCCCGGCCGGAACCGGTCTTCGCGGATGGCCCCGGGTCCTTGTTCCGGGGAAAACTCGGAACATCGTTCTCGGGCAGCCAGGATGCCGCGCTGGCGACCGCCGATCTAACATTCGCACAGTGCGATGCCACTTTCCAATACCGGGGCTCCGGCGCGAGCGCCGGCGATCTCCGCTATGCGGGTGGCACGGTGGCGGACAGCGGCTATGAAACAACCCACCATGAACTCATCGGCGCATGGCGCACGACGGGCGGATACATCGCGCTGGATGCCGGGTTTTCCGCTACCCGCGACGCCGGAACCCCCGCGCTTCCGATGGACATGATCAAGGACGATGCATGGAATTTCGGCCTCTCCCAACAAGAGAAATTCGCTTGGGGAACCTTGGAAAGCCGGCTCTACGTGCATGCCATCGATCACCTGATGGACAACTACTCGCTGCGTCCGGCACCCATGCCACCTGCGGGCATGGCGATGGAAGCGCCGTCATCCAGTCGGGATTACGGCTGGCGGAGTGACGTGGTGTTGCCGCGTGGCGCCACCAAACTGCGTGTCGGCATCGATCTGCATGGCAATGAGTTTGATGCGGAGCAGGTCGCCACCGCCACCGGCTTGAAACGCGACACGTTCAACCACAATGTCCGCAACCGTATCGGCACCTACATCGATTGGGAACATGACTGGACGGAAAAATGGACCACCCGCATCGGACTGCGCGGCGACGTGGTGTCCAGCGATGCCGATCCTGTTAGCAATCAAATCTTGCCGCCCCCCCCCGCCCGGGCAATGATTCTAGCCGATCAGAACACATTCAACTCCGCCGACCGCTCGTTCACGGACGTGCTGCCGGGTGCCGCTGCGGCCGTAAGTTTCAATCCCGATGAAACCACCACTATCGAACTGGCCCTCGCCCTCAATAGCCGCGCACCATCATTGGTGGAGCGTTATCTGTGGACTCCGCTCAACGCCAGCGCGGGTCTCGCCGATGGCAGGACCTATCTCGGAAACCTCGCCCTCGATCCCGAGACATCATTCAAGATCGGACTCGGTCTTGAGAAACGCGGCAAGGGATGGAAGGTGGAACTCACCCCGTTCTATCAATCCGTGAACGATTACATCCAGGGCATGCCATTGGCGCGCCTTGATGCGTCTGGAAACCCGGTGCTCCAGTATCAAAACATCGACCGTGCGGAACTCTATGGTTTCGAATTGGCAGGCGGTTACGACATCAATGCGGATTTCTCCATCGACTCCTCCATCAGTTATGTGCGCGGGAGGAACAAGGACACCGGTGATGATCTCTATCGGATCGCTCCGCTCCGCGGCATCGTCGATCTCGCGTACCGGCATGAAAGCTGGGAAAGTCACCTCGAATGCGTGTGGGCGGATGCCCAAAACAACGTTTCGAACGTCCAGAGCGAGTCCCCCAGCCCCGGCTACGGGTTGCTGAACCTCCGCCTCGCCAAACTTTTCGCCAAAACCCTGCGCGTGGAAGTGGGAGTCGAAAACCTGTTGGACAAACGCTACGCCGACCATCTTGGCGGCGTGAACCGGGTGGCCGGCGGCGATCTCGCGACCGGCGAACGGATTCCCGGCGCGGGGCGATTCGCCTACGGCTCGGTTTCCTGGGAGTTTTGACCACCGGCACCATGCATGTGGCAGGATTCGCGGTGGATATGAGTGGAAAAACGCTCGACCGGCCAAATGAAACAGGCCTAACTGATCTTTTCGGTATTCGTCAAAGAAAGCCACAAGAAAAGCCACACAGCGTTGATGCCTCATTCTTCCGGGGTATCATTGACTCAGCCTCATCCACCAACATCCCATGATCGAACCATCCACACTCCCGATCACCACGGTCGCCGCACTCGGATTCGGCCTGCTCACCAGCCTGCACTGTGTCGGCATGTGCGGGCCGATTGCCTGCGGTCTGGGCAACTTGGCGAAATCCGAGGGCGAGCGGCTCACCGCAGCCACGCTTTATCACGGGTCGCGGCTGTTGTCCTACGGCATCATCGGCGCCGTGTGTGGCGCGCTCGGCCAGCAGCCGCTCAAATGGTTCTTCGATTCCCCTGCCGTGCTGTTGCCATGGGTGTTGGTTGCGGTGCTGCTAGTTATGGCCGTTGGTTGGGACAAGAAGATTCCTCGTCCCGCCATCCTCAACCGCCTCACCGCCCGCGCCCGTCTCAAAGCCACCAGGTTTTCCGCCTACGGCGCTGCGGCGACGATGGGCTTGCTTACGCCGTTCCTGCCCTGCGGACCTCTTTATGCCGCCTTCGGCGTCGCGTTGTTAGCCGGTTCCGCAGCCAAGGGCGCGGAGTTCACGCTGGCCTTCGCCCTCGGCACGGTGCCGTTGTTATGGCTCGCCCATCACCAATTCCACCGTATCCGCCAAAAGCTCTCCCCGCTGTCAATGGGACGCCTGCGCCGTGGACTGACTCTGGTGACTGCCGTCATCCTCGCCAGCCGCCTCTACGGCACCATCCCCGCACAACTCTTTGGCAAAACCCCCGAACCGGCCAAGCCCGCTGCCAAGGAGCTCCCTTCCTGCCCGTTTTGTAACGACGAAAAATGACGGATCCGCCCACGGCAGACGTACGCATATCCGATAGATCCGCGCCAGGCCCGCGGGCGAATAAGTACCTTCAGTTTTCGCTCACAGCTTGAACTTCAGGCACTGGCTCATGAACTCCAGCGGATTTTGATAGATCAGCGCGTCCACCGCATCCGCGCTGTGTCCGCGCCGGCGCATCTCCATGGCGGTGTAGGGGATCGAGAGCGGAATGCTGACGCCCCAATCGCAGGCGCTGTTCATCCATAACCGTTCG
>CAISTY010000156.1 GCA_903888515.1 Akkermansiaceae bacterium | reverse complement strand
CTGCATAAAGGTAGCGCGGCCTCGACGCAGGCCGCATGCCAAACAGGGAGAACGCTTAATGCCAGGATACGCCGGACTGTCCGTTCTTGGCCGGTGCGTTCCCATTCCTTTGGCATGCGCTCCCGGCGGTAGCGCGCCACCATCAATGTGGAAGCGGCCCTCGGAGTCGAACAAGCGGTCGGCGGCAAGGACGTGGAGATGCGGATAGAAGAAGAGGTAATCGCCGAAGGTGTGGACGGCGGCCACAGCGGCGAGGCGGCCATCAGGCAGATTGAGACGGGCGCGGAAGGATTCGAGCAAGGTGTCGGTGGCGGTTTTCATGCCGGCAAGGAAAGCGTCCCAGGCGGCAGTGAGGATTTGCCAGAGCGGCGAGGCACGGGGGCGGCGGGGCTGGTACATGGAAGGCACAAAGAGTGTCCATAAGAACAATGCATGTGCGTTGCAAGGATTCGTGCGAAGGTTCGCTTTGGCTATTTTCCTCTTTATGTCTGCATGAGAAAGCATCGATTCCGCTGCCAGACCCGAGGTGCCGGCCAAATTGTAAGATTTTCATGTCATTCCCGGATGTCTTGCTCTATACTCCCACTCCCACCCCGACCACCCAAACCACCACCATGACCCTCAAAGTTGGCGACCTCGCCCCTGATTTCACCCTTGTCACCAAATCCGCCGATGGGCCGCAGCTCGTGAAGCTGGGCGAGCTTGTTGGTAAATCCAACATCGTGCTGCTGTTCGTGCCGATGGCCTTCACCGGCGTCTGCACCACCGAGTTCTGCGAAATCTCCGCCGGACTCAAGGACTACGAAGCGCTCGACGCGAAAGTGCTCGGCATTTCCGGCGACAATCCATTCGCTCAAGCCGCATGGGCCGAGAAGGAAGGCATCACGATCCCGCTGCTCAGCGACTACGAACACGCAATCGCGAAAGCCTACGGTGTCGCTTACGAGCAATTCCTGCCCGAGGCGAATCTGATCATGGGCGGCGTGGCCAAGCGTTCGGCCTTCGTCATCGACAGGGGCGGCATCATCCGTTACGCCGAAGTGCAGGAACACCCGAAGGATCTGCCCGATTTCGAGGCCGTGAAAGCCTGCCTGCGCGCACTCTGAGCCGCCGTCTGGAAACAATGCCGCCCCTGCCAATCAGACGTCACAAGTCCACAACCTTAACCCGGAACGCGACAATTCTGATGACGACCGTCATCAGAATTGTCGCGGGAAGCTCTTGGGACAGTGTGGCATGGGGATGATTTTGCTGGGCTGGCACGGGGGGCGATGAACGACCGGAGAGAGATTGAAATGCGGATGCCTGAGGTGATCCGCACCATCACGGTTCCGTTATTTTTGCTGGCTTGACGGCCCGCCCGCGCGGTGTGAAATATCCTCCGCATGGCATGGCGGCTTGACGAAGCGGTGACCCGCGGTGAAATCGACAACACGGTCGAGGGACACACCACGGGCCGTATCTGGCTGGCCGGGCGCGACGAGCCCTTGGTTCTAACATTAGTGGGCGATTGCTGGCGCGATCTCGCGGGGACGCGGCTGTGGTTTGAAAATCCGGTGCCCGCAGTCATGCCGGACACGGCGGCCCTGGCGGGGGACCAAACCGGGATCGTCGGGGACATGACCGCCTCCCGGAAGAACAAGGTGCCGACTGTCAGCGATGAGGAACTCCACCGGCTCTGCCAATGCCAAGCCGAGATTCCCCATGAATGGAGAAACACACTCTATCTCGAGTGGTTCAGTGAAATCAATGGCCGGGTGGTGATCGCATCCTCCGCCTACGCGATGAAGATCTCCGCCTACGAATGGGTGATGGACGAGGATGCGCAGGAAGCACAGAAACTGGCGAACCTCAACACCATGCGCGATTTCATGGCACGCTTGATCCGCCGCAGCGAAACCCCAGGCCCGGAAACCGATGCCGACGTGGAACTCGACGAATTCGCCTGGGAGGAACGCCTCAAAGAATCCGACCGCCTGACCGATGCCTATCAGGAAGTGATCGAGAAATACATGGAAGACGCCGATAGCGAGCGCAAGGAGGCGTTCGTGATGGGCTGGGACGGCCTGTTAGACGCGCTTGCGCAACGGGATGAAGCCGACAACGACGACTTTTCCGCGGAGACTCTGACTTATGGCCAGCGGGTGGACGTGTCGTTTGAAGACCACGACGACGACGACTTTCTCGATCCTGATGAGGAATTCCTCGATGCAGAGGGTGACGACGAGGACGATGCGGAAGAAGATCACCCGTTGCAGATTCAGGCGCAGGAGCTGGCGATGCGCGCGATGGACGTGGTCCAACAGGATGCGGGGCCGGGAACCCCCGCCTATCAATTCATCACCAGTCTGCTCCAGGTGAGCGGCAAACTCGCCGGCGCGCTCAATGGACGCAGCAGCGGCTATGAACCGGAAACAGGATTTGTGCTCGCGATTTTGAAACGTTGCCTGCACTCGCTCAACGAGGCGGTGGGCAGTTGCCAGCAGTTGATGGCGGCGGAAAACGACCCGGATCAACTGGCCGCCCTCGCGCATTTGCGCAGTTCTGTTTTTGCCATTCGTGACGGCATCGTGGAACTGCGCCGCGCACTCAAGTAATATCCATCAGCTCTCGAAATACGTGTAGCCGGCGAGGCCCTCGCGGTAGAGGTCGAGGATTTGACGGCGTTCCTGCGGCGAAATGCGTCCGGAGGCGACGGCATTCTCGGCGAAGTTGCGGAACTTCGAGACCAGCTCCTTGGGATCGTATTCCACATAAGTCAAGACGTCGGCCACGGTGTCGCCCTCGACCTCGTGAGTGTACACGGGTTTGCCTTTTTCAAGGTGGACGCCCACCACGTTGGTATCGCCTAGCAGATTATGCAGGTCGCCGAGGGTTTCCTGATAGGCACCGACGAGGAAGACGGCGACGTAATACGGTTCGCCGGGTATGAGTTCGTGGAGCGGCAGGATTTTCGCCACGTCCTCCTTGTCGATGAAGCGGTCGATCTTGCCATCGCAGTCGCAGGTGATATCGGCGAGCACGGCGCGCTGGCGGGGTTTTTCATCGAGGCGGTGGATGGGCATGACCGGGAAGATTTGGTCGATCGCCCAGGAATCCGGCAACGACTGGAAAAGCGAGAAATTGCCGTAATAGAAATCGACCAGGGTGGAGGACAATTCGCGGAGGTCCTCGGGGATATCGTCGAGGCGGGCGATGAGGTTGGAGATGCGGGTGAGGATGTGGCCGAACCATGCTTCGGCCAGGCCGCGCTCGCGCAGGGTGACGCTGCCATAGAAAAACTGGGCGCGGATCTGGTCGCGGTAATAGGCGGCGTCGTTGAAACTTTCCTGAAGGTTATGCTTGTTGAGGGTTTTGTGGACGTCGATCAGGTTTGTTAGATTCTGTGGCGCGTGTTGGGGGATGGGCGGGGCGTCCTCGCTGGTTTGGGCGCGGGTGACATCGAGGATGTTGAAGACGAGCACCGAGTAATAGGCGACGACGGCGCGTCCGCTTTCGGAGATGAGATGCGGATGGGCGACGCCCGCCTTGTCGCAGATTTGCGAGACCACCTCGACGATATCGGTGCAATACTCGGGGATGGAATAGTTGCAGGACGAATGGAAGTTGGTGTGCGAGCCGTCGTAATCGACGGCCATGCCGCCGCCGATGTCGAGCACGCCCATGGGCGCACCTTCCTTGACGAGGTCGCAATAGATGCGGACCGCCTCGGTGGAGCCTTCGCGGATCGCGGCGATGTTAGGGATTTGCGACCCCTGGTGGTAATGGAGCATTTTCAGGCAGCCGAGGAATCCGGCCTCCTTGAGGTGGTCGACCACGGCGATGACCTGGGCGGCATTGAGGCCGAAGACCGACTTGTCACCGGCGCTATCCTGCCAGTGGCCGGAGCCGCGGTTGGAGAGGCGGACGCGCACGCCGAGGTTGGGCAGCACGCCGATTTTGCGTGAGCGCTCGAGGATGAGTTGCAGCTCGCTGGGCATTTCCAACACGAGCATGATCTGGAGGCCCATTTTCTGTGAGTGCAGGGCGAGGTCGATGAACTCCTCATCCTTATAGCCGTTGCAGATGATATAGGCATCCGGGTCATGCATGTGGGCGAGGGCGGCGATGAGTTCGGGCTTGGAGCCGGCCTCGAGGCCGTAGTGGTATTGTTTGCCGAACTCGGCGATTTCCTCGATGACCTGGCGTTGTTGGTTGACCTTGATTGGATAGACACCGCGGTATTTTCCGCCATAGCCGGAACCCTTGATGGCCGCGCGAAACGACTCGTTGATTTCCGCAATGCGGGAATGCAACAGATCGCGGAAGCGCAGCAACACCGGCAGGTGGGTGCCGCGCTCGTGCAGGCCCGCGATGACCTCGAACAGCGAAACCTCCTTGGCCGCCTCGTCGTCTTCCAGACGCACCGTTAGATGGCCCTTGCGATTGACGCCGAAGAATCCATGGCCCCAGGAATCCACGCCGTAGAGATCTGCGGATTGTTCCGCGGTCCAGGCGGTGTTAGCCTTGCGTTTTGCGGTTTTCGGGGGGGCGACGGCGGGGGATGCGGGCGGAATCATGGCGGCGGGGCGGGTGCGGAGTGAAAGTTTATTGGCTACATGGATGTCACACGGCTAGACATCGTTTGGAGTTGGAGGAGCAATGAGAGCCTTCGCCGCCGCATTGCTTGCGGCTCACGGGGATTTCCAATCGGGGAACTCGGTCTTGAGTTGCAGGCGGTATTTGTCCGCCTCGGGTTTGTCCTTTTGTTGTTCGAGGGCGGTGATGAGTTTCCACAGGGCGAGTGGTTTCAGATCCTTGTCCTCGTGAAACTTGACGACGATAAGGTATTCGGCGGAGGCTTTCATGGGATCGGCGGCCTTGATTTCAAGATCTCCTAACAGGATGCGCAGGCCGGCACTGGTCCGACCCTGGGGACGGAGTGCAAGCGCCTCATCGGCGGCCTTGCGGGCCTCCTCCGGGCGATCCAGCATGAGCAGGGCGCGGCCGCGGTCCAGCATTCCATCGGCCTTCCATGATGGATCGGTCTCGACGTCGAGGACGTTGTTGGCGGCTGATAGAGCGCTGGTGGCGTCGTTGGTTTCGAGGCGGGCTTTGGCGAGGTATCGCCAGACTTCCTTGGGGGTGGCGCGGGGTTCATCCGGGGTGGCGACCCGTGCCAGGCAATTGGCGGCGGTGGTGTGGTCCCCGGCATTGAAGGCCTGCATGCCGCACCACTGGAGCACCTGGTCGGGGATGTCCGATTCATATTTACCATCGATGGCGAGGTTGATTTCCGTCGTGAGTTTGTTGGCATCCTGGGCTGCGAAGTAGCCGAGCGCGAGGAGGATGCCGGCGTGTTTGCGGTAGGCGTCGGGGCGGAGTTCGCGGGCCTTTTCCAGATAGGCGATGGCATCCTTGGAAGCGTTGGTTTTGACGAGTCCCCAGCCGATCCAATAATTGGCCTCGGCCTGCAGGTTATCACTGAGATTGGCGACATTTTTCAACAGCCCCTGATAACGGGTGATCATGTCGGCAAAGTTGTTTTCTCCGCGGCGCATGCGTGCGGACTCGAGCCATGCGAACGACGCCAGATCCTCGGGTGAGCCGGGAGCCGTGAGACGATCAAAATCCGCGATGGCCTTCTGCGTGTCATCGGTCTCGGCATAGGCTTTGGCACGCTTGCCGAGAGCCGACGGAACGCGCGGGTCATCCGGATATCGGGTGATGAATTCGCTGAGCGAACGGATGGCACCCTGCGGATCCCCGGCCACAGCAAGGCACCAGCCACGCTGATAGAGCAGGCCCGGGCGGTTGTTCTCGCTGACGGCGCTGGCGTTGATTTCGCTGTAAATTTTCGCGGCGGCGGCGATTTCCTTGTTAGAAAACAAGGTTTCCGCCTTCATCATCAGGGCGGTGTGGATGCGCGAATCATGCGGGCGGGATTTTTGATAGAGCTGGAGGAATGCATCCACCTGATCCGGCAAATGACGGCCTTCAATTTGGAAGAAGCACAGCAGTCGGTAGTAGGAAGCGTGGAACGCGAGATCGGCCTCGGGTTTGACGAGTTTCTCGACTTCGCGGAACAACCCGAGCGCCTCGCCCGGTTGTTTGAGGCGCATGTAGGCGCGGGCGGCGATCATGAGGCGTGCCGCCTCCTTTTCGCCCGCTGCCTTGAAGGAGCTGTCACGGAACACCTTGACGACTTCCGCGTATTCCTTTTTTGCGAAGAGGTTGTCCATCAACGCGAGCTGGGCATCCGCGCGGAAATCCTCCATGCCAGGAGTGCGCAGCACCAGGGAGAGATAGCGGTCCGCCAGATCGGCGCGGTCGAGTTTGGAGGCGGTGAGCGCGGCCTGTAGCGCGGCCTCGCCGCGGACTTTCGGGGCGGCGGGGGCGGCGGCCACATCCTCGAAATAGGCGAGGGCCTCATTCGTTTTGCCGGTTTTGAGGGCGAGATGACCGAGCGCGACTTTCGATTGCGGTGCAAACAGCATGCCGGCGGGATCCCCGATGACTTTTTTGAAAGCCGTGACGGCCTCGCGGTCGCGGCCAAGAAGGCGATAGCAGTTGCCCGCGAAGTAAGAGCCGCGGAAGGTTTCCTCTGCTTTGGCGGCATTCGCGGCGTAGCGCTCGAACAGCGGTGCGGCGAAGGCGTATTCCGCCTTGTTGTAATGGTCGGCGGCGAGCGTGTAAGCGGCGGCAGCGGCCCATTTGCCCTTGCCGTAGCGATTCAACAAGGTGCTGAAGCAGCGTTTGCCATCGTCGATTTGGCCGCCTTGATAGTAGCTGTTGCCCAGGTACCACCATGCGGCTTCCGCATGCGGGTGGTTAGGGAAGGACGTGACGTAGTCGGCCAGGATTTCGGCCGCCCGCTGGAAATAATCGCGGCGGTTCTCCAAATCGGTGCTGGCCTGGGCGGAGTCGTAGAGGTTTTTGCCGCGCAGGAATAGATCATTGGAGGCATCCGGGGCCAATGTCGGGTCGACGCCCACAGCCTTGGGGATCTGTGCGTCCGCACAATAGACGAGCAGGAGGATGATGAATGCGAGCGTGTGTTTCAAAGCGGGTGGAGTTTTGCCCTTTTGCGGGGTGTTTGCCAAGTGAATCATATCTGGCAGCGCATCACCTTGAAGAGGATCACTCGACCGGAGCGGGGCGTTGGGTGGCAAAGGAAATATTCCAGATGCCCGCTTTCTGGCAGGTGTCGATCACTTCGACGATGCGCTGATAGGCCACCTTGCCATCGCCGCGGATGCGCACGGGTTGGTTTTTGAATCGCGCGGCGATGTCGGAGAGTTTGTCGTGGAGTTGGGGCAAAGTCATGGTGAGGCCTTCGACGCGGATGGATTCGTCGGGCAGCACGTTGATGATGATTTCGCCGCGCTGGCGTTCGGGTTCCGCGCCTTCCTGGGCGGTAGGCACCGAGACATTGAGTTCGGTTTCCGAGCGGCTGAACTGCCAACTGATGATGAAAAAGCTCAGCAACAGCAGCAGGATGTCAATCATCGGTGCCAACTGCATGGCAATGGGCGGCGGTTGACGGCTGGCGAATTTCATTCGTTAGATGGGTTAGATTCCCTGAATATCGTGGCGGTCCGCGCCGAGATGAGAAGGGCCGGGCATCGCTTGATCCTCGCGGGTGCGCGGTCCGTGCGGACTGTATGATTGGATCGACTGGCGTTCGAACTGCCCATGGAGCAAGGCGACGAGGTGGGTTGCGGCGGCTTCGAGTTCGCCGATGTATTTTTGCACCCGTCCGCGGAAGAACGAATAAAACGAGAGGGCCACGATGCTGATAGCCAGGCCGCAGGCGGTGGCGATCAAGGCCTCGGAAACGCCTTGCGCCAATCCCATCTGGCGCACCCCTTGGACTTCGCCGGTGGAGATCTCGATGAACGCTTTGATCATGCCGATGACGGTGCCGAGCAATCCCACCATCGGCGCGAGCGATCCGATATCTGCCAGATAAGTGATGCGGGCGGTCAGGATACCCGCTTGCCGGGATCCTTCGGTCTGTGCCGCTTCACGGACGTTTTCGAACGGGATCGACGGATTGCCCGCGACGAACTCCAGCGTTTTCTGGGTGATGCGCGCCACGCACTCGTTGCGCCGCTGGCTGTAGACGAGCAGGCCCAGGTAGTCGCGTTTGCGGATCATCGACTCCGCGGCATTCATGAAGCGGTCGCTGGCGATCACGTTGCGCCGGATAGACAGCAGGAAGATCAGGATGAGAAGCACCATGATGACCGACATGATTCCGAGCGGGTAAATCATGGGGCCGCCTTTCGCCAGAACCTCGAGAATATCGATCTGTTTGGACACCTGTTCCGTGCCCGCTGCGGTGGTCGCCGCTGCGGATGTAAAGGACGCGGAGAGGAACAACCCCGCAGCAAAAATATAACGGCACTTCATGAAAGTGAGGAGTAGTCTAGCCAACATCCGGCTCAACGCAAGCCCGGGAATTGGCCGCCACTCACAAAGTCCTTGGCAGTGCGTGGCGGGCGGGTATGTTCCCGGGCGTTCTGCGGTTCCAAGCGCCGCCACCCCATCCACCTTATTCCAACATACACGCATGAGTTCCCGTCCCACCCTGATCGCCATGGATATGGAGGGCGTTTTCACGCCCGAAATCTGGATCGCCGTTGCTGAAAAGACCGGCATTGAAAAATTACGCCTGACCACCCGTGACATCCCCGATTACGACGAACTGATGCGC
The DNA here is from genome assembly GCA_903888515.1 of Akkermansiaceae bacterium. GTDB lineage: Bacteria > Verrucomicrobiota > Verrucomicrobiia > Verrucomicrobiales > Akkermansiaceae > Luteolibacter. The sequence goes on along the minus strand of CAISTY010000156.1, from coordinate 8,290 downwards.
GGACGCCTGCAATTGCTGCGGGAACACGGACTGAAATTGCGTGACCTGCAGGCGGTGATTGCCACGCTTGATCCGCTGCCGGGTGCGATCGCCTTCACGGATTGGGTGCGCGAGCGCTTGGCACTGGTGATTTTGACCGACAGTTATTACGAATTCGTGGGTCCGCTTAAGGCCAAGCTGCACCATCCCACCCTGTTCTGCAACTCTCTGGTGGTGGACGAGAACAACCACATTGTCGATTACCGCCTGCGCCAAAAAGACGGCAAGAAACACGCCGCCATCGCCTTCAAGAGCCTCGGCTTCCGCGTCATTGCGGTGGGCGATTCTTACAACGATATCAATATGCTCCTCGCGGCCGATCACGGCATTCTCTTCCGCCCATCGGCCAATGTGGTGGCGGAATTCCCGCAGTTTCCGGCACTCCGCGAGTATGCCGCCCTGCAGGAAGCCATCAGCGAAATCGCAAGTTAGATTCCGAGTTCGCCGGCCAGTCCGGCGAAACGGTCATCATCGAGCACCGGCTGTGCGGATTCCAGCCAGGCGGCGGGAGGTGCGGGAAGCTGGATCCAACTACGGCATCCACCGTAGCTGGTTTCATAGGGAAAGCACCAAGGCACGACGAGTTTCCGCACGCGCACCAATGCGACGTGAATGCTGCCCGACGCCATGCCTTTGCCCTGCCAATCGAAGCGTTCGTGCACCGTGGCATCCTCGTAGATGTGGTGTGGTTGCAAGGCGGCGACTTGTTCCCAATCCGTCAGCGTGACGGCCCGCTGTGCTTCGGCATGGTGGGTGATGCGGATTTCGTCGCCCGCCTGCCATTCGGGCAGCACTTGTACCTCGCCTTCGCGGACTTGGTCGCTGTGGGCATGGAACCGGGTGGGAAACAGAAAAAACGAGGAATGGGCGAAGGAAAACCCTTGCCGACCTTCGTGAAGGCCGCCTTTGCGTAACAAGATTGACTGACGTCCAGTGGCCAGCGCGTCACAGATGACCTGCCATTCCTTGAAGCCGATTGAAGATTGCGGTGGAGATTCCAAAGGTTGCATGTTGAATTTCAGGTTTGGTCGGATTCTCATCCCAGATCCTGTGCCGTCACCGAGGTTTGCTCGCGGGCGCCGAGGATGCGCGCTTGGTGAATGACCCGCTCGGCGGATGCCTCAAAGCGATAGCCGTGGCAGTTCGGGCACAACACCGCGCCGCTCCCGACAATCGAATCACAACCCTCACAGACTTTGTAGCCGATGGGATTTGCGGCGATTTTCGCGGCAGTGGTGGCGCGGTTCGGTGGAGCGGGTGCAGGCATGGTGGCTATGAAAAAAGCGGCACCGGTGGTCCGGTCCGCTTGGAGTTTGGAGGGCCCCGGGAAAAAACCGGCACACCGGACGATCAGGCAATGCCAGCCAGGGCCTTCGCGGTCTTGCTCTTCAGGTTTGCGGCCTTGTTAGAGTGGATCACATTGCGCTTGGCGGCCTTGTCCACGGCGGAGGAAAACGCGGCGCTGGCATTGACGGCCGCCACCTTGTCGCCCGCGGCAACTGCGGCGAGAGTCTTTTTGCGCAGGGTTTTCATGCGGCTTTTTTCCGCCCGATTGCGTTCGGTCCGAACGAGGGTTTGGCGCGTGCGTTTGATCGAGGATTTGTGATTGGCCATGATGGTTTCTTGAAATAAATCGATTTCCCGGGGGCGGGGGCGGGAAAAGTAATGATTCCGTTGCGGGTGTCAAGCTCGTGTTTCGGGGATTCTCATCCTCGTGGCTGGCCGTCCGGGGTTCCGCGGGATGCCGTGGCCGGGTGGGATGGCTGGGTCTGGATCGATCCTCGGATCACAAATACGTCCGCACCGTAGCCGACGCGTTTGTAGAGATCGGCCACATCGCGGCTGCCCATGCGGATGCAGCCGTAGGATGCCGGACGACCGAGCCGCTGTTCTTCGGGAGTACCGTGGATGTAGATCAACCGGTGGTAGGCGTTGCGGTTGCGGGACTCGGTACCCTTGAGCCAAAGGATGCGCGTCACGATCGGATCCCGGCCGGGTGCGTTGGGTCGCACAATTTCTCCAGTCGGCCGACGGTTTTTGAAAACGCTGCCGATCGCCTTGTTGTCACCGATTTTTTGGTTGACCTGCATGCGACCGATCGGAGTGCAGTTGCTGCCTGGATGGTCACCGAGACCGAATTTGGAAGTGGAAATCTGATAGTATTTGACCGGTGTGCCGTCGCGCACGAGCAGCATTTGTTGATCGCGCACGCTGACGATCATTTTGTTGTGGATATCCCTGCCTTGCGGGCCGTTGCCACAGCCGGTGACGCCGCAGCAGGCAAGCAGGCCACCACAAGCCATCAGGAGGACACGCGGCGTTGGCAATCCGGTCATGGTTCCATCACAGGGTATTGCGGCTCGGGATCTTCGGTTCGGCTGTTGCGGTTGCGGATGGCAGCATGCGGGAGATCGAGGAGAGCGAGGTGTAGAAAAAACCGATAGGAAAAGGCAGCAGAAGAATCGCCGAAGCCGCATTTCCGCGCATCGCGGCATCGACGACTACGAACAGGAAAAAGAAGCCGAAAAGGAGTTCCACGACGGGGGTGAGTGTCTTCATCGCTTTGTAGCTGCTGTTTTTCCAATCCGGGCGATGGGCTTGGCCGATGCCGTATTTCGGAGTGCGGACAAAGCCGGACTGATGATTGCAGAGGGCTTCAAGGACCGCTTTGGCATTGCTGATCGACATGCCGATGCCCAGCGCGAGGAGTAGCGGCAGGTAGGGGATTTCGCGCCACCACGAACCGGGCCGCAGCGCCTTTTGGGACACCAGATAAAAGACGATCACTGAAACCGAAGAGAAAAAGAAGATCGGCACATTGATGATATAATAGGTGAGCTTGCCGAAATCCGGCTGACACTGCTGGTTCGGATAGATCAGGAAGCACAGGCAGATGAGGAGCAGGTATGCGAAGTTCGAAGTGAGGTGCGCGGTGGCCTCCAGTTTGATGAAGAGCGGCACGTCGCTGCGCCAAATCGCCGGCAGGACTTTTTTGCAAACCTGGATCGATCCTTTGGTCCAACGGTGCTGCTGGCTCTTGAATCCGTCCATGTCCACCGGCAATTCGGCCGGCGTCTCCACGTCGTTGAGGAAAATGAAGCGCCAGCCGTTGAGTTGGGCGCGGTAGCTGATGTCCATGTCCTCAGTGAGCGTATCGTGTTCCCAGCCGCCGGCGTCGGCGATGCACGACTTGCGCCAGATGCCGCCAGTGCCATTGAAGGTGAAGAAGCGACCGGAGCGGTTGCGGGCGGTTTGTTCGAGTTCGAGGTGGCCGTCAAGGAACATCGCCTGAATGCGCGTCAACACGTTGAAGGTGCGGTTCAAATGGCCCCAACGGGTCTGGATCATGCCGATTTTTTCATCGGTGAAGTAATGGATGGTCTTCTGCAGCAGATCGGGGTTCGGCACGAAATCCGCGTCCAGAATAAGCAAAAACTCGCCTTTCGCGAAACGGGTGCCGTTTTCCAGCGCGCCGGCCTTGTAGCCGGTACGGTCGATGCGGTGGATATGTTGGGCGTCGAATCCGCGGGCTTGCAAACGCTCAATACCCGCCCGACAGATCGCCACGGTTTCATCCGTCGAGTCGTCCAAAAGCTGGATTTGCAGCTTGTCTTGCGGGTAATCCATCGCCGCGACCGATTCTAACAGGCGGTCCACCACATGCATTTCGTTGAATACCGGGAGTTGCACGGTGACCAGTGGCAAGTCTTGGAACAACTCCTGCGGGTGGGGCCGATGGCGGGAGTGTTTGAGGTAGAGGAAAACGATCGTCAAACGATGGGTGCCGTAACCGGCAAGACCAATTAAAACGACAATATATGAAGCATACCAGAGGGGTGATGACCAGTCCATGAAAGTGTGGGTAAAAGGGGTGTGGGTGTCCGGACGTTGCGAATGTTGACGGGGGAACGGTGCAAGCAGGCGGTCAAGCCATGAGAGTGAGAAAAAGCCGCCAGACGCCGGAGGCAAGCAGGATCCCGCAGCCGTGTCAAGCCCGAACCTGACAAATCACAGGCCGGATTCCTTGCCGGATTCCTTGCCGGGGTTCTTCCGCGTTTTCGACTTGGTGACGAGGTGGACCACGCCTCCTTCGATCCGGATCGCCATGCCCTGCGTCATGCAGGTGGCCACGGTTTGACGGGCGCGGGCCAGGATGCGGCTGAAAGTCTGGCGTGAAATCCCCATGAGTCGGGACGCTTCAAGCTGGGGCATTCCTTCCATGTCGGCCAAGCGCAGAGCCTCGAATCCATCAAGCGGGAGGACGCGTTCTTCCAAGTCGCGCAGCGGGATGCCTGCCGGCTTGAAATAAACCACTCCCGGAAGGGTCGCGATGCGGCGGGGACAATGCGGGCGGGCCATGGCCTGACGCTAGATCAGAAGAAGGCGTTTCGGCAAGCTGACTCGTGCCAATTGTCGCCAATCAGGAGAACTCACGCTGTAGCGGGCACCATGGCCACGATCACGATGGACACGAATGTCACCACTGGGAGGGAGTCCACTCCGGCCATTGAGATGTCGCGCCGCCGGCCCGCCGGTGGCCACCGCAACTGACCCTAAAGCTCATTGACTATTTCATTTTCTAGAATGTTCTCTATAAATTTTCGTATTTGTAGAATTTGGCAGCATCCATCATATTACCCCCGTGACTGACAACCTCTGGATTTGGATTGGTTTCAATGGATTCGTACTCATCATGCTCTCCATTGATCTCGGCGTGTTTCATCGCAAGGCGCATGTGGTAAGCATGAAAGAGGCGCTGTCGTGGACCGCAGCCTGGATCACCCTGGCGCTGGTCTTCAACCTCGGGGTCTGGCACTATCTGGGCGAGCAGAAGGCGTTGGAGTTTATCACCGGCTATGTGATCGAGTACTCGCTGAGTGTGGACAACATGTTCGTGTTCGCGCTGCTGTTCTCCTATTTCTCGGTGCCGGCGCTCTATCAGCACAAGGTGCTGTTCTGGGGCATCCTTGGCGCGTTGGTGATGCGGGCCATCATGATTTTTGTGGGATCGGCGTTGATCGCGAATTTCACGTGGATCATCTATGTATTCGGCGCTTTCCTTGTCTTCACCGGCATCAGGATGATCGTCAAAATGGAGGAGGAGATCCACCCGGAACGCAACCCCGTGGTGCGGCTGTTCAAGCGCTGGATGCCCGTCACCAGTGACTACCGCGCTGACAGGTTCTTCGTGCGGGAAAATGGCATTCTCATGGCGACTCCCATGTTTGTGGTGCTGTTGCTGGTCGAGTTCACGGACCTGATCTTTGCCGTGGATTCCATCCCGGCCATTTTTGCGGTGACCGAGGATCCCTTCATCGTCTATACGTCCAACGTGTTCGCCATCCTCGGCCTGCGCTCGCTCTATTTCGCCCTGTCCGGGGTGATGGACAAGTTCCATTACCTCAAGATCGGCCTCGGGGTCGTGTTGGCCTTTGTCGGAGTGAAGATGTTGCTCGGTCACTCGCCGTGGAAAATCGACACGCTGGTCTCCCTCGGCGTCATCGTCACGGTGCTCGCCACCTCGGTGCTCGCCTCATGGCGGTGGCCGAAAAAGTGATCATGCTCAACCACTCTTGCGCAATCTCCGGGAACGAAGGATGGCGGTGCCGGTGATCATCGGCAACTCCGGCCCCGGCATCCCCGAAGCGGACAAGGACCGGATCTTCACCCGCTTCCACCGCGTGGACACCGCCCGTCAAAGGCAAGTCGATGGGATCGGACTCGGCCTCAGTCTGGCGCGAGAAATCGTCATGGCCCATGGTGGGGAACTGGAACTGCAAGAAAGCCGGCCCGGATGGACCAGCTTTCAGACTCGGCTAGCAGCGGATAAAGAATAGATATCAGTTACCAGCGGGACAGTCGGCACCGCCACCGCGCGGGCCGCTGCCGTCACGCGGTCCACGGCGTTGGCCCTTGCCTTGACCGCTTCTCTGGCCTTGACCATTACAGGCACCGCCGTTCGCCTGCTTGCGTTCTTCCTGGCGGGCTGTGCGTTCCTGCTCGGTTTTCGGTGGTCCGCCGTATCCCGCACCGCGGCGGCCTTGGCCGCCTTTGGCTGATGCAGTGCCGGCGCTCAGCAGGGCGATGGCGATCAAAGTGGTGATGTGGATTGTTTTCATGATATTTGTTGTTCTTTCTGTTTGGTTTGAAAGGCACCGTAGTGGGCCTTTCGATTGATTGAAGCTTCGCCGTATGAACCGGCTGTATGAATTATGATTACAGAATTGTCAGAATCGGATTATTTAATCCACGAGCGGAATGCGGCAAGGTGGTTGAGTGAGCCATTCAGCAGGTTGCTGAACACGTTCCGGATCGGCCTGTCGCGGGCGGTCAGAAGCGCCGCGCGGAGATCCTCGATGTCGGTTTCCTCGATCAGCACGCCTACCTCCAGTGCGTCCGTTAGCGATTTGCCGCCTTTTTCGATGAGTGCGTCATAGAGTTCCTGAAGTTCTTCGTAGGTGAATTGACCCGCCTCGGCAGGAGTCGTGTCTTGCAGTCGATAGCGGGAGATCAGGCCGTCAACTGCGTTCATATGATTCTGCTCGGAAGCCGCGATGTTGGAGAAGATAGCGGCACCCCATTTGGCATGGAGTGCTTTGTAAACGTCGCGCGCCAGCTTTTCCTCCTGCTTCATGAACAGGATGGCGTTTGCCTCCGGTGCGGTCAGTGCGGATGCGTTGGATGTCAAGCCGCCCAACAGAGCAGCGGCTGCGATGGTTTTTGCAATAATACTGATTTTCATGGTCGTGTTGTTTTTTGGTTTCGATTTTCGGAGCACTTGCAGACGCAAGCCGCTCCGTGAAAAGAATCAACCTCGTGTCCATGTGGTTTTCCCTAACGGCAGGATTACAGTTTGTTCATATTTCTTTCCCCCATTTCCGATGACACTCAACAAGGAACTGGTTCAAGGCCGCGAAGCGATGAAAATCGCCATCCCGATGGCGGAAGGGAATTTTTGCGAACATTTTGGCGGGGCGAAGGAATTTTGGCTATTCGAGGGCGACCGTGGGACACGGAGCTTCCACCGCAACGAGCGCTTCCCGGCGCCGGAGCACAAGCCCGGTTCGCTGCCGAACTGGCTTGAGCAACAAAAGGTGAATGCGCTTGTCGCTTCGGCGATCGGGGAGCGCGCGTTGGTCATGCTGGCCACCGCGGGGATCCGGGTGTTTCTGGGTGATCGGGGAATGTCACCCGCCGAGCTGGCGATGGCCTGCCTGGCTGGAAAATTGCCGCCCGCCAACCGGGAGAACTCGCGCTGCAACGGGGAACACCACCACCATGATCACGAGGGACACGATTGCCACCACTGAGGTGCCCAGTCTCGAAGACCTGCACTGCGATTGCTTTTGCCTGCGGCATCTACCTAGGCCGTGGCGAGATCCATCAGGCGGGTGTTCTCGCCGTTCGGGCGGCGGGAAAATTCATGGCTAAGAATTCGTAATCCAACGAGGCAACTCCACATCGATCATGCAACGACTGATGCTCAAGGCGCAGATCCACCGCGCGACCCTGACCGGGAAGGAATTGAATTACGAAGGCAGCATTGCGCTGGACCGGTGCCTGATGGACGCAGCGGATCTGTTGCCCGGCGAACAGGTGCACGTGCCTCACGCCATGAACGCGCCCGTGAACAGCCACACCTTCGGTCCGGTGCCCTCGCGGCGCTTGGGCCTGGTGCTCTATCCGGACACGATCCTGCGCACCCTTTGCGAACCGGTGGAGACATTCGACAGCACGCTGCGCGATGTGGCCGATGAAATGTTGGCCTTGATGCGCCAACACGGCGGTGTCGGCCTGGCCGCGCCACAAGTCGGCCTGCGACAGCGTTTTGATCGATGCGTCGGAAATCCAGCGTAATAAGAATTCCATGAACAACCCGCAAGCATCCACATCCGACATTGCCCTGGCGAAAGTCTGTGCGAACTGCCCGGTCTGCCGTCGCGCACGCCACCGGCAACAAGGCCTCGCCTTTTGGGTCGTGAAGACCGTCGAGACGAAGGTGTGCCCGTTTTGCCGTGCCTACGAACGGGTCCATGGGCGGAAGGCGCATGAGGGGTCCACCCGCTTGAAGTGCTCGAACTAAAGCATGAACTTCGGACACTGGCTGAGAAACTCCAGCGGATTTTGATAGATCAGCGCGTCCACCGCATCCGCGCTGTGTCCGCGCCGGCGCATCTCCATGGCGGTGTAGGGGATCGAGAGCGGAATGCTGACGCCCCAATCGCAGGCGCTGTTCATCCATAACCGTTCG
>CAISTY010000155.1 GCA_903888515.1 Akkermansiaceae bacterium | reverse complement strand
CATTCAACTGACCCCATTCAATGTTTTTCAAGGACGATAAAGCCATCAACAACCTTGCAGATCCACAGTGAAAATTCCGCAAATGTGAATCCGCGAGGACTGACCCCATTCAACTGACCCCATTCAATGTTTTTCAAGGACGATAAAGCCATCAACAACCTTGCAGATCCACAGTGAAAATTCCGCAAATGTGAATCCGCGAGGACTGACCCCATTCATCAGGTTCACCAGACTGGTTTTGCCGATTCCTGGAGCGCGGGATTAGAGCGCGGCGCGTTTTGCGCGGCGGACGAGAAGTTCCTGGCGTTTTTCCAGGAACTCGGCACGGGCCGGATCGCCGGCGCTGCGGTAGTAGCCGCAAATCATCTTGTAGATGGAGGCCTCGGTGGTCGCGCGGAACCAATTCGTGGTACCGGTTTCCACGACGCGTTTGAAGGCGAGTTCGATATCGCGGGCGGCCTTGTGGGCGAGTTCCTTGTCATCCTTGAGGTAACCGAAATAATCCTCTGCCATGATTTTGAATCCTGTGATGCTGCCGCCGTAGTCGCGCAGGGCGCGATCATAGAGGCGGCTGATATCACGTTTGGCATCCGGGCCGCCGAGTTTCATGATCATATCTGCTTCGCGCTTGAGAGAGTTGGCGATGAGATCCTTCTGTTCGCCGGAATCGCGTTCGATTCTGCGGCGTTCGCGCAAGAGCGTGCGTTTGGCATCCCCCTCGGGACCATAGGGAAAGATATATTCCACTTCGGCGGTGGCGGCCAACCCGGCCATCCGCGGGTTGTCCTTGAATTCGCGGCGCATGGCGGAGGCGAAGGCCGTCCACTCCTCAAGATTGTTAGGCACGGCGGGATCGCCGGTGATCTGTGTCTGCCGTTTGAGCAGGGCATACACCGCCTGCCAGGTCTCGACGAACGAATGGCCGATTTGGTTCGCGAGGTGGATGGTGGCGGCGTTGTCGGTGGCGTTGTCGGTGGCGGCGAAGAAATCCGCCAGCCAAAGATGCCGCCACACGGACACGGTGACCACGGGGCTCCGGTGATGGCGGTCGTTCCACAACTGGATTTCCTGTTCGCTGATCGCTTCCCGGGTTTGCGGGTTGGCGGCCTGGCCTTTGGAAGCGCCGGCGATGCGGCCGACGCTGGTGGTCCATTCGTCAGAGTCGATCTTGATACCGGCCCAGGCATGGCCGCCGCTATTGGTTTCGCCGCCGATGGTCATGGCGGGGATGCCCTGGGCGCGGGCGGTGTTGACGCAGAAATACGACTGGTCGGCACACACACCGCCCTCCTTGAGGATCTCGGCAAATGAATACTCCTTATAGGGATTGAGCCCATTGACGGCACGTTCCATCAGATACTTGACCATGCCATAGGCATGTCCCCAGTTCTTGCGGCGCAGTTGCATCTTGTCGAGCGACCATTCGAGTTCGGAGGTGCTCACCGGCGCGCACACCACCCAGATGAGATCGCGGGCGGATTGATGGTGCACGGGGGCTGCCAGTTTGCCCATCTCGTTCTTTTTCACATACCACAGATAACGGTGCAGGGGATTGACCGATGACTCCCCGCCATACCCGGCTTTTCCGATAGGGTGCGGGATGCCCATCGGGTCATCGAATACCACCGCGCAGGCCACTGCGAGCGGAAAGTATTTTTCGTATTTGTCTTCATTGACCGGCCAGGTGTCCATGAAGAACCTGAGCATTTTGGCACCGTTGTCCTTGGGATGGATGGTGAGCAGCAGTTCTTCCATCGCCTTGTTGTTGTGCAGCAGCCACTTGATGAAAGTGCCCGAGTATTCATCCGTCACTAACGAGGTGATTTCAGCTTCGGAAAAACATCCCAGTGTTTTCCAGCGCAGCAATGCCTGATAGAAAACCGGTTCCTGCCATAGCGCATCGAAGCGGTTCACGCCCTGGCCTGGCGCGAGCTTCGCGAGACTGGCTTTGAGCGATTGCCGCAGCAAGTTGCGGTAGGCGTCCCAGGCCTTGCCCTGGATGGCGCGTTTGAGCAGATCCTGGTCACGCGAGATCGCCGCGTCGCGCTGCGCATCGGGACCGGCCAAGAGCATCACGGACTCGGCGGCCAGGCGTTCGGCTTCCGTGGGATTATCCGCGACCGTTTCCTGGTTGCCGGGAGTGACCGGCGGCAATGGAATCGGGGCATCCTCGGGACGCGGGGACGGCTGGGTTTTTTCTGCTAGAGGGGCGGGCTGTGCGGGCAGTAGTGGTATCACCTGTGTGACCGACGGTGGTGCCACCGGGCGGTCCTGCGTTGTTTCCACTGCAAGCGTTGCCGTTGCCGGTGCCGGGGGGGTCATCACTTCCAAACCCACAACGACCGCAAGCACCGCGCAGCCTCCAATCCACAAGGCCCACCGCAGCGTGGCTTGATCCTTGCCCGGGGGGACTGGCACGACCGGATCGTGGATGCGATCCGCAATCACCGGGCCGGGACGGATCGATGGCGACGGCTTGCGAATGCCTGACTTAAGGACACGTTTCATGGAAAACCTGCAATGAAATGGGTGCGGCGTGAAAGCCGTGGAATGACACCGGTAAAATGACAGTTGTCACGGCGGATTGCAATTCCGATTTCGGTGCGGATGATTCCTTGCAGCATACCGGGGATTGCCAGCGCCGGAGATTCGGGTATAGTGGCCTCATGTCCGACGGCTATTCATGGAGTGAATTGCGTGACGGGGGGACCTACCGGTTGCCCGGTCCGCAACACCTTGGCTGGTGGGCGGCCGTGGCCATGCTGGTCTCAATTCTCCTCCACATCGTGGTTTTTTTCGTCCTCGACCGGATGAAAATCGCGCTGCGTTTCGAGCAGGCGCGTGAACTCAGCACCGGGCCCATCAACGTCCGCCAGGTGGAAGTGCGGCCGATGGAGCTGGCGAAACCGGCCCCCCCCGAAAACGTGGTCACGCCGCCAGTCGATGCGGCTTCGTTGCTGGAAGAAATCGATTTGCTCGCGGCGTTACCCAAGGACACGCCGATCGACAT
>CAISTY010000154.1 GCA_903888515.1 Akkermansiaceae bacterium | reverse complement strand
GTGGTGTTGTTTTCCGCCCGCCACAAGGCAGATGCGCACGTCACGCCGCCGCTGGTCCAAGGCGGCCCGTGGCAGGTGACCTTTCCCAAAGGGCCGCCACCGACCGAACTCTGCCGCACCCTGCCGGATATTTTACAGCGCCCGGATGGCGGCTTTGATGCACATGGCGAAGCGGTCTTGGGAAAACTCCTTCGTCGCGCCGCCGAACTGGCCATGTCGCTGCCCAACCACGCGGCCGAAATCTACGCCGAGGAAATCGCCAAGATCGAAGCACTGCCGCCAACTGCCACCGAAGCACTGCGCCTCGTCAAACAACGGATCGGCCAAAATCTATTCCGCCAAGCTCTCATCGACTACTGGGGCGGTGCCTGCGCGGTGACCGGTCTCGACCTGCCCGAAGCACTCCGCGCCAGCCACGCCAAACCCTGGGCCAAATGCGATACCGACGCCGAGCGCCTCGACGTTTTCAACGGCTTCCTTTTGTCCGCCAACCTCGACGCCCTTTTTGATCAAGGCTTCCTCACTTTTGGCAACGACGGTCTGGCGATCCTCTCCGGCAGCTTGACCGACCAGCAACGCATACTCTTCTCGCTCGGCGGAAATGACCCGGTCCAACTCCGCTGGTTGAGCCCGGCTCACCAGCCCTACCTCACGTGGCACCGGGAAAACGTGTTTCGGAAATGATCCACAACGTAGAGCAAGAAGACCGGAATATGGGGAAATCGATGCGCACCAATTTGAAGCTGCAACAAGATGTCGGCGATTCCCTTTTCCGTCTCTGGGCAATGGATGGAAAATTCAAGGTCGGAAAACTCACTGCGGTGCTTCGGGAGGAAAACACGGTTTTGCTGAGTGATGTCATGGTGGACGAGGCCGTGGTAACGTGCCCTTTCCTGTTTCGCCGGATCCTCTGCAAGTGGTGGCCACGCATCGGAACCACAAACTACCGCCAACGCGGCGTCGGCACCAAGATGCTGGAGTCGTTCCTCGGCTGGTGCAGGGAAAACGAAATCACGCAGGTCTTCGGTTCCGTGGTGCAACGGGATTTGGACACAACGCCAAAGTTGCTCGCTTGGTATGCACGGCATGGATTTGAAATCCGCCAACCCGATTCACGCTGCATTGGAAATGCAGTAAATCTTGTGGTGTGGAAAAACGACGGATCCGCTATTTCCGCGTAGCTCATTGTGCCGGCGCGAAAAAAATTCGGAATTCCTGATTGACGCGGAATCGTTTTTCGTTACGTTCCACCTCGCTAAGGCGGCTGTCGGCTGCCTTATGGTGGCAGTCAGCTTGAGGTTGATTCCATTTTTGGCCGTTGCACTCCACAACGTTGCCCGAGAAAATCGGGTCAGAGATCCTGAAGTGGCCTTAAAGGCCGCGGTGCGGTTGATCTTTGGATCAGGCCGGTTGGGTAGTTCCGCCGTTACCTGTGGTTCCTAAAGTCCGAATGCGGACAAAGACGATATTCAATCGAATCTATCATTATGGAACCAAATCAAGAAAACAATGGGGAGCATCCTGAAAAGCAGAATGCTCAGGGCAAAGGCGGATCGGAAACTGACAATAAAGGTCAGAAGGCCGATGGAACCAACAAACCGGATAGCGACAAAAAACCGCGGAAAACCAAAGCCGAGCGGTTGAAGGAGCTGCTTGAAGATCAAGCGAAACTGGCGAAAGACATCGCGGAGCTCAAAGCAACCATCGCAGGTGCGACGAGCAAAGACGCCCTGAGGCTCATGGAAAAACTTGGCGAAGCGTGCGTCAAAGCACTGGCAAGCCAAGAGTCCGTGGAACTCTGCAAACTCCTCGAACAGCTCCTCCGGAAAAACATGGGAGCGAAGGACCAAGACTGGTACGAGCAGCATGGCAAAGCCCTGCTAGCTCAGGGATTGCCTATGAGACTGCGCAAATCGGGTGACCCCGGCAACAATGCCGGAACACCCCAGAATAACGCGAAAGCAACGACCGGAGACTCTCCGGCGAAACCCTAGCTCCGCAAATCGAGCGGAGCGCCTCAACCCCGGCCCGATAAGGGCCGGGGTTTTTGAGGCCCCCGCCGAGTGAGGGCGCACTTACACAAACTTGCGTTTGTTGCAGCGCGCTCAGGGGCAGATGTCCCCGAGACCCCAATTAGCCCGTCACGACAAAAGTCATTCCTAGCAACTCTAAATCCCATGTATCACCTTACCACCAAAATCAAAAATGCCAAAAACAGCTCGAGCGCGGCTGTCCTTGCATACCGCGTCTGCATCAATCTTATGGATCCTCGCGATGGCAAGATGAAATACCCGCATCGTTCTGCGGATGATATTTTGACACACTTTCTCGTAAACTGGGATAACCCCGGCCGGTCCGTGGGAACAAGACCCATTTACCAAAACATTATTGACGAAATCGGGAGAACCGAAACTCGGATCAATAGCCGTTTGTTTCGTGAATTTGAAATCGCACTCCCAAAGGAGGCGAATGATAAAAACAGTGAAGAGCTCGTGAAATCCTTCGCGTTGTACCTGGCCAGAAAGTACAATGTCGTGGTCATTCCGGCAATTCACGCCGCCCCCGACAAAAAAACCGGGAATCGACATGCTCATGTCCTTGTCACTACTCGCATGGTGCAACGTGATCGTGGGATGGTGTTTCTTGGGGAAAAGAATCGACTAATTAATGCTCCTACCATGCTGGATGACGTAAGAAGGTTTTGGGAGAAAGTTCTCAACTATTTTTACGAGGTCATGCAGATCAAGAAGACGGTTTCGTGTGATTCCTACGAGAAACAAAGGATCGGAAAAATTCCCACCATTCACGAGGGCGCATTTCACCGGAGAAACAAAGGGCATCGGTGGCAGACCAATCAAGCGATCCACAGTCTGAACGAAATCGCATCCCAAGGTGCGAACTCACCCGCAGAGGTTTGGGTAAATGTGGAAAATATGAGAACTGACCTTGGACGGCAATTGGAGGAAAAAAATCACGAAATTGCACTTCTCCAAAACGAGATTCGGGAAGGACTTGAGAAAACCAAACTGAGCTCCCGCCAGATGGATCAAGCGAAGCGTCTCAAGGTAATTGTTGTAAAAGCGATCAGCGAAGGCGGAACTACCGCTGAAATCACCGAGAATTTGAAAAACAGAATCGTCCGCGATGGGGAAGATAAGAGCGCATTCTTCAGACTCAAGAAATCTCTTCCGCCTGCAGGCGGTGACGACGAACTCCAGCGTGCGCGGGACGCTGTTGGACTATTGGCGTTGCTCTTCAAAGACCCAAGCGACGAAACCTTGGAGAAACTGAAAAAATTGGCCGCAGGGGTAACCCAGATGAAGCCGGCAAAGTTGGCCGATCTGAGCGATCCCTTTTTCATCGAAGCCCTCCGGGAATGGGAAATCTCAATTGAAAATCCGGACAAGCCAGAAAAAATGCCGGACGAGCTAGAAAAAAAGCCGGAGCCGGAACCGTCCATGTGATCGAACCAAACACGAACAATCCGCGATGCAATCCAACTCCTTTTGCATGCCGGTCGGTTACGTTGTTTTGAAAAAGCTGCCGATCAGCGCATCGGGTGTCGCTGTAGCCATCGAATACGAATACCGACCCTCTGTCGTTCAACCGGGATGATCTCGTGTTTTCTAGCTTCCTCAGTGACTGACGATCTGGCGGAGAATCGGGAGTCCCCTTGACATCACCGCTGAATAGCAAGTGCCCGCCCGTCGGCTTGCGCCCCCGGCCTGCTGCCTTGCTGGAGGACATTCGCATGGAAGATTTCCCAAATTCCATCACAACCACAAACCAAACAGCCAAAACCACATGAAACACCACCTCACCATGACCGATCACTCCGCATACAATCAAGTAGGTCAGCGCATCATGGAAGCACTTGTAGAGTCCACCGCCCCCAAAGCAAAATCCGACCATTGGGCAACTGCCGAAATTACTGTGACCGTAATCGCTGGACAGATCCATCGTTGGTGCAGTTGGCCGGTGGGTCGCT
Source organism: Akkermansiaceae bacterium (assembly GCA_903888515.1). Taxonomy (GTDB): domain Bacteria; phylum Verrucomicrobiota; class Verrucomicrobiia; order Verrucomicrobiales; family Akkermansiaceae; genus Luteolibacter. The sequence continues at coordinate 7,788 of CAISTY010000154.1, read as the reverse complement.
GGGAGTTGTACTCTTTTACGCCTGGTGACCTCTTGCGAATCTGGGTCCCTCCAAAATGCCCGGAGGGGGATCAACAACCCTGAATTTCACAAGCCCCCTGAATAATCAGGGGGCGTTCCTGTTTGCACCATGCAGAATTCAGAATTTCAAAACCCTCGCTTCAGTACGAGCAGCCTCATGTGCCCTGTGCGGCGCATCATTCCAGTGATTGCATCCTACTTATCCTCATCGCTGCGGCAGCAGACGCCGAAGCCAACGACCTTGCTCTATCCGTCGCCCGGAAGTTCACTGGCCGTTTTGCATCCGGCGAACGCTTTCGCATTCGCCGGCTCGCGGCCTGTCTTCCAGGAATATGGAAACCAACAAAAAACCAACCATCCTCTCCCCACAACAGCAAGTTGTTCTCAACCGTCTCTTACCAGTGGCTAGAGTCGCGACCAATGGCTGCCGTGACGACCTACCCATTCAACCCCTTACCTCGACGTTGATCGTCGGACCTAGCGGAAACGGCAAGAGCTTCATCGCTGCGGAACTGGGCAAAAGGCTATCCATTCCAGTACTCCGAATCAATGTTTCATCGTGGGTTGTGTTATCGGCGCGGAACGAACCGTGGACATTTTCATCAATTGTGCAATGGGTCTATTCCCTTCAAGGGGGCGGCGGAATCCTCGTGCTTGATGAAGCGGACAAGTTGCAAGGAACCGGGGACTGGGTCAGTTGCATCCGCCATGAGGCGCACGACCTCCTCGATTTCGTGATCCCGCTCGCGGCAAGGATGCCCGCCGCACCAACCGATGACGCGTGGGGAATTCCAGACCCGCCGATGTTTGTCGAGCGAGCGTTGTTGGAAAAGCAATTGCGCGAACGCGTTTTCATCCTGGCGTGTGGTGCGTGGCAGAGTGCCTGGCGCGGAAACTCTAGAAAACTCGGATTCTCACAGGATGAATCGCCGGTTGAGCCGCCGAGTTGCGAGCAAATCCTCCAAAGCATCGAGCCGGAACTGCGCCAGCGTTTTCGCCACGAAGTGTGTTGGTTGCCGCCAATGACACGATCCGACTACCATTCGGTCTCGCTGGGAATCGCGAATCGCATCAGCAACCCCCGCGCACGCAAGGCGTGGAATCGCCTTGCAGGAGCCGCGATTGAACATGCCGTCGCCGCCGGCCTTGGCATGCGCATTTTTGAGGAATTGATGCTCTCGGTGTTGCTCGATGCTCCAGACCTTGCGGAACCGGTCGTGGAAAATTACAAGCAACCGGAAATTTGGTGACTTCCCGCATTCTCGGAATTCGCCACTGTGACCAGCGCATCCGTTTCCATGCCGCTGCGGTTTCAGGCCCGGCATTTTGGGGAGCATGAACAAAGCAGAATTCAGCAAAGCCAACCAAGAAATCAAACACGTCACATGCGATTAGTGCTGGGAAACGGCAAAGCCCTCACGGCGAAGTTTGCGAGCCAAGCCCCGTTCCAGCGTCAGCGCCCGTTCACGGGGAATGGGTTTTTGCTCCGGCATCAGGTCGTAACGCAATTCCCTTCCGAAACTAAAAACGATGTTCGCCGCATTCACTCCCCTGAGATGCTGGCCCATTCGCTCCTCGGCCGTCAGGCCGCTGGAACCCACGTACAGGCATGTCATGCCTTTAACCCAATGCGGATTGTCCTTGGCAAAAATAGGGTCATCGGCGGCGGCGGAATCAAGTTCAATGACGTAAATAATCCGGGGATAGGAGGTGTGGATGACTTTGCCGGTCGCCTGAATCGTGTGGCGGGTGGCAGGGCGCAATAGATAGGTTGGCATGGCTGGTTTGGGGCGTGTCGGGGTGTTGCAGGTTTTTCAACAATTCTTATCCGCTGTTCAGCGTGTGAACGCGCGGTGTCCTAGTTGTACGCGGACAGCGGGGACACGCAAGAAAAAAATGATACGCCGATCAATTCGCTCTCGCGACACTCACTTGGCAGGACCGAGTTTTTTTATCAATGCGGCCGGCGTCAGGGTGCCGTCGGTCGCCGCCGAGGAGATCCGATTAAACGCCGTCCCCCAGGCTGGATCCCTGTCAACAAGCCGCTTCAAATCCTCAAGGGAAGAGCGTGTGTCGAGCTTCCTCAGTTCGCCTACTTTGACACCAAGCTCTTTGGCGATGGCGGCGAGGTAGGCCTCTTTTGGATATCGGCGGCCGGATTCAATTTCCGCCATGAACGAAGACGAGATGCCCGTCCGCCTGGCGAGCTCCCTCATCGAGATATCCATGCCATTGCGGAGTTCCTGCACTTTTTCCCCTAGTGTCTGCATTCGTCTGCGGACAGCTTGGAAAGCTATCCAACGTGGTCAAGGACAATCCAATGCCTCTCCGCAGGGAGAAGCAACCAACCAAAGACCCACACGCTGTCAGCTATCAGGCAGGCGAGTCGTTGGACGACGCCACACGATTGGTTCCCTGACTCCCGCGCCAAGGCGGCGTCGCAGCATTTGCTCTGTTTCTCTGCTGGCGTTCGGGAAGCGGGTTCTTGCGCACCCGCCTCCCTTCACACCCATCCTCTCTGGCTCAATTCAGTTAAGAAAGCCGCAACCCGACAACAACAACCCCAATGAAATACCACTACCGCCGTACCACCCGGCACACCGTCCGCCTAGCCTTCGAGCTCACAAACCCCTATCACGAAAAGCCCCGGCAAGTCTGGCGAATTCGCGACGATCACGGAACACACTCTTTCAAGCATGAAGGCATTGTCCTGGAACATTCCAAAAAACAAACCCGCGTTGCGGTCGTCAACGTGCGCACGGGCGACATTGTGATGGTTACCTACCATGCAGGCAACGCAGGTACGCCGCCCCATCAGGGCTACCGCATCGCCGAGACGTTTGAACCGATCCCCATCGACGATGTCATCGGTATATTAAGCAACATGTCGTTGATCGAGACGCGACCAGCAAGGATCGAAATGCCTGATGATGCTGAGATGTACTTCGACAAGGCCGAACTTCAGTTGTTTATGAGGGCGAAACATCCCAGGTGGCTGGCAGACCATGTGAACGAGACACTGCGAAGCTGGCGCGACAAGGCAATAAATTCTTATGTGAACAACGCCCCGCGTGAATGGTTGGACCCCGACATACTCATACTTGCCGCCTACGCCCCCCAACGTGCGCTGACCGACTTCCGACACCGGTTGACGCCGGAGCAGAAAGCTTCCTGCATCCGCCGGCTCGTGTTTCCGAAAACAGACCAGGTGTTAGATAAGTTACCGCATCAATCCATCCGCTTCAAACAAGGTGCTACCTACGTGCTTCAAAACCACCTGCATGCACTCACCAATGCCGAGCTGCGACGGTGTGCCAAGGCGGATCCGGTCACTGCCTATCGTTCGCGCCATTTGATGACGGACGACAGAAGGGCAGCGATCCTGCTCGCGACCACCTTTGGCGTAGCATGGCACACGGATCGTCACACCCTGGGTCGAGCCTTCCGCAAGGAAATCTTCGTATCACTAACACAATACCCGGACGAGTGGCTCAAGAGTAACCCAGGTTATTCCCATATCTTCGGGCGTCTGGATCATCTGCTCGGTATCTGCTTTGGTGCCAAAGCAATCGCTTTAATGCTTCGCCGGATGGCGCCAGCCAACCGCGGCCCACTGCGCTTATACATTGCCGCAAGCATCTAACACACATGAATTATACAATCATTTCCACCCACGACGGCATGGCTTTGGCGGCATTCGAGTCGCCGTCATGGCCTGACACCCGATCATTTCCGCAAATCACCAGCTATCATCGCACCTATCGCGAGCCAGCAGCCTCCGCCGACGGCGCGGTCGTCGGACTAGGTGTCGGACCAACTTGTGCGTTGATCGTTAACGTGGCACCCAACAGCCTCGCCCTAATCGTACAGCCAACCGCCAGCGGGACGGAGAACTGGCGTTATTTCCGCATCGATAAGGACTATGAAATCTCACCGATGAATTCCAGAAACCGACCGATTCCCCACGATGTGATCAAATCCCACTTGTTGTCGTCATCAGCCACCGACATCGCGCCACCCGTGATTTCTGACGAGGATCTGAGCTTGCTGTTTTCCGTTAGCCGCCCACCATGGCTTCAGGAAATCCTTGACGCCCAATTGCGGCACTGGGAAAACCACAATGTCGGCCTGTACTATCAGTTTACTCCGCGACAGGTCACCCGTGAAGATATCTGGAGGTGTGTAATGGCAGCGCCCTACTGGGCACTTGCCCGTTGGATTGACCGGCTCACGCCGTCCCAGCTTGCGATTTGCATGCAAAACTCCCCACGCGGCGCGGTGGCTTACGCCATCGAGAGCATACCCCGTTTGTCGAGGGCCAGGCAACTGGAAAAATACCCCGGTTCCGCGCTACTCCATGCGGCGGACAAACTCACCGACAAGGAGTTCAAATTTTGCGCCACGAGAGAACCGCAAGCAGTATTCGCGCTGAATTGCCGCATGAGATTGCAGTCAGATCGGCGAGCCGCCCTGTGGTCCGTACTCTATCAGAGCCTTTTCTTCGGCATCGGATACGAACCACCACCCGGCTTGCAGCGCGACATCCTCGATAGCATCGCCGACTATCCAACTGTCTGGCTCGCCGCCCACCACGGCGGTGGCTTCGCAGCTATTCTTTCCGGACTCGCCCGCCGTCTCGAGATCAGGCCGGACGCAGCCGCTTTGTTCGCCATGCACCACCGTATGGATCCTTCCGGCAGGCAGGCATTCTTTGACCACATCGCCTCGTTAATATGAGGCAATCCATATTCACCAAAAAACCAAGCATGAACTACTTTAATAATCACCCCATTTTCTCGTTAGGAGAAATCATAATCTCTCCCGGCGTGAGCAATCTAGGAATCGACCCGACGTCGCTCCTCCGCCGGCATCAGGAATGCGACTGGAGCCAAATGTGCGCCGAAGACGTCGAATTAAACAAACAAGCCCTAGCAAATGGCGAAGCGATTGTTTCACGATACCACGTCACCATCCTAATGAAAAAGTCGGTTATGGTCACAATCGTGACTGAGGAAGATCGTTCTCTAACCGTGGTCTTTATCGAAGGTGAACCCGCGATGATGCCTGCCGGATGAGAACCCCTCTTGCCGAAGTGATAAACGCTACCTATGGGAAATCGGAACATGGTTGATAGGCTCCGACGATTCATTGAGAGACTATAGGCCCAGGCCGTGCGCTTGCGCGTCCGGCCTGCGGCAGGCGGGAAGATGGGAATCTGAAAACAAAACAACTATACCTGCTATAATATGGAACACATACTAACTCCCGGACTACACATTGCCATTGTCACCAACCCATTAGGAGGATGCGGGGGGTCCATGTTCGCATGGGAAACCTATTTCACATGCGTTTCTATGGGGATTCCGGCAATCCTGGCTACATTCGACCACTGGCACCTCTATCCAGAAAGAATTGGTTTAGCACTGAAACAGCTCTCGTTACCGGACAGTTCGAATCAATCTGGAGACACGCCAAGGAATCTAGAAACTCTAGCGGATGTCTGCATCGAGGCTCGCACAGAAAGCAAGTTTTTGATCATTGATTTAAAGGCCGGATTTTCCACGGACCCAGCGGTGCTTGACGTATTGAAAAATAGTTGCCTCCGTGACGCATCTTCAAAGGCGGGCCTTATTCCGATCCTGCCTGCCTTTTCAGGAGCTTCGGCAATCGCTGTCGAAGCATTTATGAAAGCAGGAATATACCTAGACCGTGGATTATTCCGTCACTGGGAATTCACTAAAGATCCAATCCCGCCTAGCGTGCCAAAACATCCGAATTTCCCGGTTTGGAATGCGCCTTGGCTTTCTGACGGTGCCGTGACGCTGCTCCATCATGGATTGCGGCGTCCCGGCCAACAAACCATCCATCTCCTGCCGGACCTGCTGACACCGCATGTTAGTCCAGGCCTTCCGGCTTTCATGAGACGAACGATTGAGGAGGCCGTTAGCCACATGTGTGCCGCAAAGGAGGCAATCTATCAATCTATTCTGGAACCCATTACTACTCAAGCGCGATGACTCACACTTGCAAACAATTAGATACATGCACCGCAAGAATTGTCTTTGAATACAAGGATGGTTATCACACCTGGAGGCATCTATCAATTTATCGGATTTTCTTCTGTGGATCCGGACGCCCGGCTGTCAGCCAGGGAGTTGTCCTCGGCCGAGACGTGGGCAAACCCAGTGCGTTGATTTTAGACGTCCATCAGCGCGACCTGGTTGCAATCTGCACAAATGACCTCAAGGGCGGCAAATTCATCTGCCAATACTATCGTATCGGGCGTAATTGGGTGCCCCGACGGCTCAAGCTGACCTGTACTGACTACTGTCATCAACAGGTCGTGAATCGAATACAACTGTGTGACATTGCTCCGGACAATCAGGTCGATTCATCTGACTGTACGTTGCAGGACTTTCTTGCTGAAACCCATCCGGCGTGGCTCAAGGACATTCTTTGCAGACAAATTCAGCACTGGCATCTGAATAGGCTGGAGCGCTTTTTCTGCCTGGCTCCCTCAAGGGCCACCTATGATGAAATTCGTATCTGCATCAATGACTATCCTGCGCACGCATTGGCGCATTACAAACAGCAACTCACAAGAAGGCAGATCAGGTCGTGTGTTCGGCGAAGCTTGCGTGGTGCCGTGATGCACGCATTCGAGGAACTTTCGCCGTCTCTTGTTGAGCAGGCAGTGGTGGATCATCCGCACGAAATGATCCGATACGCAGCATCCAAATTGACGGACTCCCAGCTCGAACGCTGCGCACAGTTGGCACCGTATGCGGCATTCGTTTGCCGAGCAGGCATGCCGCCTGCAAGACAGGCTGCGATGCTGGCAATATCCTACCCTTACTGCGCCATTATATATTTCAACCACCATCCTGCGCTTCGTTCGGAATTCATCCAATCGATCACATTTCACCCGGCGAAATGGTTGTCCTATCACGGCCACTCGTATACCAAGCTTTTCCGCCGCCTGAGAAATCGTCTGGGGCTGAAATTATCAGCCTCCGACCTACAGGGAATCATGAACCGAACGCCCGAAGAATATTTTCAACCACTCATGAACTACATCGCAGGCCAGCTTTGACTGACAGAATTGCCCACCTCCCGCTCTTGCGGGTGGTTATTTCGTCGGAATCAAATGCGAATTAGTCACATCCGAAATCATTTGCACACCTATTCTAAACCAATCTTCCACCCGGGTTTTGTTCTCTCCGACGAGCTGCCTGCGGGCCCATTCTCGCGACCAAAACCAACGGGTGAGACCCTCCCGAAGGACCACGCCCTCTCCTTGATTTTGAACTGCGGGTTCATTTGGAACCGCCAACGTCCCAATGATGATGGACAGTGAATAGAGTGTCGGCTACCCCGGCACCCGGAGCCCATGGATCCAACCGCGCGCGCGTCTGTTAGAATGCATGTCAACGTTATCCACGGTGATGCCGTGGTGTGTAGGCGGTACCAAGCGCGGAACCGCTGATGGGGCATGTTGAAAAGTGTCCAAAAACCGTCGGCAGGACGGTTCAAGGCAATGGTGTGGTAACGACAAAGCAATGAAGGTGGACCGGGGTAGCGTAGTGGCGACCAACTTTGTCTGGTCGGGGGGCGGCCTCGGGGGGGCTGTCGTTTTGTGGCATCAGGGCGTGGCAGACCACTTGGGCGGCGGGTGTGGGCTGCGAGTTGACGTCATAGGCAAGGGCGGATGTAATCCCGGTAGGCAGGTAGAAGAAGACGGCTTTTGAGGGGGGGGGGGTTGGTCGGG
>CAISTY010000153.1 GCA_903888515.1 Akkermansiaceae bacterium | reverse complement strand
CGAAATCACCTACAACTTCACCGTGGCCGCGGGTGACGCCGGGGTCTTTGAAATCGTGCTGACCGGCGGAGCCGCCGGCATTCCGCGTCCCGTGGAAAACCTCCCGCTGGTCTTTTCCATCAACGGCAACCGCATCGGCGCCACCACTCTCACCAGTCTCAACGGCGCGTCGGCCACCACCTCGCTGCTCACCCCGTGGCTCAAGGCCGGCGCTTATGCCCTGACCATCCTCCACGACAACTACCGCACCGCGCTGCAACTGCGCATCGATTCGCTGGTCATCCGCAGCCTTTCCGGCCTCGATGCCAATGACAACCGGCTCCCCGACTGGATGGAACAGCGCCTCGCCGCGGAAAACCGCCTCACCCGCGTCCCCGCCACCTCGCTCACCTCGCCGCTGTGCATCGAGGGGGTCACCACCGAAGGGGTCGTCAGGGAGGGCTCCAACAGGCGCATCCCCGGCCTCGCCCTCAAGGTCAACGGCGAACACCTCGCCCCCGTTCCATCCGTCGATTCCTCGTTCTACGCCGACGTCCCGCTCTCTGAAACCGCCCCCGTCACCCTGACGGCCTCGTTCCAGTCCGGGGTGCTCGCCGAGTCCCGCGACATCACCTGGCTGCCCGCCAATCTGCGCGCCCACAACCACCTCCACATCCGCAAGGGCGACGCCCTGCGGCTCGACGCCTGGAACAACGCAGGCAGCCCGGACGCCACCAAAACCTTCACCGTCACCCTGAACGGAACCCTGCTGGCCGATGCCCAATCCAACACCACCCACACCTCCGGCCAGCCCTTCACCGTCACCTTCGACACCGCCGGAACCAACACCCTCGTCACCACCTTCGGCACCAGGCCGCCCCATACCACCACCCTCCACGTCCACCGCGCCAATTTCGGCCCGGCCCTGAGCGTGCGCGCCTATTACCCGCGGGATTGGACCCCGCCCGCCGTCAAACACAAGCTCGTCGTCGAGGCGGATTCCCGCCTGTCGTGGCAGGAAACCACCGCCGCCGACGCCCCCCGCAGCTTCCGCGTCACGACCTTCGAGGCCGGCGAGCGCCATGTGCTCGCCCGCATCCCCGAAGATGTCGAGGGCGCTCCGTCCGCCATCGTTGACCGCGGCACCGTCAACGGCTTCTACCTCGCCTACATGGATCAAACCGGCGACGCCAGAATCGTCAACATCTATCCCGACGGCACCCGCCTCATGAGCGGCTCCATCGTCGCCGCGGGTCTCCCGGCGGACGTATACATCCGCCTGCAATCCATCTACCAGGGCACCCTGTTCACCAACGGCTCCGACACCCTCTGGCTCACCGCCGCCGATTTCGACCAAAACGGCATCGCCACCGTCTACTTCGAATGGGACGGCGAGGGCGACCCCAACAACTGCACCATAGTGGGTCTCTTCACCACCACCCCGCCCCCACCAGGAAACTGACACGCATGCCGTTGCACGCAGCCCTGATACTACTGACCCCAACTACTGACCCCATAACCAACAACCGCAAATCCTCCCCATGAACCTCCGCCGACCCGCCACCCTCGCCACCATCGCCGCACTCGCCGCCCTGCTGGCCGCCACGCTCCCGGCCTCCGCCGTTGTGGATCCCTTAAACTTCGACATCGCCGACTTCTGCCCATGTCCTCCCCTTCTCCCGTCCTTCGATGAGGCAAGCGGCATGAGATTCCGCCGTGTCGCGCTTGACGGCCTCATGCTCGCCGAGCGCAAGGAGCAGTCAAAGGAGGAGAGCGACGAGGCGAACGAGGAAACCTACGTCGACACGCTCACAAGCCAACTCCGGCATGACACGTCCGACATATATGTTCCGATGCCCGGCAACGAGCTCGCCCTCTCGGTGAAGCGCAGCATCACCCCCGAGCTGTGGAACTCCAACACAAGCGGGTTCGTCGGCGAGAACCCGACCAACCATGTCGATATCGACCGGCCCTTCGGCATGTGCTGGTCCAGCGGTATCTGCGCCTCCCTTCGCGTGGAGGCTTATTACTCCACCGAGGAAGGGAGTTGTCCCACCTCGCAGCCTTCAACCTATACTTACGTCACCGATGAGTCAGGCGCGTCATTCCGATTCGTCAGGACCTATATCGTCGAGGATCTAGCTGCGGTTCCGGAGGGCATGGATGTTGAGGAAGCTTTGAACCAGGGGTTGCTGAGGGCGGTGTATCTTCCCTTGCCGTCCAACAGGACCGAGCAGACTGCATTCTACAACCGCCTTGTTGGATCGCCAGCGAAGACGACCCCGCCGACCGCACCTAACGGATTCACGTTCACCCGGAAATTCGGAACCGAGCTCGAATACGAAGGAACGGCCACAAAAACAATTAGTGTACCGCTCAACGAGGAAAACACACACTGGAAGGTCACGACCTTTTACCGGCTCAAAAGCGTGAAAGACCGGTTCGATAACGTGCTGCGATATGGTTACGACGACTCCGCGAAGCCGGCGGGAACGCCTCCCTCGCTGGTTCCGGACTGGATCGAGGCGCAGGCGGGTGGCGGAAAGGTCAGGCGTTTGGTCATTACCCATGCGAACGGGTTGATCAGCCGGATCCAGGACCCGAGCGAAAACAACTGGGATTACACATACGTCAATCAGACAATCGGGGGCATCAACCTGCCGTTCCTGAGCGAGGTGACCAATGCCGAGGGTTACTCGACCAAATACATCTACAACAACCGTTTCACCGACATTCCGGATTATGCGGCGCCACGGGCCGCCGACGACCCGTCGCCCATTGACATTTTCCATCACCTCGTTCTGGGAGGAATCGGAAGCAATATCAATAATAAAACCGTTTGGACGGTTTTCCACTATAATGTCGACGAGGGGGTCATGATCCCCGCTCTGGTGAAAAACGGGGACATCTATGAAGTTCAATATTACGTGCCCACCGCTTCGAGAACCCCTCTCGTCGGCAAGGTCACGCTGGGTGCATCCTTGCCCGCAGGCTTCACGGGTGTGCTGATTTCCGACACGACAGCCTTCCCGGCCACCTCGTTGTTTATCCGGCAGGGACGAATTACATTCACGGCCACCAAGGACATGGACACGGGGCAGTATTCGCTTTCGGTTGCCGGCGACAGGTATATGGATGTGACGGATGCGGACGGCGTGGCGAGGAGATTCACCTATTTGAATCCGCAAACCATCGACGGCAAGGAAATCGAAAACGCGCTGTACAGGCCCACCACTCCGCGCGCGCCGTTCTATCTGTTGGCATGGCCAGGGTGCAAGGTCACGCATCCGGCGGTGGGCGGACCGGCCAAGGAGGAAACCGCCACGTTCAATCTCAACGCGGGTCTGGCGGATTCGAGCGTGGTGGACTATAGCGGCAACACCACCAGTTACAAATACGAGGATGCGTTTGTTTTCACGAATCTTGTGGACGTCGGCGGCCTGCTCGGTCAAAAGCTCAACCAGATTCCGTTCCTCAACGGCTATTACAACGATCCCACTGAAGAGCAATACAAGGCGGCTTCCGGGACAGTGCTGCGCACGACTGAATACGCTTATCAAGGCATCGGTGTCTCTAAAGGATCAAGAGTCATGAAATCCATCTTAGTACGTGACGAGCAGAATGCAGTAGTGAGGACAACGATTTACACGGTGGATTCCGCCACAGGCAACCGCGAGACGGAAAAGATATATACGGGTACGGAGGACCAGGCGAATCTGGCCAGCAGTAAGAAGTTCGAATACCATCCTGCTGTCAAGGGATTCCTTACCAGTACCACGATCCTCAACGCGACTCCAGCCGACCACGTGACCACAAACGTCCCTGATATGGATGAGCACGGAGATATAAAGTACGGATATATCGCAAGCAGCACCACCACGCCGGGGTTGCTCACCAGTTACGAGCATGACGCGAACGGGAACCAGACCAAAATCACCGATCCGAACATGAATGTGACTGGCTTTGTCTATGACAAGATCAACCGGATCGTGACGGTCAATCTGCCGGGAGGCCATACAAAGAGCACCGTGTGGACGCCGACAGGGAAGATCCTGTCCCAAACCAACGAGCGCGGCCACACGACGATCCACGAATATGACGACCGCAACCGCAGGGTGAAAACCACCGTGCCGGGCAATCTGGTCACGCAGTTCGAATATACGGGTATCGGTCTCGTCAGGAAGATGACGGACCCGCGCAATGTCATTACGGAAAACGCATATGATGGTCTTCACCGCCTCACGGCAACCGCCGTGGACACAGCTGCCCTGAACCTGCAGACAACATTCAGCTACGCGGGTGCCAATACCGGCGGCAACGCCTTCGCCCATTCCGATTTCAAGCCGATCCTCAAGACCAACGCGGAAAACTACAAAACGCAGGTGGAATACGACGCGTTCTACCGTCCCGTGAAAACATGGGTGGAAATCGACGGGGGCCAGGCCGCTTGCAGCGAAAAGGCATATGATGTCTTTGGCAATGTCACGACCAGCCGCACATGGAGGGCAAAAGTCGCCATGGGAGTCACTCCCACCGGCCCGGCCCAGGAAACGGTCACCACATTTGACGCCCTTGACCGTCCGCTCACCGTGACGGTCAAGGATCGGGACGGGGTCGTGGCGACCACTGTTGCATCGCTATACCACGCGATGGGCGGGGCCTATCGGACCACCACCACCGACACCGGTGGCGCGGGATCGATCACCCGGGTGACGAAAACCCAATATGACGGAGCGGGCAGGCCAGTGAAGGTTTGGCAGCCCGATCCCACCACCGGCGGACATGATACCGGCACGTCGCCCATGACCGAAACAGTATACGACGACAACGGCAACGCCACCGCGGTGATCGATCCGCTCGGGCATCGCACGGATACGGATTATGATGGGCGCAATCGTCCTTGGCGCGTGCGCAAACCAATCGTTGATGATGCGGAAGATCCGGAAAACATTATCGCCGCAAGGCCCACCATAGAGACCCAATACGACGGTTGCGGCAACGCCGAGGTCGTCACCAACGAGCGCGATGCCGTCACCACCTCCACCTTCGATCCCGCCAACCGCCTTACGGACACGCAAACGAGGTACGGTACCGGCCAGGCCATTTCGACCCACTTGACTCTTGATAACAACGGCAATGTTCTCACCCGGGAAGACGGCAACGGGCATGTCACCACCAACACCTATGACGCGCTGAACCGACTCAAGACAACAGTCACCAATCCCGGTGGCGGCAAACCCAGCATTTCCGTCATCAACGGGTATGACAAAGTCGGCAATCTGACCCTCGTGACCGACGGAGGCGATCGCTCGACCAGCTTCACCTACGACGGCCTCGGCCGCAAGCTCACCACCTCATGGGTCTCCGGCACGGAGACTTTGATCCATGACGCACTCCTGCAGACCGGGCGCGTGGCTCCCTCGAACCTCCAGACATCTTACATCCATGATGGTCGCGACCGCCTGGAGAACGTTATCTACTCAACCACCGGAGCCGCCACCAGTCATCATCTGGACAATCAGCACCGCACCTACGACGCCCTGGGCCGGATTCTGACCGTCACCTATCCAAATGACCCATCGTCCCTGCGCGACGTTGCTTTCACCTATGACATTCTGGGACGCATCCTCACCGAGACATCCGGTGGCGTCCTCCACACTTACGCCGATTATGACAAGGCCGGCAACCGCCACAAAACCACCTACGGCATAACCGGTCGCCACCTTGTTTCCACCTATGACGCGCTCAACCGCCTCGAAACCCTCACCGAAAAAAACATCGAGTCGGACCTGACGGGCCGCGTCACCACCTATCATTACGACCTCGCAGGCAACGTCACCCGCAAGGTTCTGCCCAACCAAAACCACATTGACACCCGGCGCGACAGATTCGGGCGCACGCTGCGAATAGAGGAATGGACCTCAACCGATGTGCTGATTTCCGCCTCCGACTACTCCACACCCGTCGGCACGTGGCCATCGGGATACGACGCGGTCGGCAACGTGCTGCGGGTCGACGAAACCTATTCGATAGGCGGCATGGCAGGCCGGACGGTCATCAACACCTACGACAACACCAACCGCCTGCTCACGGAAACAATCACCTCCGGCGGCAACCCCCCCGTCGTCACCACTTACGGCTATGATGGTTCTAACAACCGCACTACCAAAGTCGTCGGCACTGTCAGCACAACCTATGTTTTCGGAACCTCGAATCAACTCACATCATACGGCCCCACGGGCGGTAATGCGACGGTAACATTCACCCATGACGCCAATGGCAACCGGGAAACCCGCACGGAGGGCACCCGGATAGACACCTATACATGGGACCCCGAAAATCGCCTCATCACCCTGGGCTTTAGAACCGCCTCTGCTACTTCCGGCCCCGACTACCGCTACGCCTACGATTACCGCAGCCGCCGCGTCGTGAGGGACGAAAGCGGTGCCGGGGGGATCAAGACCGCGCTTTCCTTCAGCGGCGGCACCAGCGTCCAGGAATACCAGATCAGGGAAATCACCGATCAGCTCGCGGATGCCGATAGTGACGACGTGACAAACTACGACGAGTTTATTGCCAGCAGCGATCCGCTTGGAGGTTCGGGTGGAACCTTTCCTCCGTCATTCCCCGTCTCCAACTACGCGGAGTGGGCCGCCGCCTCGATATCACTGAGGTCCACCGCAGCCCAGATCATCGCCTACCGCGACGCCAGCAGAACTCTCAAAACCGAAACCATCCGCGGCAGCGACTGGGGCGGCGGCGTGGGCGGCATCCTCTACACCATCACCCCCGACACTAGCGGCCCCGTCCGCAGCTACAACGCCTACAACAGCCGCGGCGACGTGGTTTCCACCACAGGCGCCGCCGGCACCGCCACCTGGCAGGCCAGCTACGAGGCGTTCGGCACCCGCACCGCCGAACAGGGTGACAACGCCGCCCGCCAGCGCGCCAACACCAAGGACGAGGATCCCACCGGCCTGCTCAACGAGGGCATGCGCTACCGCGACCTCGCCGCCGGGGTGTTCATCTCCCGCGACCCGGCGGGCTTTGTCGACGGCCCGAATGTCTATACTTACGTGAGGCAGAATCCTTGGACGAAGTTTGACCCGTTAGGACTCGAATCAGAGTGGCACCACCGCTACTCACAAAAACACCGCGAGAAGTTCACGGAAATGGACATCGATATTGATGCGCCCGAGAATGGTGTTGCTTTGGATCGTAAAGATCACGCGAGAATCCACAAGAAGGACGGATTCATTCCGGGAACTGGAAAGGAACAATATGGCAAGGAATGGGACAATTTCTTTGACAATCTTGCTGACGAAGAGGCAACGAATGGTCCTCTTGACAAGTCTGCACGAAAACAACGAGCTGAGAACTTTCTCCAAGAGCTGGAAGGTCAAGACCGGTTTAAAACACCTTTGGCAAAAAGAGCTCAATTGCCTGACGGCATGTCTTATTCGGAGTATTCTAAACTCACAAAACAACAAAAGGGAGCCTTCTACAAGACAGTCTGGGGGAGTAAAAAGACAGGTCAGGCAGTCAGCTTTGCCGGCAAAGCTGGTGCCGGCCTGAAGTTCGTTGCAAAAAAGGCAGGACCACTTGGGGCCGCCGTCTCCATTGTGACCTTTGGAGCAACCGCAAGCGCAGAAGGCGCAGACGCTGCGAGTCAGGAGTTGTTGATGGATTTGACCGGGGCTTCGATTGTAAAAATGGGTGCAGATGTAGTGGAGGAGAAACTCAATGGTGTGATCTATCAAACCGGTGGGCAACACAGTGAACTCCGAAGGATGCTGGAGGAGGAAGAGCCATGAGTGTTGCCGCCCGAATAGTTATCCGAAATCTTGTCGGGAGTGCATCGAGCGTTGCAGCCTTGGTCAGCAAGCAGAGTTGCTGGATTTGCTCCCTTGAAACGAGAAGCGCCCTTGCGGTCATAGCTCTACCAAGTGATTGCGACGGGAGGGTTGCCTTCTCAAGTCTCGCGGATTGCTGCGTCGTGGGCGGTTGGGAGTCGGGACTGGCCGGATATAGGATCAGCGATGGGCAACAGACGTGGAGAAACCGGAAAGCAAAAAGGTTTACACGGATCGTGATCAGCGAAGGAAACCACCAAATATTTTTGAGTGAAACAGAGCCGCCTGGATCAATGCTGGTCGATCTTCAAAGCGGGAAGCTTGTGGCAAGAGATGCCGAACACCGTCAAGCGTTCTACCATCCCGAGGGTGAAGGTCGAGTTGCGTTGAATCAGAAACAAGAACTGGTCTGGGAGGCCGGGGCGCATACCGCGCTATTGCCGTGGCGAAAGTTCGCGGTCCTGTCCGGTTGCTTTGGGAACGACCGCTTCGCGGCCACGAGTCCCAACGGCGAAGTTGTTTGCTACGACCTACAGGCAAAATGCATCACGGGATCCACGCCCGGACGTCCTACGTTCTATAATTGCAGCCCTATAGCCTACAACAAGGAGACCATGGCGTTCGTCGGACTCGTGTTTGATTATGAAGGTTCGGGATGTGCGCTTGTCGATTTTGGTAGCGATTGCGAATCGGTCACACCGCTTGCCAGGTTCCCGAATGTTTTCGCGGGAGCATTCTTAAACGGAGGGACCATGTTGCTCACCACTAGCGGCGATGTCTGGAGCGCCACAACCGGAAAACTGGTGTTGTCGCTTTCATGGGACTCCCTAACCTAAAATCGCGACGCCCTGAATCGCACGCCCTCACGCTGTCGCCGAAACAACGGCCACCGGGTCAATGTTGCGCGCCGAATTGATATCGTATGAGATTCGCAAATTGACATCGTCGCTATTCTGCTAGATTATCACGCTCTCATCGGGTTTTAGTTCTGGTTTCATCGTAATTTCGGCGGTTGATGATGACGACGCCGGAAAATTCAGACGCCATGGTGCTCCGCCCCAAACCCCGGGATTTTGTGAGGCATGGCAGAGGACTCAAAATGCCGCGCCCATGACGTTGCAGGGGGCATGACCCGCGTTCACGCGGTCATTCGGATGGGGCGCAGCCTGTCACCCGGCGGAAAAGCGCTGGCACGAGCACGGCGTGTAAAAGTCGCCTCTTCCTTTAGCCGCTCCTAGCTGCTATCCCTCGCGGCGTGAACCGTCGTTGCCACACCTTGCTTGCTCCGCTCCTTGCGGTACTGGCGTTTTTGCTTGGTCTGGCAGGGAGCGCGGCGGCGGCATTCAACGCTGCGGCCACAGATCCGCACTATGGGAATTTTTTGCTTCACACCGAAGCACCGGCCCGAATGCCGCTCGAAATCGCTGATCCCGACAGGGAAATCGGCGTGTGGCTCTACGACAGCACGTTGGGTGTTCCTGTTTACGTGAATCAAAATCCATGGACAATGTTCGATCCAGAGGGGCTTTTCCTGCTAGAATCGATTGATCAGGGAATACGCGGGGTGGAGAAATGGGTTGATAATGTTACCGATGGGGCTGGCACAAAAACAGTAAACGCTATTGGTAGTTTCTTTGTTCCCGATCCAGAGGCAATAGCAGAGGATGTTAAAAGTTTCAGAGATGCTGATGGCAAAGGAAAGCTACTGGCGGCAGTCCCTCTGTTGATGGAGTCAAATGGTGCGACTCGTAAGTGTTGCGGGCCGAATTGATATCGTATGAGATTCGCAAATTGACATCGTCGCTATTTTGCTAGATTGCCACGCTCTGATCGGGTTTGGGTTCCGGTTTCATCGTAGTTTCGGCGCTTGATGATGACGCCGCCGGAAGTTGT
>CAISTY010000152.1 GCA_903888515.1 Akkermansiaceae bacterium | reverse complement strand
CAGACCTCACTAAACGACCTCGATAAAGCCGAAGAGGCGAGCAAGTTAAGATCCTCCGAATTGGCGGCTTATCCGCTGGTTTCCGATCCAGCATCCCGGATTGCGGACTGAACGAAACTTTTCGTGCCAGGTTGGCAGGACGGGCGACGGTGGCTAGCGTGATGGAGAGCAACCACCACGGCCACCTTGTTTTATGGAGTCCTACCACGCCCGCCAACTGATCCTACCCACGGACAAACGCAACCCCTGCTTCACCCTCTACGCCACCGAAGACCGACAATCCATCAGGGTTTTCTATGGCTTGGAACTCATGGAGGTCGTGCCTGATGATCCCGATGACATGGCCTTCAAGATGATGGTTGGCCGTCTTTACAATGCGGGGGTCATGGTCACCACCCTTGAGGATGTTTTCAAATCCGATCGCAAAACCATCCGCTCATGGGGCCTGGCCATCCTCTCCCGCGACCCCGACATCCTCCACCGCGTCATGCTGGGCCGTTGGGTGAACCGGAAGCGCACGCCCGCCATCGACAAATACGTGGCCCTCCGGCGGGCCGAACTGCTCGCCGAAGGGTGCCCCAATTACCGCGTCACGCTGATCCGGGAGATTGAAAGCTTCTTTGATGTGAAACTTTCCGGGGAAACACTGCGGCAAATCACCTGCGAAACCAAGGAGAGTAGCGCCGCCATGTCTGGTGCGCCGCCCGTTCTAACAGGGCCGCCGCCGTTTCGCGGGTTGGAGGAGGCCGCTTGCCCGGAAAACTCCATAACGACCACCGACGACCTCGTCGACATTGCCGCCGAAACAGGCCCCCAGGCCGATTGCAGCGACATGGTTCCTCCCGAGGGCGAGCCGCCCCCGAGCAAGTGCTTTCCTCCAAACTTTCCCCCAAACTGGCAACCCCGGCCCGGCGAGGCCATTCTTTGCGACCATGTCGGCATGCTCGTCTTCGCTAACGAGCTCGCCGCCGTCGCCCAAGCCACCAGCCCGCCCGAGCCTCTGCTCGCCCAATGGCTCGGCAGCGTCCTGTTAGGAGCCGTCAACATCGAACAGACCAAGTATCTCAACTGGGAGGACCTCGGCGATCTTCTCGGCCAAACCGTGCGTTTCCCCACGCCCCAGCGCGAACAACTCGTCCGCCTCGCCACTCCCGCCACCATCGATGCGGTGCTGCGCTGGAACTATCAACAACTCGCCATCCCCGCCGACGACAACGACCTCTACTACGATCCGCACACCACCCACTACACCGGCACCCAGAACATCCTCAAGGGCTGGTGCGCCGCCATCCGCTGGGCTGACAAGCTCATCAACAGCGACTATATCCACACCTCCCAAGGCCACCCTGTCTATTTCGAATGCACCGATAACTTCGAGGACCTCCGCAGCCGTTTCCTTCCCCTCATCGGCCGCCTTCGCGCCAGCCTCCAATGGAGTGCGCAGCGTGTCCTCACCGTCATTGTGGACCGCGGCATCTACAGCAATGACGTCTTCAACCAGGTCCTTACCGATCCTAACATACATTTCATCACCTGGGAAAAAGGCTATCAGGCGGAGAAAGACACCCCTTGGGAAACCCTCGCCGCCCAACACCGCGCCGCAGGCACCTACGGCTTCCACACCTTCAGCCGCCAACGCAACAACTCCCGCGACCATCGGCCCTACCACTTTGAATACATCCACCGCCCCTGGGCCAAAAACCCGGCCATCCGCCAGATCATTGTCAGGGCCACCAATCCTAACGGAAAGACCGTCCAACTCTCCATCCTCACCGACGACACTCAACGCCCGGTCCGGGAAATCGTGCGCCTCATGTTCAACCGCTGGATTCAGGAGAACGACTTCAAATATCTCAACAAACACTTTGGCATCAACCAGATCACCAGCTACCGCTCCACTCCCTACGAGCAACTGCGCGACGAACTCACCGACCGCCAGGTCCCCAACCTCGCCTACGTGGAGAAAGTCAAAATCGGCCGGCAACTCGACGGGCGGCAAGCCCGCCAACTCCTCGCCGCCGACCGGGCACAACGCGACCAGGCCCAACGCCAACAACGCCTTGAGGAGATCCAAAACGTCATCGCCAGCCGCGCCGCACCCAACTCTAACACTTCACCCGCCACCGCTGCGGAAAGCAAGGAACTCGCCCGCCTCCACAACGCCGGCAAACGCCATGAGAAATACCGCCAGCAACGAGTCCTCAAAATCGACAGCCTTCATCAACTCATCCTCCTCAACGAGGTGGAGAAATCCGCGTTGGAAAAGGAAGTCTCGCGCATCGACCAACTCATCCGCCAGGAAATGGTGCGCATGGACCTGAGTAACAAAACCCTCATGGACGCCATCAAGATCACTGCCAGGAATCTGTTCTACCGGTTCTTCGCACCCTTCAAGGCCGCCTACGACAATTACCGCGACGATCACGACCACTACCGCCAACTCACCCAATGCGACGGCGCCCTGCGCTGGACGGGAACCGAGATCGAAGTCCACCTCGTGCCACAAGTCAACTACCCGCCCAAACTCCGCAAAATCATCACGGCACACCTCGAACAACTCAATGCCGGCGGTCTCACCCTGCCCGATGGCAGCGCCAGCCCGCTCCGGCTCCGCCTAACCCGCAAGGAACAAATCAGCGTGCGCATCAAAGATGGTCCGGAAAACTAACAAAACCACCCGACTCTCGAAAATCCGAGAAATTGGAGGAACTGAACTTGCTCTCCCCTTCGTCGAATTCGAGGTCGTTTAGTGAGGTCTG
>CAISTY010000151.1 GCA_903888515.1 Akkermansiaceae bacterium | reverse complement strand
GGATAAACGCGGATGGACACTGATTGTAAGAGACTTGTGAAGAATCCAACTCGCACCCAGCGGGTGAGAGGCCAAGCATTCATAACTCTTTGATTATCCGTGTGAATCTGTGTTCATCCGTGGTTCCATTTCTGTTTCTAGGATGAAATGCTGTGCTGAAGTCCGGCATACAGACGCGAAGAAACGCGATATTTGGCGGGCGCAAGATTTCATTTCGGAAATTTGAATTTTTTTTGGGGGGGTGGAAGAGGGGAGGATAGCCGTCCCGGCTGTCTTGGACAACAGGGCGTCCCGCCTGTTGAAATTCCGTCACGGAGATGAGGTCTCCGCCACGGAGCGGGACGCTCCTTGCACGGTCTGGCGCGGGACGCGCCAGCCACTTTGCCAGCCACTTCGCCAGCCACTTCGCCGCGACTTCTGAATCGCCACATGAATTCATCCCAACCCGAAATGAATTGCACAGAAGAAAACAGAGAGAACGGAGGACCGCAGGGCTCGTCATCTCCGCACTTTCAAAAACCTCTGTTTCCTTCTGCCAAAAAAATCTTTCACACTGGCTGCAGATGCTTGGCATGTCCTGATCGCAACCAGCGATGGCGGATGGGTCGGAGCGTGAGGCGGGACCGGCGCATCCTGACAACGCCTGGCAGATGGCGGGTGTGGGAGAGTTGCCAAGGAGGGGCGGTCTCCGAACCGCCCGGCCCATGAAGAGTGAATGCATCGAGCTGGACTGGACATCCTGATGTCCGATCGGACACGCAGATGTCCCGGTGCATCGGAGCGTGAGACTGGACTGACTGGACATCCTGATGTCCGATCGGACACCAGGATGTCGCGGGCGAGCGCGACCTCACAACACTGGCGGCGGGCAGGCGAATCCGGACGAGGAACTCCCGCCGGGGGCAAGGTCCGCCCTGAAGGCATGACCTACTTCCAGTCGGCCAGTGCCGTGAGTTTCAAGTCCCCTGCGGCCGGACGCGTCGCGCTGCCAGGCATGGCCAGCACGACCAGTTTCAGCCGGCCATCCGCCGGTGCGACGGCCTCGAACTGCACCAGCACCGTGCCGCGACTCGGCGAATCCCACGCATTGCGGGGCTTCGCCGAGTCGGCCGTCTGCCACACTGCGTCCGACGGCGAAAGGAGGACCAGTTCCAGGCTCCGGTCGTCCTGACGTAGTAGCATTTCGGCCGCGCCGGTCCGTCCCGGTTTCCCGGGTGTGATCATGCCCCAGCGGACCTTCGCGCCCGGACGCAGCCCGGTCAGCTCGTCCTGGATGAGGACGCAACGCGAGGGCAGCAGGGCGACACCGCGATGGACGGTTCCGGCCTGGCCTTTGTAAACCTCGGACAGGTCGAGTACGGAATGCGGGAATGCGGGATGCTCCGAGAAGCTGGTGATCCGGCCGGATCCGCTGGCCTGCTGGAGTTGACCGTCGATGACCAGGGTGTTGTGACCGAGATTCATCTGCCGGAAAATGGTCCAGCGTTCCGAGTCCTGTGCGCTGCTCCAGAGGTTCATCCCGCGCGCCTCGATGGCATGATAGCCTTCCGCCCCGAGATCGATCGCCCAGCGCACACCGTCCGCATCGAGCACAAACGATCCGATGTCCATCTGACCGTGGCTGGCCGAGGGGGATCCGCCCTTGAAACCGAGGAACACGCGGTTGGGATCGGTCCATGAGCTGCGATGCACGGTGACCGGCACGGATCCTTCGCTGGACCAGTGCAGCGGCATGTTCAACTTCGAGGAAGGATGGGCGTCCTGCATCCAGAACAACGTCAGGGGAAGGAACCGTCCGCCGGAGGACATCTTTTGCCGGAGCAGCTCGAACTCCTCGTGGATCCAGTCGGGCCGCTTGTAGCGGTGGGCGAACCAGAACAGGGCCGGTTCCAGCCCGCGCCCGTCGCCGCCGTCGGCGTAGTTGAACGTCGATCCGGAAGGACCGGTGACCATGGCCGGATACTGGCCGGTGTGGTCGAAGCCCGGTGCCTTGGACAGACCGAAATCCGAGCCGAGGGCGCTTTCGAGCATGGCAATGAGCACGACGTTGTAGGTCGTGCCATAGGCCCAGTAAGCCGGTCCTTCGGGATAGCTGCCTTTCGGGGCGAAGGCGTCCATCGAGACCGGCACGTTCATCAGGGCGTTGTGGACCGTGCGGGCCGCCAGGTCCGGTTCGTCCTCGAGCACGGCCAGGGCACCGGCGGTCAGGCCGCCATGGCAGACCTGGCCCCAGTTGTTGCGCGCGCGCACCCAGCCCTTGTGCCGTGTCTCGAACGGCAGCTTCACCCCTTTCTCCACAATGGCCTCCCGGATCGTGGCGCGGGTAGCGGGGGACAGTTTGTCAAACAGCCAGTCGTAACCGACAGCGAGCGCCAGGGTCATCTCGCCGACATCCAGAAAATGGCTGGGATTCCAGTCGCTGAATGCCGCCGCAGCCAGCATCTCCTGCTCGCAGCGTTGCGCAAAACGCGCGTCCCCCGTCAGATGAAAAGCCGTGGACAATACCAGCACCCGCTCGACGCATCGCCGGGACTGGCCCAGCAAACGACGCCCTTCCAAGGTGCGCGTGACCGGTGCCCGGCTGAGCAGATCCTTGGCCTCGCGCACGAGATGGTCCGCCACTGCCCGCTTCGGCGTTCCGGCGGGAAATGGCGTCCGCAGGGCGTTCAACTGCGCCCCGGTGACCAAGAGCCGCGGATGCGACCGGGGCGCGGCGTCCACTGCGGCACGCACGGCGGTCATTGCAATCTTCGGCGGATAGGTCGTGTCAGCCGGGGCCGCAAGGGAAGGTTGCGCGAGGATAGGGAACAGCGCGCCAGGCAGGAGGAGAAAGATGGTTTTCATGGTCCGGTTTTTTTTGATGCTAAAGTCTTCTATGATAACTTCCGGTGTATGGATCGCACGGGATCGCGAAAGAGTGCGTCCTAACAGTGCATGGCAGATGGCGGGTGTGGGAGAGTTACCAAGGAGGGGCGGTCTCCAAACCGCCCGGCCCATGAAGAGTGAATGCATCGAGCTGGACAAGGACAGATCGCTTGAAGGCGGCGGATCATTGGCGGCGAGTCTGGAGTAGAAAAAAAGAAGAGGGGAACGGGCGCGTTCGGCGAGCTCAGCCGAGCCGGCTCGCCCGTTGGGGAAGAAAATCACGGGCGTCCCGCCCGTGCCCCTCTTGAATGCCCCTCTTTTAAATGCCTCTCTTGAGTGTGCCTCTTGCATGCCTCCTTGGCATGCGCTCTCATCGAGAGCGCGCTACCGCAGAACGCAAAGGGCCGCCGATTTGTGATCGGCGGCCCTGGGGTTGGTTGGGGTTCGGGTGATTTCCCGGCAGCGCGGGCTGCGGGTCAGTTCGGGGTTACCTTGAGGCGTACGAAGCGGGGGCTGGCACCCGTCAGGGTGTAGCTGAGCTCGCCGTCAACGGCGGGGGGACCGGCACTATAGTCGGTGTTGATGAGATTGAGGTCCGTGTCGAGAACATCCGTCCACGTCTGGAGGTCGCTGGAGGTTTGGACGACGAACTCGATGCCGTATTGGCTGCTGGCGATCTTGCCGCCATTGGGCCAGGTCACTTGTTTGGTGGTGCCGTTGATGGCCGGGTTGGTGGCAAGGCCGGTCTTGTTCATGAAGTAGGCCACGCCATTGGCAACGCCATCATTGTTGGAATCCTCGGAGGGAATGAGGCTCACGCCGTTGGCGTTCGCCCAAACTGCGTAACCGGTGGTGGGAGCCTCGCTAAGGGCGAGGGTGCCGTTGGTTTCATCGAAGGTGTAGAGCTTGCTACCGACGATTTTGGTCCACTTGTCGCTGCCGGCGTCATTCCATGGGTTGCCCGCACTATTGACAACGCGGAAGGAGGTGCCGTACGCGGTGGTGAGCGACGGCACGTTTTCCAACTGCCATGTTCCTGTGGTGATAGCGGCACCATCGGTGTTGGTAGCGGTATCGATGTAGAAATCGCCGTTGAGGACGACGGTCCCGGCACCACTGATAATCCTGGCACCGCCGCTGCTGGCAGGGATGACGAACTTGAGCTGCGCACCGACGTCCAAAATCAACGTGCCGCTGCTAACAGTGGTGCTGCCGGTGTAGGTGTTGACGCCCTTGAGGGTCAGGGTGCCATTGCCGGACTTGGTGAGCTTGCGGGCAGTGGCGTCGTTTCTGATACCACCTTGGATGACCACGGAGTCGTTAGGCGAACCCGGGTTGTCGACGACCTCGATCTCGCGGTCTGCCGTGCTCATGTTCAGCCCGTTCTTGATGGTAACCACGTTGTCGGCATTCGTGGAACCCAAGATGAGGTATGAGTTATTAAGACCGGTTGCACCATCCCAGGCAATCGTCGCGCCGACGCCGCCGTTCAGGTCGATATTCAGCGGGCCGCCGACGGCGGCGAAACAGAGCGCCGGATTGCCATCGCCGGTAGGACCGGTAAATGAGATCCCCTGGGCGCCCGTGCCGATGGTCCGGGTGAGCGTACCCTTGGACTCCAAAGTGGCGGGCCGCCCGTTGGGCCCGAACTGGTAGAGCGCCCGACCGTCGAAATACAGGTACCCGCCGGTGCTGTTCAGGTCTGCAACGTCGGCCACCCTCAGGGTTGTCCTTGCGGGATACGACTGGATCGTCGTATTGCCGCCGTAGTTGTTGCTGCCGGTGAGTGTTACGATGCCGGACCCGGCGAGCAACGATGCCGTCGCACCGGACAGACTGTTGTTAACGGTCGCGTTGTAAACTTCGTACCGGCTGGTGGGCACCACCGAACCGGTGCCGGCCAGCGTGCCGCCTTTGAACACCAGCACTGCAGGGCTTGCAGGGCTTGCGTTGTTGTACGTCAGCGTACCGCTGGTCAGCGTGATAGTGCCGCCCGTGATACTCAGCGGACCATCAAGCGTCGCTCCCGTGCCGCCAGCCAGCATGAGTCCACCGGTGCCGATATTCAGCGCGCCGGTACTGCTGGAAGTGAGTGAACCTCCGTTGATCTGGAAGAGGGAACTCGCATTGACGATGCCGGTGTTGGAGATGGCGACGGTTCCACTCGAAACGACCGAAGGGGACGTCAGCTTACCGTCGACTTGCAGCGAACTGGATAGCGAAATGGATGAACCCACGTTGACCTCTTGAATCACTCCCAGCGTCACGCTGCTGTTGACGGTGAGTGTGGCGGCGTTGGTCAGGCCGACGTTTGCCGAAAGCGCGGATGAGAAGTTGGCGTTAACGGTGACGTTGTTGCCGCCGACGGTGTCGATGAACATGTCGTACCCGGTTGCGGGTGGTTGGCCGGGAGAACCGCCAAAAGACCAGTTGGCGTCGGCCCAATTCCCGGTGCCGCCATCCCAGACGTAGGTGGAGCTGGCGGGAGTTGCGTCAATGCGGAAATTATCGATGGCATACGAATCGCCGTTGAGGGTGGTGGCCCACCAGAGGCCGACGCGCGTGATATTGCCCGCCGGCAAACCCACGAGAGGAATGGTTGACACCCCGAATCTATTCCCATATTCCCATTCGTACCAAGTGCCGGTTTCCGCGCTGATGGTCTGGTTCGAGACCCATTGCGTGACGGTGCGGCCCGACATGGTTCCATGGTTGGTGGTACCGGTGCCAAAAAGATCGCTCACATACCACTTGCCGCCAACCTCGGCCGTGAAGTACGCCCCCTTGGTTGTGCTGCTGGCCCAATCGACCATGAACGTCGTGCCGATGCGGGCGGCATCCAGGATGGGAAGTTTCCCATTTACAAGACCATTGTCATCACCGGCATTGGAATAGACTATCGTCGGTCCCGAGTCTCCGGGCCCCCTGGCCGAGTAGTAGTAATCCCCGTCCGGAGTGGTCACACTTCCCCACGGTACGGATCTGCTGTCCCCATCCAGAACGGCATAGCCACCGCCATCAGCATTCCAGCCGATTCCAGCATTGTATATCGCTATCCCCGTAGCCGTGTTGCCTATGAAGTTCTCCGTGTAGAGATTTAGGAGAGTGCCGATATCGAGTTTGACCGGGCTGCCTTGCAGGTTGCCTGAGGGGTCTTTGGCGACGAAGTAAACATCGAAGAAGCTGTTTTGGGCGAGGCCGGTGACGGCGGCGGAGAATTCGGTATTGGCTGCTGTAATGCTGATGCTGCCGGATTTGAGGGCAGGGTTGTTAGAGCTGTCAGTGCCCGCTGCCACCTGGGCAGAGTCGGGGGCGGGGTCATTATTGGCAACCACAACGTAATAGGCGGTGCCGATCTCATCGGTCTTAACGCGGGCTGAGAAGCCGGTGGAGCCGACGTCGGTGGTCTTGGGCCAACCACTGGCCCACACGGGCGGGATGGTGTCTTGGGGCAGAGTGAGATCCTGCGTGACGTTGGTGTCGGTGACGACGATGGCTGACGACTCGATCGGGAGATACGGAGACTTGCTGGCCCGGATGGTGTAGGTACCGACCGGGACCGTGAACGAATAGGCTCCCCCGCTGGGGACGGTCTTTTGGGCGTGCACAACGCCACCCACCTTCAGTTCAACGAGAGCGCCGTCCGGAACCCCTCCTGTTCCTGCATCATAAACGCTGATCGTACCGCTGATGGTGTAGCCGGTACCTGCCAGCGGCGCAAAAGCTACTCCCGCGACGTTGAAGGCGAAACCTGCCGCGCCCACCGTGTGCTGGACGGTCACGGTCGGGGATGTGACATTCTCGACCAGCGCGCCGCCAAAGATACTGTCCGAGCTTCTATGTGCCCAGAGGTGCCCAGTAGTGTCGGTGAGGGCGCCGGTGACGGGGCCGCTGGTATTGAGCGCACCAAAGGTGCCGCTGGTGACGGCGGCGGTAAAGACACCGGTACCGGGATTGCGGAAGGCTGCGGTGTCCGCCACCCAAGAACCCGAAATTAAATTGTTCAGCGTGACGCTAGAGGTTAAAAGGTTGTTGACTGGTGGAACCGCGGACGCAGTCCAGCCCGGGAACAACTCCGGCTGTCTGCTAACGTCAACCCCTCCAAGCGTATAAGCATCGACCGCGTAAGTGAGAACGTTAGTTCCAGGGAAACTTACCTCCAGCGGCAGGGCGGCTCCCGTAGGCGGCTCGAACATGTAATAAGTCATCGCGCTGAGATAGTTGGCGTTTTGGCCCAACGCCTCTGCGGCACGAATCAGGGTTACCCCGTTGTACTTGACGACGGGGACGGTACCAGCGTTGAGCGGTGAGCCTTGCGATCGCGTGCCAATGCTTACGACGAGGACGTTGGCCGAGGCATTGACGGTGAAGTTGTTGCTGATCGTGGCGTTGTTAATGGCACCACCCGCCCATTGTGTCCCGGTATCCGTGAGCGTGATGTTCGCTACGGCGGGCGTGTGCGACATTAGCAACACCCCCGCAGTGACCGCGAGGGCGAGGGGTTTGAGATGATTTCTTAGAGGTTGGATGATATTCCGTGTTGTTTTCATAATCAGGTAACTTATATTCTTAGGTGGGTTGGGGTTGGCATGCCGTGACCACGAATCAGTGGTCAGCAATTATCAATACTCAATACTCAATACTCAATACTCAATGGTTGGGGTTGGGGGCAGATGAAAGGATGAAGGATGAAGAATGAAAGGATGAAGGATGAAGGATGAAGGAGAGGAGGAAGGAGGAAATGCGGTGCTGGAATCCAGCTTGCACACGTGTGCAGAAAGGCGGTTTTTTTTGCCGTTGCAAGGATTATTTCCAGGAATTTGATTTTTGGAGGATAGCCGTCCCGGCTGTCTTGGACAACAGGCGTCCCGGCTGTTGGCATTCCGCCACGGAGATGCGGCATCCGGCAAACGGAGCGGGACGCTCCGGGCACGGTCTGGAGCAGGATGCTCCAGCTACGCTGCGATTGCGGAAGTCCCGCCTGTTGGAATTCCGCAACGGAGATGAGATATCCGGCAGATGGAGCGGGACGCTCCGGGCACGGTCTGGAGCAGGATGCTCCAGCTACGCTGCGATTGCCGTATCCCCGGCTGATGGAATTCCGCCATGGAGATGAGGTCTCCTGCAAACGGAGCGGGACGCAACTTCCGGCTTTGCCTGGACGCCACTATGATTCCATCATCCGGCATGTCGATATTCGAACAAGCCCGCGAGCTTGCGGTGATCCGTTCCTGCGCCGAGGTGATCGGTTGGGACCAGGAAACCTATTTGCCTGATGCGGCCGCCGGGCACCGGGCCGCGCAACTTGCCTGGCTCGCGGCGCGCGCCCACGAACTCGCCACCTCCGCCGCATGGCACAACGCCCTCGATGCCGCGGAAACCTCCGACTCCGGCGAGGATCCGCAACACACCGCCAACCTGCGCGAACTCCGCCGGGAATTCATGCGCGCTACCCAACTGCCGGTCGCACTCGTCGCCCGCGAATCGTCCGCCAGCTCGCTCGCCAAACATGCCTGGGCCGATGCCCGTCAACGCGCGGACTTCGCCGCCTTCGCCCCGCATCTGGAGTGCTTGCTCGGCATTGCCCGCGAGAAAGCCGATCTCTGGGGTTACACCGGCGAGCCCTACGACGCGCTGTTAGAGGGCTATGAGCGCGGCACTTCCACCGCCGCCGTCGCCGCCTTGTTCGACGCCCTGCGCCCGGACCTCCGCGACATCGCCGCCCGCGCCGTCGCAAAATCCGCCGCCCGCAAGCCCGCGCTCCCGCCGGGTCCCTATCCGATGGCCGCACAACAACAACTGAACGCGCGCATCGCCGGCGCCATCGGCTTTGATTTCCAGGCTGGCCGCATCGACACCACCACCCACCCGTTCTGCACCACCCTCGGCCCGCGTGACGTGCGTCTAACAACGCGCTACGACGAGACCGACTTCACCTCCTCGCTGTTCGGCGTGTTGCACGAGGCGGGTCACGGCCTGTACGAGCAAGGCCTCCCCGGCGCGGACTTCGGGCTGCCCTCGGGGTCCGCCGTTTCGTTAGGCATCCACGAATCGCAATCCCGCCTATGGGAAAACCATGTCGGCCGCTCGCGCGCCTTCTGGGATTGCTGGTATCCCGTGGCGCGGGAATGCTTCCCCCAACTCGCGGAATTTCCGTTAGACGACTTCCTCGCCTACCTTTGGCGCGCCGCATTTTCGCCAATCCGTGTAGAGGCGGATGAAGCCACCTACGATCTCCACATCCTGCTGCGCTTCGGCCTCGAACGCCGGATGCTCAACGGCAGCCTCTCCGTAGCCGACGTGCCCGCGGCATGGAACGAGAGCTTCCACGACCTGTTTGGCTTCACTCCGGAAAACGACCGGATGGGCTGCCTGCAGGATATCCATTGGGCGATGGGCGGACTCGGATATTTCCCCACCTACACGCTGGGCAATATCAACGCCGCCCAACTCTGCGCCACCTCCCGCAAGGATCCGGCCATCGCCGCCGCCCTCGACCAGGCCGACTACGCCCCGCTCCTCAACTGGTTGCGCCAATCCATCCACGCCCACGGCGCGACACTCGATCCCGCCGACCTCATGCAACAGGCCACCGGCAGCTTCCCGTCGACCCACGACTACCTCGCCCACCTCGAATCCCGATATATCTAACATTCATGCAACGCGGACTCTTCATCGTCATCGAAGGTATCGATGGCACCGGCAAATCCACCCAGGCCCGCCGCCTCGCCGAGTGGCTCGTGGCACATGGCCGCGAGGTCGTGCTCAGCCGCGAGCCGACCGACGGCCCGTGGGGCGCGCAACTCCGCGCATCCGCCGCCACCGGCCGCCTGTCCCCTGAGGACGAACTCCGGTATTTCCTCAATGACCGCCGCCAGCACGTCGCGGAAACCATCAGTCCGGCACTCGCCGCCGGCAAGGTGGTGATTCTTGATAGATATTATTTCTCGACCATGGCCTATCAGGGAGCGCGCGGCTTCGATCCCGCTGAAATCCGCCGTCTCAACGAGCAATTCGCGCCTGTTCCCGACCTCCTGTTGATTCTGGATATCGATGTGAACATGGCCCTTCAACGCATCGGTTCCCGGGGCGACTCCGCCAACGCGTTCGAACAACGCGAAAACCTCCAGCGCTGCCGCGAAATCTTCCTTTCGCTCAAAGATGAACCCTTCACCCGCGTGATCGATTCCAGCGGAACTCCCGACGAGGTCGGCGCGCGGCTCCGGCAAACCGTCCAAGACGGCCAACCTTGAGCTGCGCCACCCGCCACCGGGTGCATGACAAAAAAACATAGCTCTTGACACGGGCTGAGCGCCCGGCAATTGTCTGCCATCCTGATGGGAGACGGAATGATCCCAATCAGGGATAAAACCCATAGGACAGGGTGATCACGCGGTGTCCCGTTTTCCCCAAGTGATGAAAACACAACAAAGTTAGAACTAGTCCATGAAAACTCCCCGAATCATGCAAACGTGCAGGATATTATCAAGCCGGGCAGGCACCCTCAGTGCCCGCTTCGCGGTCCAAGGTTGTCTGGCTTCAGTGCTGGCAGGCCTTATGGTTTACGGTTGGAACACGGCCATTTGCCAAGCCCAGGAAACCAACACCGAGGAGCAGTCGGCGCAAGTGCTCACCCGCGGGCCGGTGCACGAGGCCTTTGCCGGAATGGTCACCTTCAATCCCGAACCGGGGGTCATCGTGGCGAAGGAACCGCCCGAAGCCATCGAGGAAGTCCCGCCGGATGAGCGGCCCGAGGGCGACAACGTCACCTGGATCCCGGGCTACTGGGCGTGGGATGAAGAACGCAGCGACTTCCTGTGGGTCAGCGGCACCTGGCGCGCCTTGCCGCCAGGCCGCGAATGGATGGCCGGATATTGGGGGAAATGTACGGACGGTTACCAATGGACGTCCGGGTATTGGGCGAACGCCACGAGTGAGGATACGACGTATTTGCCCGCCCCCCCCAAGACCCTGGAGGACGGCCCCAGCACCAAGGCTCCATCCAATGACCATCAGTGGACGCCCGGAAACTGGATCTGGCGTCAGCAGCGTTACGCATGGAGTCCCGGTTATTGGACGATGGGCCGGGCGGATTGGGATTGGATGCCCTCCCATTATGTGTGGACCCCGCGCGGATATATCTTCGTCGACGGCTATTGGGATTATACGGTGGCGCGGCGCGGCATGCTCTTTGCGCCGATCTTTTTCAACGCGGGTTTGTATCCGCGCCGAGGCTATCACTACTCGCCATCCATCGTGCTCGATCTGGGCTTGTTCGTGGAGCATTTGTTCCTGCGGCCTCGCTACCACCACTACTATTTCGGCGACTACTATGCACCCCACTATGGCAGGGGGGGGTACTATGCGGCGTATGCATACCACTCCCACAGATTCGGATATGACCCGATTTATTGCCACAATCGCTGGAGGCATCGCGACGACCATGGATGGCATAAGCGCGTGGAAATGGACTTCAAGTATCGCCGCGATCACGAAGACGCCCGCCCGCCGCGCACCTGGGACGACATGCGCAAATTGGATGCCAACAGTGCGGAGTCCAAAAAACACGGGAAGCATATGGCCGAGCCCATCGATCAACTGGCCAAAAAGAAAGACGGACCGGTGAAATTACAGAAGGTTGCCAAGGAGGACAAGGACATGCTGGTCCAGCGTGACAAGGAAGTGCGGAAAACCCGCGACGAACGGCGCACGCTGGAATCCAAGGGTGTGGACACGGCAGCGTTGAAACCGGGCGAGGTCGCGGAACCCAAAAAAGTAAAACTCCCGAAATCTCCGATCGTCGGCAAGTCAACCGGTGAGTTGAGTAAGGACCAATTGCCACCTGCAATGCCGAAGTCACACAAAACACTGGGGGATGATCCGAAGTCCGTCACCACCGGTCGACTGCCCAAGGGAGACAAGAACAATCCCCAATTGGACACGGGCAAAATCGACAAGACCGATCTCACACCGCGCGAACCCAAAGGCAAGGGCACCATCGAGCCCCGTAAAATCGACAAGACCGATCTCACACCGCGCGAACCCAAGGGCAAGGGCACCATCGAACCCCGCAAAATCGACAAGACCGATCTCACGCCGCGCGAACCCAAGGGCAAGGGCACTATCGAACCCCGCAAAATCGACAAGACCGATTTCACACCGCGCGAACCCAAAGGGAGGGGCACTATCGAACCCCGTAAAATCGACAAGACCGATTTCACACCGCGCGAACCCAAAGGGAGGGGCACTATCGAACCCCGTAAAATCGATATGACGCCGCGTGAACAGAAAGTCCAACCGACTCCCCAACGCCGCTCAACAGGCACAAATGGCACGGGTGAGGATACGACGGATAAAAAGAAACGGAAAAAAGACTCCGCACCCAACTGACCATCGCTAACGAATCCGCCACCGGGCCGCTTGCAATGACGCAATCCCTAGCGAGGCTTCGCCTCAGACCCCGGAAACCAGAAACCAGAGACCAGAGACCAGAGACCAGAGACCAGAGACCAGAGACCAGACAGAAAACTCGACGTAACTACAGCATGTTGGCACTTGCAAGGATTCTGGTGGCGGATGGGTGTCGAACGGAGGCCATTCCGGCCTGTTAGTCCACTTTTTCACGCTGTGGCCTTGCCGGCCGGGTTGCGACCTGTTATCCCGGTGCCCATGATTTCAGCACGCAACAATGAGCCCGCAATTGGTGTTGTGGGGGGCAGCGGATTGTATGAGATGGAGGATTTGGAAAAAATCGAGGTGCGCGAGATCCAGACTCCGTTCGGCGCGCCGTCGGACAAGGTGACCCTCGGATGGCTGGGCGGGCGGCGGATTTGTTTTCTGCCACGCCATGGAATGGGACACCGGTTGCTGCCCCATGAAATCAATCATCGCGCCAACCTCTGGGCGTTGCGCTCGTTAAATGTGCGTTGGCTCGTTTCCGTGAGCGCGGTGGGCAGCCTGCGCGAGCAACTGGCACCCCGTGACATCGTGGTGCCGGACCAATTGATCGACCGTACCGGCACCGGCGCGAAACACACGTTCTTCGGACGCGGCATCGCCGCGCATGTCGAATTCGCCGATCCCTATTGCGCGGATATGCGAGGCTTTTTGTTAGCGGCGGCCCGCGCACTGGCACCCAGGGTGCATGATGGCGGAACCTATCTGTGCATGAACGGCCCCGCATTCTCCACCCGTGCCGAGGCGGCGATGCATCGCATGTTGGGCGCCGATCTCATCGGCATGACGAATGCGCCGGAGGCGCGCCTTTGCCGGGAAGCGGAGATCGCCATGGCCACGCTCGCCCTCGTCACCGACTACGATTGCTGGAAAACAGACGCGGCGGCGGTGGATTTGCAGACCGTGCTCGATAACCTCCATGCCAACAGCACCATGGCCAAACAAATCGTCCGCGACGTCATCGCCAGGGTTCCGGAAACTCCCGACAGCCCGTCCCACCGGGTGTTAGACACCGCGGTGTTCACCTCGCGTGATCTGTGGCCGCCTGAAACAGCGCGGGACCTGGCCCCGCTGCTCGGCCGCTTTGCCTGACCGACGAACCCGGCAAGCTGCTTGCGGCGGAGCCGTTCCTACGTTATCATGGCGCATCGTGAACGTCGGAATCATCGCCAATCCCCACAAGCCGGATTCCATCCCCACCCTCCAAGCGCTGCGTGCGGCGCTTGGCGCGAAGGGAATCTCCACCGTGCTCGAAGAACAAACCGCCGTCCTGGCCGGCCAGAGCGGCATCCCGGCGGCCTCGTTCTCCCGGCATGTGGATCTGGCAGCCGTGATCGGCGGCGATGGCACCATGCTCCACGCACTTTCCCTGCTGGGTGATTTTGAAAAACCCGTCGCCGGCATCAATATCGGCAACCTCGGGTTCCTCACGAGTTGTCAGGACCACGAACTCGACGTGTTCGCCGCAGCGCTCGCCGCAGGGCGCTTCATCACCTGCGTCCGCACCCTGCTCGACGCCACCGTGCATAGTTCTAACAATTCGCCGGCTTCCTTCACCGCGTTGAACGAGATCACCGTCACACGTGGCGCAACCGGACGTCTGGTCTCTCTCAGGGCGCGGGTGAATGGCGAATTGCTCAACGATTATCGCGCCGACGGTTTGATAGTCGCCACGCCCACCGGTTCCACCGCCTATTCGCTCTCGGCGGGTGGACCGCTCATTGCGCCCTATGCCGCGGTGTTTCTGATCACGCCGATTTGTCCCCACAGCCTGAGCCAACGCGCGCTTGTTCTAGCTGATTCGTGCATCGTCGAGCTTTCATCCGAAGACCTCGCAAGCGGACCGATGCTCTTCACCGTGGATGGCAGGGACAGCGTGCGCATCGATCCGGGCGACCATATCGAAGTGAAAAAATCCGCGAGATCCTTCCATCTGCTCCGGCTCGAAGGGCAGTCGTTCTATCTGGCCCTGCGGCAAAAACTCGGTTGGCAGGGGATTTGAAACCGGTCCTTCAATCCGCCCAAAAGAAAGGCAAAATTTCCCTTGCCTGTGCCTCGATCTTTTGCCAATCATTCCCGCCCGCGCCCGCAAAGCGCATGGTCCAAACCGCGGGATGGAGCAGCCAGGTAGCTCGTCAGGCTCATAACCTGAAGGTCGTAGGTTCAAATCCTACTCCCGCAACCACTTCTTTTCGGAGGTGGCCACTTTTCCAAAGTCCTCACAATCAAGGACTTGTGAACGCGAAAAGCGGCCAAGTTGACACTGTTTCCAGCGTCATGGAAGCCCCTGGCGACAAAATGGCGACAACTCACGCGGAACCCTCTAACACGGTTTCCCGCCCACCGGTCCCCAAGCGGGGCAAGCACGGCAAACCCGTTGCCATGGCCAGATTTGGCTCGGCGAGTGTGCCAATCTATCGCTGCGACTCGGGCGGCAGGGTCCGTTTCGCCCTCTCCCATTACCGGGACGGCAAACGCCTGCGCCAGTTCTTCACCTCGCTCGATGCCGCCAAAAAGGAAGGCCAGTTCGTGGCGCAGCGAATCCAGGGCGGCATGCAGCACGTGACCGATCTGAAACCGCATGAGCGCGACAGCTTCAAGGCGGCCGAGACCATGCTCCGGAAAACCGGCATTCCGTTAGTCACCGCCGTGGAAGACTACCTCCGTGCCCGCGACCTGGCGGGAACCGAGTCCCTAACGGCGATGGCCGGGGAATACGGCAGGCTGTTCAAGAAGGTGGTGCGCCATGCCGCCATCCCCGAAGTGGTGGCCGAGATGCTCCAACAACGCGAACAGGACGGCGCCAGCAATGCCTATCTCCGCTTGTTGAAAACCACCCTGAATCGCTTCGCCGCAAGGTTCCCCGGCAACATCATGGAAGTGGACACCCACCAGATCGACGCCTGGCTCCGCTCGCTCGACGTGAAACTCTGCACCCGCAACTCGATGCTCCGGTGCATCAAGATCTTCTTCTCGTATGCCCGCAGCCGTAATTACCTGCCGGATGACCGGAAGACGTCCGCCGAGAACCTGCGGATTGCCAAGGTGGTCACCGACAACATGGACATTTTCAGCCCGGAGACGATGGCGCGGATGCTGCACAACTCCCCCGCCGATCTGGTTCCGATTCTTGCCATCGGCGCGTTCTCGGGCATCCGCATGGCGGAACTCAACCGGCTCGACTGGTCCGCCGTGGATCTGGAGCGCCGGATTATCGAACTCCGTGCCGGCCAGGCCAAGACAGGATCACGCCGGGTCATTCCGATCACCGACAATCTCGCCGCATGGCTGGAACCGCTTGAGCGCAATGGGCTGGTGGTGCCATCAGTGAAGAGTCATCACCGTGCGGTCTCCGCGCTGGCGGCCTCACTGAAAATCGAATGGCCGCGCAACGTGCTGCGCCACTCGTTCATCAGTTACCGGATCGCCAAGGTGAAAAGCGCCGACCAGGTCGCCCTTGAAGCGGGCAACTCGCCGTCGATCATCTTCAAGCACTACCGGGAACTGACCACTGAGGAGCAGGCGGACAAGTGGTTTGCCATCGTGCCCAAGGACGGTCAGTGGGAAAACCAACCCACAGTCGGCAGAAGGAAGCGCCGTGTGAAGTCGCGGCGCAGGGTCATCAAGTGATCCCGTTCAATCCGTATGCCAACGGTGGTTGTTAGACGCGGATGGCGCATGAGACGGTCGGCCATATCGCAATACCTTGCGCGGGCGGCACGTGCTCCTACGCGGCACCAAACGCAAAATCCGGGGCATGGAGCGAAGCCTCCACACCCCGGATTTGTGATGCCCCAAAAATGGTGCCCCTCTCAGCTCTTGAAGCTGGAGTTGGGCTTGCCGTCGTCGAGCAGGTCACCGATGCGGTTCACAGCGTCCTTGAGGATCGAGGCGGCGGCGAACACGACCACACCGATGGTGGGATCGACAAACGGGATGACGTTGAGGGCGGAGACAAGACCGGCGACCTTGCCGACGAAGCTGAGGTATTTGAGCGTGGAACGCAGAAAGCCGTGATCACGGCGGCGTCAAAAATGCCGAAGGCACAAGCTGGCATAGCCGCAGGCAAATCCAGCAAAATAGCGACGATGTCAATTTGAAAATCTCATACGATGTCAATTCGGCCCGCAACACATGCCTCACAAAATCCCGGGGTTTGGGGCGGAGCCCCATGGCGTCTGACAACTTCCGGCGTCGTCATCATCAAGCGCCGTAACTACGATGAAACCGGAACCAAACCCCGATGAGAGCATGGTAATCCAGCAAAATAGCGACGATGTCAATTTGCGAATCTCATACGATATCAATTCGGCCCGCAACACTCAAGCATCCCAAAAGTCCGTTAGCACCATTCTGTGCTGACCCCATTCACTGCTAGCTTATACATGCCGCCACCTTCCGACACATTTATAGAGATACTTAAAGCATCCTTAAGTCTGACCACCTCTTTCTCAAAGGTTCTCCAACCCGCGATCACCTCAGCAGAATCCTCGCTCCACCTCAAGTCATTGCAGACAATGATCTCATCCAGAAGATGGAATCTACGCCAATCTGGATCTTTTCCAATTTCTGCCAAGAATTGAATGCACTCATTTTTTGTAATTTTCCCATCAATATATAACTCTAACTTGCAGAGCACGTAAAGACCTAAGGCATCGCTACCGGAAACCGGCACTATTTGCAAACATTCAATAAAGCGCCGGACCATTCCTCGAAGTTCGAAATAGTTGACGTGACCCTTAGATTGGCCCGCCAAAACAGAAATATTATCGTGATCGACTCCCATGCTCAGGGCCTCGAGTGCGACATCAATAACAAAATCTAAGCATCCATCATTAATGATTTCGTGTGCAAATAAACACTTCGCGTTTGGAATTGATAAAACGCGACTTATGTTCAACGTATTCGTGTTGTCCATATCGTCCGATTCCATTGTCTAAAGATTAATTCGATAAGTTATTGGCTTGCTGCGAATGAGCCCCATAGGACAAGGTCCAATGGACCAGGTTCAGGTCCGTCGGCGAGCCCAACTGCTAAGCGCCAGACTATGCCCCATGCTAGCGCAGCTCCGGCAGCATCACCTGCATCGCTAGTTCCGGTTCGCCGTGAAGGAATTGGAAATGGAACCGGCACCCGGAATGGCCCGGGATCATCCAATCGATCTAATCTGCGCATCCATTCTGGAAATTCATTTAATTCCGGTGGTCTTGGAATGCACTGATTCTCTATATACTGTTTAAAAATGATTGCTGCACAGCTTGAACAATTCGCAAGCGTGTCGGTAAACTGTTGACGATGATTCGTCCAACTTTGCTCTGTTCCATGCGTGCGCCAGTAGTCTGTAAAATCATTGGATCGACGGGTTTCGGCGGCCGTCATCCAGCGGAACAGTCGGCGTAAGTTTTCGACACAACATACTGCCTCGCTGCATGCTTCTGGAGTATGTTTTGGGTCGGTCGGGTCCGCGTGCGGGTTTTCCAAACCAAGTAAATCAATAGCGCCAATCCCGTCATTCCCCACAAACCCATACAGGTTCACCCCACCATTTTCCCCAATGGGGTCCCTTGATGGCCACCGACCGGTCAGCGGATCGTAGTACCTGTAGCCGTAATAGTAGAGGCCTGTAACAGGATCCTGGGGCTTGGTGGAGAAGCGGTAGGGAAAGCTTGCCGCGTTGGTTGACGAATCCACCGTCAGGTTCCCGAAGGGATCGTATTCAAAGTGGGCCGACTGAGTGCCCGCAGTG
>CAISTY010000150.1 GCA_903888515.1 Akkermansiaceae bacterium | reverse complement strand
GGCGATTCCAACGATTTTGCCGTAGTCCGGCGACCTGCGGCGATTCCCGCCAACAGAAACCGAACAAGCCGGTTGAGGCGACGGCGAGAAGCCCCATAGTTGGTTCAGAGTCCCATGCGCCGCCGCATCACCTTTGACGTTGAGCGGACCTTCGACTTTTGACTTTCAGACTTTTCTCTCTTGCGTCCGAGCCGCTCGACTGTTGCATCACGACCAAGCCTGAAGAATGTGACAAATCATTTTTCAACGAGATCAGGACCGGCGAAGTTCGCGGTGGCGGTGACGGGCGTGGTGGCATAGCTTGCATGCGTGGCTGCGATGAAGGACAGGCTGGAACTGACATTGCGCGATGGCACGCCAGTGATTGTGCGGCCATTGATAGAGGAAGACCGCCCGCTGGTGGCCGAGGCGTATCGCCGGCTCTCGCCGATGGCCAGATACCAGCGGTTCTGGACCCGCACCGGGGAGATGATAGGCGATGCGATGTTAGACCGCTTGCTCGATCAGGATCCGGCGCGGCATGTGACCTGGGCGCTGTTGGATCCGGCGCGCGAGTTTCCCGGCGTGGGTGGCGCCAGTTGGTGGCGCGGTGCCATTCATACCAACGAGGCGGAGATTTCAGCGATGGTGCTCGACGCCGACCAGCGGCGCGGCATCGGCACCTTGTTGTTAGCCGTGATGTGGCTGACCGCCTTCCGCGCCGGCCTGGAACACTTGGTCGCCTAC
Organism: Akkermansiaceae bacterium; assembly: GCA_903888515.1. Classification (GTDB taxonomy): domain Bacteria; phylum Verrucomicrobiota; class Verrucomicrobiia; order Verrucomicrobiales; family Akkermansiaceae; genus Luteolibacter. Next base: position 47,276 of record CAISTY010000150.1, on the reverse strand, counting down.
ACCTTGGTTGACAACCGGCTGGCGGCGGATTGGATGCGCGATTGCGGGGCACAAGGCTCATGGGACGGCTACAAACTGGTGTTCCGCTGGGACCTTGACAATCTCAACTCGCTGCCGCCAACCCCCGCCGCCACAGACCTAGCCGCCTGGCTGGCTGAACTCTCACCGAGGATGCTGTGAGGGGGGCTTGGTCATCAGGCAGCCGTCAGCAGTCAGCAGTCATTAGTCATCAGTCATTAGTCATTGGGCATTAGTTATTGAGCATTAGTCATTGGTAAATTCATGAAACAGATATCAGTATCAGAAGCAGGAGATTTAGGTCGCCGATTCCTTTCCACCGTGTATACAGTCCTCCGATTTGTGTATAAAGACCAGGGTCCGGCCACCGGCTCTTCCAACGGCGTTCACCCCCGAAAGCAAATTCCTTGGCGCCAGCCTAAGCCCTGAGAGACGGGGATGGCGCTCGTAAACCAAAACAACTATCGGAACTACGGACCCGTCACTGGAAACGCACCTGGGGCTCTGAACCCGGATTCGTGTGTCTCACGGAAAGTGGTGGACAGCCTTGGGGGCGAAACCGTAGCTTGCGGCGGCAGGGCTGTACTGGCCAGATGCGGGCGTGAGAAAGGAGCATCCCTACCGGTTCTGGTGGCCCGCGCTGCTGACGGCGGGCCTGCTGCTGTCCGCGGGATGCGCCAACGCGGAGACCACGATGACGGTGACAGGGCCGGTGGTGACCACCGGGGATTACATCTCCAATGGCACCGACGTGCTGGAAAAACGCTGGAGATATGATATCACCAACACCAGCTCTTCCGGTGATACCAACAACATGATCGAGTTCCAGATCAATGAGGGATCTGATAATGATGTGATGGCCCTAACCAAAACCTATTCCGGCACCGGCACGATCAATCTTTCCATTGCCAATGCCACCTCGGGCTTTACCGGGTTGCTGCCGTTCTCTACTTCTCCGTTTAATAACAATAAGGTCATTTTCTAACTCATCACCCCCGCCGCCACCCCCTCGGCCCCCGGGCTCGCCGTGGCGACGGCGGCAGGCGTGGGATACAACATTCCCTTCCCCCCGGTGCCCGTGGAGGTTCCGTATTTGGCGGCGGGATGCGCGGTGGAGTGGGCGGAGCAGGCGGTGGGCGGGGAGCGGGAGTTCCGCTACCGGGTGAGCAACCCGGGCACGCCGCCGCTGACGACGGTGGTGCTGCCGGCGGGGCGTCAGCACGGGGTGAGCACGGCGCTGGTCCCGGCGGGCTGGACGGCCACGCTCGGGGCGCTGGCCACGACCTTCAGCGGCAGCCTCGGGCACGGGCAGTCGCTGCGGCTGGCCTTGCGCTCTGCCCAGCCGGCGGGCGAGCCGCTGCTGGCCGGCATCGGCACGGGCACGCAGACGCTGTGGGCGGCGGTGGGCGTGCCGGGCCCCTCGCAGCCGCGCCCGCTCGCCACCTGGACCGACGCCACCGGCTTCCACGCCCGCTTCCTCGTGCGGCCGGGAACCGTGGTGCGGGCTTCCCACTCATCAGATCTGTCGGATTGGTCGGATCCGTCGGATCTTTTCCCCATGCCCATCACCACCAATCTCCTGGAGCTGGACCATCCGCTGGCGGCCCCCGCGTTTTTCCTGCGCCTCCAGCGCGACACCCCGCCCGCCCCGGAATCCCCGGACCTCCTCACCGGGCCGCTGGAAGGAACCTGGACCGCACCCGTCCCCCCGCAGCCGGAAACACCCGTGGGAACTGCCGTGCGGATGCCCGCTCCGTGAAGACGGAAATTCCGCAGCCTTTACATTTTCCCCACCCCGGCTACCTTTCGGCCATGAACACCTTGGAAACGGACATCGAAATCGGAGCCGATGGCAGCTTGAGGCTGCTTTCGCCCCTGCCGGCATGGCTGAAGCCAGGTCGCGCACATGTTCTGATGACCGTGGAGGCGGTGCAGGGGCAGACTCATCCGAAGCGCCAGAAGCTCACTGCCACGCCGGAGATGATCGCGCGGCGCGCGGCGGCACTGGAGGAAATCCGCAAGCTCAACCCTTACCGCGACATCACCGATCCGTTGGCGTGGCAACAGGAAATACGGGAGGACCGCCCGCTGCCGGGCCGCGATTGAAGTCATGCTTCTGGACACGAACATCGTCATCCATGCGTGCCAACCCGGCGGCGACTGGCTCGCCCCGTGGACGCACCATCCGGACGCGGCAATCGCCAGCGTGACGAGGATCGAAGCGCTCGGTTTCGCGGGCATTTCGACGGAGGAAGAGACGGCGATTCTCGACTTTGTCAGCTCCGGCCCGACTTGTGCGCTCGATGATGAGGTGATCGAGCGGGCGATCCAACTGCGCCAGCAGAAGAAGATGAAGCTGGGTGATGCCATCATCGCCGCCACCGCCCTGGAATACGACATCCCACTGGTGACCCGTAACGAGGCTGACTTCAAGCACATCGCCGGACTTGATTTGAGAAATCCCTTTGCGCTTACGCCGTGAGCCCGTTCTGAACATCATGCACCCCAAGGATCCGTCCTCTGGAAATGCAGTGGCAGATGCCAACTCCCGTTCACCGGGTCTGATCATAGGTCAAGCGGGTGTGGAGGTTCCGTATGTGGCGGCGGGATGCGAGGTGGCCTGGGCGGAGCAGGCGGTGGGCGGGGAGCGGGAGTTCCGCTACCGGGTGAGCAACCCGGGCACGCCGCCGCTGACGACGGTGGTGCTGCCGGCGGGGCGTCAGCACGGGGTGAGCACGGCGCTGGCCCCGGCGGGCTGGACGGCCACGCTCGGGGCGCTGGCCACCACGTTTAGCGGCAGCCTCGGGCACGGTCAGTCGCTGCGGCTGGCCTTGCGCTCGGCCCAGCCGGCGGGCGATCCGCTGCTGGCCGGCATCGGCACGGGCACGCAGACGCTGTGGGCGGCGGTGGGCGTGTCGGGCCCCTCGCAGCCGCGCCCGCTCGCCACCTGGACCGACGCCACCGGCTTCCACGCCGTTCTGAAAACAACAGGGGTGGGTGGGCGGGGGATGAGGCTCATGATCATAGTATAATCTGAAGACGTTGGGAGAAAGAGTCCATGGCGCATTTCACCAAATCCATCCGGGAGCCGTCCGGATATGGAAGATCGAACTCGAACTCGATGGCGGCACGCAGGCGGGCTTGGCAACCGGGCGGGCCGAGGCGCATGTCGCGTTGATGTTGTTGGAAAAGTCGCGCACTCTAACTGAACGGAAGAACGGGCCGAACAACCCCCATTTCCCCGCCCACCGGTCCGGCCACCAGCTTTTCCAACGGCCTTCACCCGAAAAGCAAATTCCTTGGCGCCAGCCTAAGCCCTGAGAGACGGGGATGGCGCTCGTACACCGAAACAACTATCGGGACTACGGACCCATCACTGGAAACGCACCTGGGGCTCTGAACCCGGATTCGTGTGTCTCACGGAAAGTGGTGGACAGCCATGGGGGCGAAACCGTAGCTTGAGGAACCGGATGCGTTAATTGCGCTCGTCAGGATCAGTGGGGGGCCCTATCCCGGAATGAGTAAATTCAACTTGGAAAATAGATTAGGATCGCGATGAAACAATCGAATCTCGGGGTTTTCGGTGCCGTCGTCATCGTCGGCCTGCTGGGGGGCACGAGCGTCACCGCCCGGTTGGCTCATGCCGCCCAGGGCGGGACCGGGACGAGCATGTTCTACAAGGCCCGCTCGCCTCGGACGGGCAACATGTGGGACACCTGGATGTGTTTTCACGAGGGGACGTATTACCTCTACTATCTGGGCATTTCGGGCAATGACCTGTGGGACAACGTGTCGATGGCCGTTTCTCACGACGGCGTCCACTGGAAGGAAATCGGCCCGGTGTTCTCGATGGATCCCCAGGCCATGTCCGTGGGGAGCGGCTCGACCTGGAAATCGCCCAACTTTGAGAAGGACGGGAAGTTCTTCACCCACTTCGTCCTGACTTTTCCCGGCTACGATACGGCCGAGGGAAGTCTCGACCTGTCCTCGCGGCTGAAAAACGGATTCTTCCCAAAGACAATCCTGTTCGGTGAGTCGACCGACCTGATCCACTGGAGATGGCTCGAGCGGGCACAGTATGGTTTCGTGCCGGACTCCCGGTGGTACGAACCGGGCGGCGCCTGGGACTGCATCTCCGCCATCCCGCGGCCCGGCGGCGGACTGTTTGGCTATTGGACCGCCACCCCCAAAGCGGAGACGGGCGGGACGGTCGGCTTCGGCCAATCGCCAGACGGTGTGCGGTGGGAAGCCCTGCCGCCGCCCAAAACCCCCGGCGTCGTGCGGGGCGAGATCGGGGGCGTCGAGAAGATCGGCGAGAAATTTTACATGATGCAGGGCCACAACTTCGTCATGCGCACCCTGATCGCCGACCAACCGCAAGGCCCCTTCCTCCCAGCCAGGAAGAACTTCCGCCTGCTCTCCGGGCACACCTATTTCACGCGATTCCTGCGCACACCCCACAGCCTCTTGGTCCACCATCACGCAATTTCCTCCCAGCCCGCCCCAGGATTCGGAGGCCGGCAGGTTTACTTCAGCCCGCTGAAGTCGGCCGTGGTCGACGACGAAGGCGTCTTGAGGTTGGGGTGGTGGAAGGGGAATGAGAAGATGAAGCACGAGCCAATCGAAGTCACATCCCCCAACGCTGCGCCGGGCGAACAAGCGACGATCGCCATGCTCGGCAATACCTTCGACACCCAAGGCGGGATCCTCCTGGAGGGCACGCTGAAACTGCCGGACAAGGCCGACTCGCCTCGGCACGGGCTGTATATCGAATGCGGCGACAATCGCGGATCGGCCGTCTTGCTCGACGCTCGTGGCGCGGCCGAACTGGGCTCGATCCGCGCCAATGGCGCGGAGTTTAAGGCCGAAAAACGGGTCGATCGCGAGATGACGTTCGGCCGCCCGGCCACCTTTCGACTGCTGCTGAAAGAAACCCTGTTGGAATTCTATCTCGACGACATCCTGATCGAGTGTTTCAGCCTGCCCGCCGACGCCACCGGACGAATCGGCCTGATCCGCGGCTCCGACAGCCGAGCGATCGGGAATCTGAAAGCCTGGCACGCCGCAGCGGCACCGACCAAGCAGGCCAGGAAATCTGGGTGGAGGCTCCTGCCCGAAGCTCGCCTTTCTTGCATCTCGACCTTCTCGGTCACCGCGCCGCTGACCGCGTTCGCGAAGCAACCCCCATTTCCCCGCCCTCAGGTCCGGCCACCGGCTCTTCCAACGGCCTTCACCCAGAAAGCAATTTCCTAGCATTCAGGTGGCTGAAGTGTACATCGAGTCGCGCCGTGCCAGCGGCGTTGGGGCCACCCATATCAAGAACTCCAGGCTGAACCTGAAGCGCTTCACGGGCCATGTGAGGGGCAATATCGGGGAGGTGACGGTGGCGGATATCAATGGATTTCTCAGGCCGCCGCCAGAATTCCTTGCATAGGCTTGACGAGTCGGCAAGCCACGATCACTTCTAGGTTTGATGAGAACAAAGTTTGACACCAAATGGTCCGTGAAAATCTGCTCCGATATTTTGGAGGTCGACTTTTCAAAGGAATATCAGGTTGCCGCGGTCACTCACGGCAACCTGAAGAAGCTGTCGCTATTTTGCCTAAAAACCAAGAAAGTGCGCTGGGTAGTTCCGGTTGGTGTTATAAGTGTGCGGTTTGTTACGAAATGGATTTATGTTAAGGTTATCTCAACGAGTAGTTGGATTGCAATTGATGTTCTCACCGGCGAGGTGAAGAAAGTTCCAATTCGTCAGAATTGTCGGTTAATGTCTGATGGAGAACTCGGAGCGATCTTTGTCTTGCAAGGTGACGATATGAAGTTGATCGCGGAATATCGAAGCTTTAATCCTGAGACTGGCGTGGTGGATAGCCTAGATACTACCGGAGCCATTGCCGCATATGTCTCACGCAAAGTAGGACAAATGGCTGTTGGTGACTGCGGGGAACGGGGATTGGTGATGGGGCGATTACGACCCGATGGCTTGATACAAGAAGTCGGTGCGATCAGGCTGGGTCGTGCAGCAGCTTGCTGGGGCGACGATGAAGGTCTGATTCTGCAGTTGCGGGAGGTGCATTGTGTGTTCAGGTATTTCGCCTCCGATGGTCATATGATCAACGAGTTTTCGGTTCCGACAGCTGATTATGTCCTAAAGTGCTTCTTTGTTCCTTCGGAACTCGGAGGTGGGTTCATTTTGATTTATCCGCTCAAAAACTGTAGCGGGAAACTGGGCGAAGCAGAGATTGCTAGGTACGATGCTGAAGCGAATTTGGTCTTGTGGCGTGTAAGGATAGGCTGGGATCACGGATTGTTTTGGCATGTAGGCGGGCATATTGTCTATGCGATTGGTTCACGTGGAATTTCGGTTCCCGATCTGCCCGGTGAAGGGCATGACTCAATGGGTTCTCGGCAGATTGATATTGCGACAGGAGAAATTGGCCCGTTCATCCATGAGCCGCTTTTATTCTACAATTGTCCGACCGATCGGGGTTTCCTTTTTACCTCCGAGCGTCGCGGATGGCTCAGTTACGGCGAATTCGTGTCATGCGACGACGATTCCACCCCGGTTGTCGCCCGGGTGACCGGTGATGCGTCGGAAGAGCGTCAATTCCACATTCCTACCGGGATCGTAGTGGAAAAGGATGGGGAAGTGCATATTCAATACAAGATTTACCTCGAGGTTGCCAGTCCTGAGAGACTGCGGGAACATCTCATGACGGTCCTGGATTTGCACAGGAGCAATTGGACAAGTACCGAGTTTGGAGGTCGAGTGCTGCTCAAGTGCTGGAATGAAAAGGTGTCGAAAAAGAGGTGCATTGGAATTGAGCGACGTTTGAGTGAAGTGGTCATGATCGCACAGGGGTTAGTGGATAATCACGACATTCGCAGCGCCGACGGCAACCGAATCGTCTTTGAATATTCATTTTCAAACACCGCCGCCGAATGACTGAAGTTGATCCTGAAAATCGAGGAAATGAACCGACGCGCGAACCAATAGCAGTTGTGATACCATATTTGAAATTTTGAAATCCATGCGGCTTCTCAGCTACGAACACCTATGGCCGACCCCGTCCGGGACAACCCCCATGATACCGCCCTCCGGTTCTGCCACCGACTCTTGCTGCGGGTGTTTTCCTGATTTCCTGCTTGCATGGTTCACTCCAGAATGCGATGAAACCCCCACCACAACCCCAAGGAACCGGATGCGTTCATTGCGCTCGTCCGGATCAGTGGGGGGGCGTCGTCCGGCCATTGGGCCGGGCGGCCCTATCCCGGAAGCAGTAAAGGAATCAATTATGAATAGCCACCCACATCCAGGCAGTTGCTGCCATTGTCCCCATCACCGCACCCCGCTGGCCAAGGAACCGCCCGCCATCGATCCGTTTTCGGTCAAGCGCCGGGATTTCCTCACCGGTTTCAGCGCTTTGACGGTCGGCGGTTTCATGCTGGCTTCGGCGAAAACCGCCGCGGCCGCCGAGTATGCGCCGCAGCGTCGTCCCATCGTGCGCCAAACCCTCAAAGTCCAGCCCGTGCTGACCTACGAGATTCCCCGCCGCCGCGAAGCCACCAGTTGGCGCAGTTGGGGCGGCATTCAAACGGAGGAGGATGCGCTCAAGGAACGAGACTGGATTGCCGCGGAATTGGAGAAACTCAAGCAGCAGGCTGGTTTTCCGCTGGAATTCCTACCGGTGGCCTTGATCAAAACCGGTCAAGAAGCGACTGCGGCCGCCAAGGGCGACTTCGACGTGATGTTGATCTACGGTGCAGGCGGCTCCGGCAAGCTGTTGGAAACCCTCACCGTTCCGGGCAAATCGAACCTGATGTTCCTCCGGCACAGTCCGGGGCCGGCCTATCTGTGGTATGAGATTGTCTCCCCGCGCTTCTTGCGCAAAACCGTCGATGACTATGGCCAGCCCGGCTGGACGCCGCAGGACGTGGTGGTCGATGAGCATGCGGAAATCCTCTGGCGGCTGCGGGCGCTGGGCGGCTTGAAGAACACCCTGGGCAAGCGCATGGTCTGCATCGGTGGAGCCGGCGGGTGGGGCGAGGGCGGACAACAGGCCCCCGCCATCGCGAAGCAGCTCTGGAAGATGGAGTTGGTGGATTATTCCTATCAGGAACTCGCGACTCGCATCAAGGCGGCGCGCGCCAACGCGGCGCTCGTCAATGCCTGCAATGACCAGGCGACCGCCTTCCTGAAGGAGGCCGGCATTTCCCTGCACACTTCCCGCCAGTTCGTCCACAACGCCTTCGTTCTAACGGAGGTGTTCAAGGACGTGATGGACGAGCTGCAGACCGATGCCATGACCATCAACTCCTGCATGGGCACGGTCATGCCGATGTCCGAAACCACGGCGTGCCTGCCCCTGAGCCTCCTCAATGACGCGGGTTACCAGGTTTACTGCGAGTCGGACTTTGTCGTCATTCCCTCCGGGGTGCTGCTGCACGCCATTTCCGGACTGCCGGTGTTCCTCAACGATCCAACCTATCCCCACGACAATGTGGTGACGCTGGCCCACTGCACGGCCCCACGCAAAATGGATGGCCGGACTTGCGAACCCGCCAAGATTCTAACGCACTTCGAGTCCGACTACGGTGCGGCACCCAAGGTGGAGATGAAGATCGGCCAGGTATGCACCAACCTGGTCCCCGATTTCGCCAGCAAGAAATGGCTCGGCTTCGCCGGCACCATCGAGGCCAATCCGTTCCTGGAGATTTGCCGGTCGCAAATCGACGTGCGCATCCACGGGGACTCCGAGTTGTTGATGGAACAAATGAAAGGCTTCCATTGGATGATGGCCTACGGCGATTACCTGCGCGAGTGCAATTACGCCCTCAAGAAGGTCGGCGTTGGTTTTTTCAACTTGAGCGCCAAGAAACCCGCCTGATCAACCCCTTTTCTCCCGGTCTCCGAATCCCTCTTTAGCCCCTCATGCGCACCTCAAAAGCAATTTCCTAGCAATTAATTTGCAGGTTTGGGCCTATTATCCTTAACTTGCGGTTGATGAAACGATTGCTCCAGGCCTGCTGTTTGTTTCTCCCATTGATCGCCACTGCGGCGGCGACGATGGTGATCCGCGATTTCGAGGCGCCGCGCCACGACCGTTTTTACACCGGCGCGAACAAGGATTTCATCGGCGATCCCTATGACTGGTCCGGGGTGGGCCGGGCAACATCCGGCACGTGGGCGACGCTGGTCTCGGACAGCTACTTCATTTCCGCGACGCATTTCCATCCCGCAGTGGGCAGCAACGTCACCTTCTGGGAGACCAACAGCCTCACGGATCCGAGTCACACCTACCCGGTGACGGGCGGCCAGCAGATCGGCGGTACCGATTTGTGGGTGGGTTGGTTTGGCACGGCCGTGGATGCGAGCCTTGAGCGTTACCCGGTCCTCGATCTAACGGATCCGTCCGCCTACCTCGGTTTGGTCCAGTACAATTATGGGGTCAACCATCGCGTCGGGCTCAATGTCACCGAAGGCATCGGTCTTGAGACCGTCGGAGCATCGACCGGGCTCGTTTGGTATGCCGACTACAACAACCTCGACACGCCCTCGGTGGGCGGCGACGAAACGTTCCTTCAAGGCGGCGATTCCGGCGGGCCGACCTTCAACGTGGTCAGCGGCCAATTGGCATTGATTGGGATTCACTGGGCGATCTCGGACGAATTTCCCCGCACGAACGAGGGCGAACTGTTTGTTGATAGCGCGGTGCCGGCCTACATCCCCGACATCAACGGTGTGCTCGCCAGCCAGGGGCAGGCGCTGATGGTCATCCCGGAACCCTCATCGGAACTGTTGCTTTGCTGCATCCTGGCCCTGGGGGTTGCCACCACGCGCCGCCGGTCACGGCCTGAGACACCCTGATCTTTATCAGCCATTTTCCCTGTGCTTCAGGATGTTCCAGACTGAGGACGTTGCAAACGACCTGTTTCACGGGCGGGTGCCGGGGTGTATGTTAGATCCTCCCGGGCGGCGGCACCCATTCGCGCGGGTTGTCGGGCCACAGGTGTCTGGGGTAGCGGCCGGCGACTTCCTTTTTCATTTGGGCATAGCCGGATGCCCAGAAGCCCTTGAGGTCCTTGGTCATTTGCCAGGGTTTCTGGCCGGGGGTGAGGATGTGGACGAGCAGCGGGACGCGGCCGTTGACGATGGCCGGGGTTTCCCAGACGCCGAACAGATGCGAGACGCGCAGGGAAATGAACGGGTCCTTGCCGGGATCGTAGGAGATCTTCGCGGATTGTCCGTTAGATAAGTCGATGCGTTCCGGGCAACAGGCGTCGAGCGCGGCACGCTGGGCGGGACTGAGCCAATCGCGCAGCACGCGCCAGACATTGGCCTCCTTGATTTCCTTGTAACTCACCGCGCCGTGGCAGATCTGGGCGATGGCGTCGGAGCGGTCGGCATCGGTGCATCCCGGCATTTCGAGTTCGGGCATCGCCTTTCCTAACAACATCAGGCGGGCCGTCCATTGGTCCACGGTGTGATCCCAGTTCTTGAGGACCAGTTCGCCTGACAGGACGCGGGCGGCGAAGATTCCTGCGGCCTGGTCGAGGTTCACGCCGTGGTCGCTTTCCTTGGTTGCCAGTCCCAGCCGAAGCGGGCGGCCAGCGCGCACAGACGGTCAAATCCCTGGGCGGTTTCGCGGGCGCCGCAGCCGAAAATGCCGAGTTGGCCGCAGCGTTGCGGGTCGAAGTTCAACCCCCATTTCCCCGCCTACCGGTCCGGCCACCGGCTCTTCCAACGGCCTTCACCTCAAAAGCAATTTCCTAGCAATCCCGGGTCCGACATCACTTGTTAGAACTGGTCTGGATGACCGTCCTGAAGTCCACATCATTGCGTTGTGCGAGCGCCTCCTGCACGCCCGCGAAACAGGCCAGGATTTTTTGGTAATCCGGATCGTTGGCGGATGCGAATTCGCCCTTGGTCAGCGGCACCGCTAGGAACGGATTTTTTTCGGGATGGTCCAGCCGCACAAAGAATGTTCTGGGCAGGGTGATTTTGCGTCGCGCGGCGATTTCATCGAGCACCTTGTCCAAGTCCTTGGGCAGGATGCGCCGGCAGCCGCGCAGTTCGGGTTGGCGCGACTGCGATGTGCCATAGAAGGGCACGTTGAGATCGATCCACATCAGGATTCTGAGCTTCTCGCCGGCAGTCAGGGCGGTTCGTTTATTGCCCTTTTCATCCGGGTGGCCTGAGGTCACGACTTCTGCCAGACGGCTGGCTGGTGATCCCCAGGTCTTTGGTTCGATCTGCAGGATGTTAGACTCGCAACCGTTATAGGTCGGGATCCATGACGTGTAGGGATTCTTGCCGAACCCGGCCATGCCGCCCCGCGCATCGTTGCCGTGTTCCGCCTGGGTGCCGCGGCGAGCGAGATTCTCGTAGGCCACGTTGAAATAGTCAGTGCGGTCGCCACTCAGGTCGAGTGCCGTCTTGTCGTCGTGGCAGCGCACGCAGCGTTTATCCAACACCGGCTGCACCACCTGCGCGAAACTGAAGCCGTGACGGCGGCCCCACTCCGGCTCGGTCAACACCTGCGCCGGACGGGTGGCCGCGATGGAACGGCCGGCCTTCATGCCTGCGGGCGACTCGTAGTTGCGGTCCGCGTGGCAGCCGATGCAACTCTGGCACTCACCCGGCATCAAGTGCGTGAAGGAGCGCATCCGTTGCACGGCACGGCCTTCGGAATCCAACGGCAGGAAATAGAGCGGCACCCCGGATGGCACCTTGAAGTGCGCCGACCCGTCCGCCTCGACATTGGCGAAACCCCAAACCCGCTTGGGTGCGTAAGTCGCGCCGCAGGAGACCACCGGAAACTGGAAACCGAACTGGCGCTTGTCGGTCTCGGCACGCATGTCCTTTTCCATCTCCTGCACCACGGCGATGCGTTTGATCTCGCCCGGCTTCACCGCGTTGCCCAGGCCGATTCTAACATCGTGCATGATCAAGGTGGCCCACGGCCCGGCCTCGGAAACCACGCGCGTCGGATGCGGTGAACGGGGCATCGGCCGGCTGCGCAGCGGTTGCGCCGAGTAAAACCCCAGTCCTTTGTCCGGCTCGCACAGCGTGGCGTTTACCGCGCCGTCATAGTCGCGCAACAATATCCGCCCGGCCTGCGACACCAGATAGAAACGCGCGTCGAGCGGCACCGGGCTCTCATACGGCCCGCGCAGGCCGTTGCCCGCGCCCGCATTGTCCACCGGGCCAACTTTGATTTCGGGTGTTAGATTGCGGATTGCCTCCTGCGCGTTGCCGCCTTTATCCAGATCCAGCAGGCCGATTGCGCCGCGACACGGGCCGTTGTGACTGGTCATCATGCACAGAATCTTGCCAGGCATTCCCGGAATGTCCCGCGCCTCCATGAAGGTGGCCGGACTGAGCACGCGGTTGCCGAACACCCCGGCCAACCCTGTGCCGTCGGGATTGACCGCCCACAGTGACTGGATCGGAATCGCCGGCCGGTCCACATACTCCCACCGGCTGTAGAGGATGCGTCCGTCCTCCATGATCGACGGGGTGAAATCTGTCAGATAGTTCGCCGACAGTTTGATCACGTTTTGGCCGTTGCCATCGGAACGGAACAGGACCGGCGAGGTGCTCGTCCAGCAGTAGGCGAAAGCGGGTTTGCGATCCGACAGGAACGCGATTCCGCCGTCGGGCAACCAGCAGGCGTTCATGTTATTGGATTCGTGATCGATCACGCAGGTCAGGCCGCTGCCGTCGGCACCGATGCGCCAGATTTTGAACGGCTCCTGCATCGTACGCTTCCAACTGAAGAGCACCTGCTTGCCGTCGTAGGAAACCTGACAGTCGAGAATCACCCCGTCGGAAGCATCGACCATGCGTGTGACTTTATCATCTTTGAGCGACAGCGTGTAAAGTCCGCCGCCTTTTTCCAAGCCCTCGACATGATAGGTATAAACGTGGGTCGGATTCAACGGTTTGCGCTGGACCATCGCCAGCGTGTTGAATCCCAACGCTCCGGATTTCGCATGCGTGAGGGCCTTTTGCGAGGCCTCGCTGTCGGACGCAGCGGCACGCAACCCGCACACCCCCGCCATGACCCAGATAGCGCAGAGCCACAGCCCCCCCCAACCGGGACCGCCGGCAGGCTGGATCCAATGCCGGGAAAGAGATTTCGAACCGTTAGAACGCCGGGGCGCCAAACACTGGGTTGCAATTGGGTTGGGATGCATGTGCATGGGTGAGGAATTACCAGCCGCCGCCGAGTGCTTTGTAAAGCGCAATCATATCGGTGGCCAGCGCGAGGTTGCTCAGGGTGAACTCGCTTTCCGACTGCAACAGCGAGCGCTGGGCGTTGAGGACGTTGATGAAATCGGTTTGACCGGCGGTGTAGAGCTTGACCGAGAGTTCCACGGCAATGCGGTTGGCGCTGACCGCCTCGGTTAGAGAAACGCGGCGCTTGCGTTCGTTGGAACTGGCGATCATCGCGTCCTCGACTTCCTGCAGGGCCACCAGCACGGTCTTGCGATATGCGAGAACCGCCTCGTCGCGCAGCGCCTGCTGCATGCGGATGTTCGCCTGCAGGGCACCACCTTGGAACAAGGCCCAGTTGAACGACGGGCCGTAGGACGTCACGCGGGCCGCTGGGGAAAGCCAGTCGGAGAGCTTGGCGCTTTGTTGGTTGAGCGATCCGGTGATGGCAAACTTGGGAAACAGGTCGGCCACGGCCACGCCGATCCTGGCGGTGGCGGCATGCGCGTTGGCCTCGGCGCTGCGGATATCCGGCCGCCGGCGCAGCAGGTCGGACGGGATGCCGGTGGGTATTGCCGAGGATGTGGTGGGCACCGGACGCGCCTCGGACAGCATGGCCGGCGTTTGGCCTGGCGGGCGGCCTAACAGCACCGCGATGGCGTTGACGGATTGGCGGGCGGCGGTTTCCAAGCGCGGGATTTGCGCCTTGGTATTGGCCACAAGCGCGTCGGCGTTGGCCACATCGAGGTCGCTGGCGAATCCCGCGTCGCGGCGTTCATGGGTGATCTCCGCACTGCTTTCTTGAGTGATCAGGTTGCGGCGAGCGACGGCGTTCTGGTCTTGGATCGAACGGAGTTGGCAATATGTTAGAGCGACTTCGGCCGCCATGACCAAGCGCATGCCATCCAGGTTGGCGGCGGCGGCGGCGAGCCGGGCGTCCGCGGATTCGACGTTGCGGCGGTTGCCGCCGAAAAGATCGAGTTCCCATGCGGCGCTCAGTGCGGCGTGATAACTTCGCGAGTTCCCCGATAACGGTCCGGAACCACTGGCATCGGATTCGCGCACGCTGCCCGAGGAATCGATAAACGGCCAGAACGAGGATGCGGCCGCCTGTCGTTGTGCGCGCGCCTGCCTGAGGCGGGCGGCGGCTTGTTGCACATCAAGGTTGGAATCGACCGATTGTTCGACGAGGGCTGTGAGTGCGGAATCATGGAACCTCCGCCACCAGCGGACCAAATCGGCGGAGTTGGCGGCGGGCACCGCCTTGCGTTTGCTGAAACTCCAATTGGCGGGCAGCCCGCTATCAGGACGTTGGAACTCGGGCCCCACAGCACACCCGGAAATAAACAGTCCGAGCAGCGCGAGAGTGGATTTCGAAGATCTCATAAAGTTAGGCAAAGATAGGGAATGCGGTCGGATACTCATTCATACCGGAGCGCTTCGATCGGATCGAGACGCGAGGCTTTCCAAGCGGGGTAATAACCGAAAATGATGCCCACGGACGCGGATACCACCACCGATGCGATGATCGCGCCAAGGGACGGCAGCGTCGGCCAGTGCAGGATCTTGGTCACGAGATACGACGTGCCGCGCCCGAGACCGATGCCCATCGCCCCGCCTGCCAGGCACAACATGACGGACTCGGTGAGGAATTGTCGCAGGATATCCGCAGCGCGCGCGCCAACCGCCATGCGCAGGCCGATTTCCTTGGTGCGTTCGGTCACCGAGACCAGCATGATGTTCATGATGCCGACACCCCCGACAATCAGCGAGATCATGGCGACCACGAGCAGGAGTTTGGTCATCATCTCGGTGGTGGATGACAGGACTTTGGAGATTTCCGCCATGTCACGGATATTGAAATCCTCCACATCACCTGCGGCAATATGGTGGCGTTCGCGCAGCAGGCTGGTGATCTCATCGGTGGCATCCTTGGTCTCCGCGGCACTGATGGCGGAAACGACGATTTGATCCACCGTGATCATGCGCACCGGCATCGGACTGTTCTTGGTTTGGACGGCCGAGCGGGACGGATAGAGCCCCCGGGCCGAGCCGGGATATAGTTGTCCGCGCGGGGTGGCGGTGCTGGTGCCCGCAGCCGGTGCGGTGGCCGCCACGTTCGCGGTGGTCGCGCCTGAAACGCGGAATTTGATCGTGGTCCATGGCGCGATCAAGGTGTCATCCTGATCGCGGCCCATCATGCTGGCACCCTTTTTTGCGAGCACCCCGACTACCCGGAGAGAGACGTTTTGCAAGCGCACCTCCTGCCCCACGGCCGACTGCCCCGGGAACAACTCGCGCACGATCGATTGGCCGATCAGGCAGACGCGTGAGGCTTTGCGCACGTCGCTATCCTCGAACTCCGCGCCCTCGCCGACCGTCCACGCCCGGATCGCGAGATAGTCCGAAGTGGTACCGATGATTTCGTTGGGCACCCAGTTTTTATTGCTGAAGATGACCGGTGCGCTGCGGGCGCGCACCACTGGGGCGCTGGCCCGGACCGACGGGCACTCGTTGAGGATCGCGTCGCTGTCACCCGGGGTCAGTGACATGGTGCTGCCGGCACCGAACGAGACTCCGGCGCTGGCCGCCGCGCCGGGGAAGATCATCAGCGTGTTGGCTCCCATGCTGGAGATGCTCTTCTGGATTTCCGCCGAGGAGCCGTTGCCTATTTCCATCATCGCAATCACCGCACCCACGCCGATCACGATGCCAAGCGTGGTCAGCGCCGAACGCATCACATTGCGCCGCAGTGCGGTCAGCGAGGCCAGCAATATCCGCAGCACTTTCATGTGAGGCCTTCCGTTTGGATTTCATCCGTCTCGATCAAGCCGTCGGCCATGCGGATGACACGCTTGCAGACGGCCGCCACATGCGGGTCGTGGGTGACGATCAGAATGGTGATGCCATCCTGATCGTTGAGTTGTTTGAAGAGTGCCAGCACTTCGCGGGTGGTATTGGAATCAAGATTGCCGGTCGGCTCGTCGGCGAGCAGGAGAGGGGGATTGTTGATCAAGGCACGGGCAAGTGCCACGCGCTGTTGCTGGCCGCCGGATAACTGGGACGGATGGTGGTCCATCCGGTCGGCCAATCCCAGCCGGTCCAACATGGTCGTGGCGCGCTGCTTTGCTTCCTTGAGCGAGATGTGTTGCCTGCCGTAAAGCAAGGGCAACATGACTTGTGCCAGTGCCGTGGTGCGTGCCAGCAAATTGAAGTTCTGGAAGACAAATCCCATCTTCTGGTTGCGCATCATCGCGCGGGCGTTGTTAGAGAGGCGGGTGACGTCCTCACCGTCTAACAAGTATTCCCCGGCGGTAGGACGGTCGAGACAGCCCAAGGTATTCATCAGGGTGCTTTTGCCGGAACCGGACACGCCGGTGAGCGCGACTCTTTCGCCCTTGGCGATGTTGAGTGTGATGCCCTTGAGCACGGGTAGCACGACCTCGCCAAGATAGAAGGTTTTGCGGATGTCTCGCAGCTCGATGAGATTCATGGGATCACGCGCAATCGGGTGGGGCCGCTCATGGTCTCGGTCCACCGCGGCGGGGTGGGAATTTCGGGGCGAAGGGGTTGGTGGTTGCAGTGGATTGCGCTGCGTCCGGATCCCGTTGTTCGGCGACAATCACTTCCACGCCTTCGAGCACGACGTCTTCGGATAGCGGCATGACTTCGGTGACCACTCCGTCACTGATGCCGGTATGCACCTTGAGCGGCTGCACGCGATTCGGTTGCTTGCTGTCACGCACCCACAATATACCACTGCGGCTTTTCTTCTTGTCGCCGGATTTCGCCTCACCTCTGGAACCGCCTCTGGAACCGTCCCGGAAACCGCCCTTAGAAGCATCCATGGAAGTATCCTTTTTCCCGGACTTGGAGCTGAACGGGTTTTCCGCGCCGGGGGCGAGTTGGTTGTCCGAGGGACGCCAGCGCAGGGCGGCGTTGGGCACGGTCAGCACATCCTCTTTGTGATCGACCTCGAACTTCACGTTTGCCGTTAGATATGGCAGCAGTTTGCCGTCGGTGTTGTCGGTGACAATTTCAGCGGTATAGGTCACCACGTTTTGTGACATGGTGGCGTTGAGGCGGATCTTGTTGACGGTGCCCTGGAAGGTTTGGCCGGGAAAGGTGTCCACGGTGAAAGTGATGGATTGGCCTTTGTGGATGCTGCCGATATCCGCTTCGTTGACGGCGACCCAGACTTCCATTTTCTTCAAGTCCTTGGCCAGCAGGAAAAGGCTGGAAGCACTCATGTTAGACACCACCGTTTGTCCCACGTCCACCCGGCGGTCGATCACGATACCTTTGACCGGCGATGAGATCGTGCAATAGCCGAGGTTGCGGTCGGCCAGTTGGATGGCGGCCTGGGCCTGCATGACCGAGGCTTTGCTGGTGGCGATTTGGGCGATGGCAACCTCGCAGGCGGCTGCGGCGGCGGAGACGTTGGCCTTGGCGGCCTCGTGGGCGCTTTGATAGGTGTCGAAGGCCGAGCGCGAGAGTGAATTCGAGGGACCGAGTTTTTCGGCGCGTTCCCAGTCCTTTTGTGCCTGATTGAGTTGTGCCCGCGCCTGGGCGAGTTTGGCCTTGTTTTGCAAGAGTCCGGCATCGGCGGTGAGCACCGATGACTGTGCCTGCTGGAGTTGCGCCTCCGCCTGCTTTTTGTTAATGGCGTAAAGCGAGTCATCGATTTTCGCCAGCAACGCGCCTGCTTCCACCTGCGAACTGTAATCCACGATGTTGCCATCCGTGTCATTTCCAAATGAGAGAATCTGGCCGGTCACCTGGGCTCCGATATCCACCACTTCCTCGGGTTGGAGTGTTCCGGTGGCGGTAATGCTGGCAAACACATCCCCCCGGGTCACCGCCACTGTCTGCAGATCCGGCAGGGCCACATTTTTTTTGCGGAATACGCGCCAGGTGACCAGGGCCACAACGGCAATGCCAAGAACAATGAGGAGGTAACGGGGCGTGCGTTTCATTGCGTGTGAGGAAAACGTTGCGAAAGGGGCTTTGCTTTCGCGTACCCGGCGGAAATCACAGAGGAAAAAGCCACCCGCGTCGAGAACGACGTGAGCCGCGTGCCGGATTTACCCTGCAATCCGTGAATTTTGCGGCGATCGCATCCATAATTGGTCAGGCGGCTGAATTGCTTGGCTGAATTGTGGGTTGCATGGGCGGGTTTTTTTGCGGATGTTTCTGGCGATTTCACCCTGCACATGAACACCCTTGTTGTCAGTATTGCCGTTACCGGGCTCGCTTGTGCGGGTGCCAAAGCCGCACCCGTCAAGTGGATCACTCTGGATCCCGCGCACTTCCACGCCGCATTGGTCCAGAAAACGATGGTTGAGGGAGTGGATCCCGAGGTGCATGTGTATGCTCCCGCCGGACCGGATCTGGACCGCCACCTGGCGATGATCGAGGGTTTCAACAGACGCGCCAAACAACCGACACAGTGGCGGATGATAGTGCATGCGGGACCGGACTATCTGGCGGAAATGCTGCGCGAACGACCCGGCAACGTGGTGGTGATCTCCGGCAACAACGCCAAAAAATCCAAATATATTCTGGCATGCGTCAAGGCCGGTCTGAACGTGCTGGCGGACAAACCGATGGCGATCACGCCGGATGATTTCAAGCGGATCGAGGAAGCCTATCAGGTGGCCGCCGGGAAGAAGCTTGTGCTGCTGGATATCATGACCGAGCGTCACGAGATCACCACGCTGCTGCAGAAGGAATTGTCTCGCTTCCCCCAGGTTTTCGGTGAACTCGCCAAGGGCACACCGTCCAACCCGGCGGTGACCAAGGAAAGCGTGCACCATTTTTCCAAACTGGTGAATGGCGTGCCACTGCAGCGCCCGCCGTGGTTTTTCGACCCGGCCCAACAAGGCGAGGCGATCGTTGACGTGAACACCCACCTCGTGGATCTCGTCCAGTGGGAGTGTTTTCCCGAGCAGGTCATCGCGCCGGACGACGTGCGGGTTCTATCAGCCCGGCGCTGGCACACGCCGATCACGCCGGATGAATTCAAGAAGGTGACCAAACTCGATGTGTGGCCGGACTACCTGAAGCCGCTGGTGGATGCTGCGGGCGTGTTGCAGACGCCTGCCAACGGCGAGTTCACCTACACTCTGCGCGGCGTGCATGTGAAAGTCTCGGTGAAGTGGAATTTCGAAGCGCCGGCCGGCGCGGGCGACACCCATGATTCGCTGCTGCGCGGCAGCAAGGCGTCGCTGCACATCCGGCAGGGAGCCGCCCAAGCGTACAAGCCGGCATTGTATGTCGAGCCGGCCGGCCCGCCGGATGACGCATGGCGCGCTGCTCTAACTGTATCTATCGGGAAACTCGCGGAGCGCTGGCCGGGCCTCGCGCTCAAGGAGAGCGGCGGGTGCTGGGAAGTGATGATTCCGGAGCAATTCAAGGTTGGCCATGAGGCGCACTTCGGGCAGGTGAGCGAGATGTTCCTCGGTTACCTCCAAGGCAAGCCGGTGCCTGCCTGGGAGGTGCCCAACACCCTGGCCAAATACCGTACCCTGATGGAGGCATGGCGGATCTGCCGCTGAACGCGCGTTCTATGCTGTCTCGATGTCGAGTTTGGCCCGGGTTTTTTCGATTTCGTCGGAGAGATCGCCCCAGCGTGAGTAGCTGGTTTCGAGGGCGCTGGTGATTCTCGTGACGGCGAGGGAAGTCTCGTGCAATTTTTCCGGATCGGCGGCGACCTCGTCGCTCGACAACGCGGCGGTGAGGGTGGTTTGGGCGGCTTCGTATTCGGCGATGCTGGCTTCGAGCGTCGCGAGTTCGTTTTCCAGCGGCTTGAGCACCTTGGCACGCAGTTCGCGGGCTTCGGCGCCGAGACGGCGCTGGTCCTTGCGGTTGATAGAGGCGGGTGGGCCTGTGGCGGGTTGTCCTGCCGTCTTGGTTGTGAGTCCGGTGGTGCCGCGCGGGTTTTCCCCGGCGATTTTTTCGAGGTAGTAGGTGATGTTTCCGGAGAACAACCGCGGCGCTTCACCGATACGGAATTCCAAGGTTTTGGTGACCAGTGGGTCTAACAGAGAGCGGTTGTGGGAAACGATGAGCACGCTGCCGGGGTAATCGATGAGCGCGCGCTGAAGCACGTCCTGCGATTGCATGTCGAGGTGGTTGGTCGGTTCGTCGAGGATCAGGAAATTCGCCGGGCGCAGCAGCATGCAAACGAGTGCGACGCGCGAGCGTTCGCCGCCTGACAGCACGCCGACTTGCTTGAACACGTCGTCGCCACGGAACAGGAAACAACCTAACAGGTTGCGCACGTGCGGTGCGGAATCGCGGGAGGCGGCGGCCTCCACGGTGGCCAGGACCGTTTGGTTGGGATCGAGTTCGTCGGCGTGGTTCTGGGAGAAAAACGAGGTGGCCACCTTGTGGCCGAAGGTGTGGTTGCCGGCATCGGGCGCTTCCTGGGCGGTAATGAGGCGGCAGAAGGTTGATTTGCCTGCGCCGTTAGGTCCGACGATGGCGATCTTCTCGCCCTTGTGGATTTCGAAATCGAAACCGTTGAACACATTGAGCGACGCGTAGCTTTTCGCCACCCCCTCCAATTTCGCCACCATGTGGCCGGAGTTGGGCGGGGGCGGGAATTTGAACTTCATCACCGCGTCGGGCGGGTCGGGTTCCGCAATACGCTCGATTTTTGCCAGCATCTTGACGCGCGACTGGACCAGGGTCGCCTTGTTGGCGGAGGCGCGGAAGCGGTCGATAAAGCGCTGGATCTCGCGGATCTCGCGTTGTTGGGCTTGGTATTGCTTGAGTTGGATTTCGCGCCGCAGGACCGACTCGCGTTCAAAGTAGGAAAAGTTTCCAGCGTATTCCTCGGCGCGGCCGTGGGCAAAGGCGATGGTACGTGTGCACAGTGTGTCTAACAATCCCCGGTCGTGGGAGATCAGCAGGATCGCGCCGGGATAGTGGATGAGGTACTGTTCGACCCACACTTGGGTGCCGAGGTCGAGGTGGTTGGTCGGCTCGTCGAGCAGCAGGACTTGCGGTTCCTGGAGGAAGAGCTTGGCCATGGCGATGCGCATCTGCCAACCACCGGAAAACTCCGCGCAGTCGCGCGGGAAATCCTGCTCCTTGAAACCGAGGCCTTTGAGCACCGATTCGATTTTGGGTTTCATGCGCGCCGGTTCGGTGGCTTCGAGTTGGAGTTCCAGCCCGCCGATTTCTTCTAACATTCCTGCATAAGGTGAGGAGCGCGGATCGAGTTTGGTGAGTTCGTGTGAGAGGCGGTCGATTTTACCGCGCAGGGTGAGGGTTTCGTCGAAGGCGGATTCCGTTTCCTGCCAGAGCGAGCGGCCGCGGATATGAATACCCTCCTGCGGCAGGTATCCGATGCGCGTCCCCTTGGGCGCGTGAACCATTCCGGCGTTGGGCTTGAGGATACCCGCGAGGCATTTCATGAGGGTCGTCTTGCCCGCGCCGTTGTGACCGGCGCAGGCGATGCGTTCGCGCGGTTGGACCGAGAACGACAGGTCGTTGAAGAGCACGCGGGTTCCAAACTCCACGCGCAGTGATTGAACGGAAATCATCGGGCGCGGAGGTTGCACGGCCTGCTGCCGGGGTCAACGCTGAAGAGTCGAATGGCGGCGACCAACTTTGCTAACTAAGGGTCAGAGGAATAATCGAAGATCGCGCTTGCGGGGTTCTGCGAGGGGGTGTTTGAGTGTCTAGATTCTTGAAATCATGAATTTGCGATTGTTAGGTCAAGTTTTCCGGTCTTCTGTCTTCTGTCTTCTGTCTTCAAGTCTTCTGTCTGAGGCGAAGCCTCGCTAGCGAGTTGACTTGGAATTCCGGGGACGCCAGAATGAGGGCGTCATTTTTGGAAAGCCACGCCAGGCGCGCTCCATCCGCAGCACCAGACATCCTTAAGCCATGCAACCTTCCGCTTCCTTTTCGTGTGCCCTTGTGACAGGTGCTTCCTCCGGCCTGGGTGAGGAGTTTGCGCTGCAACTCGCGCCGCGGGTGAACCAGCTCGTGCTGGTGGCACGCCGCGAGACGTTGCTGCGGGACTTGGCGGGGCGCATTGGCACGCTCCATCCACAGTTGGATATTTTCGTGATGGCGGTGGATCTGGCCGTTCCTGATGAGTGCGGACAATTGGCCGGGATGCTTGCGGAGCACGGACTGATTCCCGATTTGCTGGTGAACAATGCCGGTCTCGGGGACTACGGTGAGTTCGTCACCTCCGAATGGTCGAAGATTGCGTCCATGCTGCGGGTCAATGTCGAGGCCTTGACCTATCTCACCCATGCATTCCTGCCCGACATGATCCGTCGTGGTGATGGAGCGATTGTCAATGTGAGTTCGCTCGCGAGTTTGCTAGCGATTCCGGATTTTGCGGTGTATGCGGCGACGAAAGCCTACGTGACGAGTTTTTCAGAAGCGCTGCGACTGGAACTCCGCGGGCATGGGATACCGGTCCTGGCCGTGTGTCCGGGGCCGGTGCATACCGGATTCGGGGTGGTGGCCAAGCGCGGTGAGCGAGGGCGGAACATGCCCGGGCGCGAGTGGTTTCATGTGCCCAAAGAACAGGTGGTGGCTGAAGCGCTGGTGGCTTTGGCCCGCGATCGGGCGCGGGTCTATCCGGGGCTCAAGACGGCGGCGGCAGCCCTGGTTCTATCAGTGCTGCCGATCGTATTGCTGCGCCTTGCGATGGGAGCACATCTTTCCCGGCAGGACAAAATGCCCCCGCAACCGTGAAACCCAAGGCCAGTCCTTGGGAAACGCCTCATTCTCCCATCATCATGTTGCATCATGGTGATTTGCCTTCCCGTTGAAGAGAGAAGGCAAGAGCAAGAGAAAATGAGGGCGAGACGCCGCGCGCTCCGTGAGGATCATGGCCGGGCGTCCAGCGGGGTGTAGGAGCGGATGTTAGGTCCGGTATAGATTTGGCGTGGGCGCGCGATTCTGCTGTTGGAATCTTCCATGACCTCCTTGTAATTGGCGATCCAGCCGGGCATGCGGCCGATGGCGAACATCACGGTGAACATGTCCAAGGGGATGCCGATGGCGCGCATGATGATGCCGCTGTAGAAATCCACGTTTGGATAGAGTTTGCGGGAGATGAAGTAATCGTCGTGGATGGCGATTTCCTCGAGTTTCTTGGCGATGTCGAGCAGGGGATCGGTTTTATGGAGTTGTTCGAGCACCTTGTCGCACTGGTTTTTGATGATGATGGCACGCGGATCGAAGTTTTTATAAACGCGATGGCCGAAGCCCATCAGGCGGCGGTGGCCGGATTTGTTTTTGACTTCGTTGAGGAACTTCGTGCCGTCGTCGCCGTCTTGGTGGATTTCCTCGAGCATTTCGAGGACGGCCTGGTTGGCGCCGCCGTGCAGCGGGCCCCACAGTGCGCAGACCCCGGCGGAGGCGGAAGCGAACAGGTTGGCGCGGCTTGAGGCGACCATGCGGACGGTGGCGGTCGAGCAGTTTTGTTCGTGATCGGCATGGAGCAGGAAAATGAGGTCGAGAGCCTTGACGAGTTCCGGTTTGAGTTCGCAATCCTCGCCGGGATGGGAGAACATCATGTGGAGGAAATTGGCGGTGTATTTGAGGGTGGTTTTCGGATAGATGGCGGGCAGCCCGTGGGCTTTGCGGTAGGAGAAGGCGGCGATGGTGCGGACCTGGGAGATGAGGCGTGCGGCGTGATAGGAGAATCGTTGCTCGCGCTTGTTGATGAGATTCGGGTGATATGCCGAGGTGGCGTTGATCATCGCGGAGAGGATGGCCATCGGGTGGGCGGTGGGCGGGAACCCTTCGAAGTGGAAACGCATTCCTTCGTGCAGCATCTGGTTTTCGGTGAGCAGATCGGAAAACTCGGACAGTTGGTTGGGGGTTGGCAGCTCGCCATAAATCACGAGATATGCGGTCTCGATGAAGGTGCTTTTTTGCGCGAGTTCGGCGATGTCGTAGCCGCGGTATCTGAGGATGCCTTTTTCGCCGTCGATGAAAGTGATGGCGCTGGTGCAGGCGCCCGTGTTGCCGTATCCTGGATCGAGGGTGATGGATCCGCTCTGGTCGCGGAGTGAGGAGATGTCGATACCGACTTCTCCTTCTGAGCCTACGATAGCCGGCAATTCGAGCGGTTGGTCATTAATGATGATTTTTACGGATGGATTCATAAGTGGTGGAAGCAAGCGTTATGGATTCTGGTTTAGGCGGGCGGTAGGCAGCGATTTTCCATGGGGTGGTGAGCGGGGCGTGTGGGGGAAGTTGTTACTCGCCGGTGTCCGGGTAGGAACCCAGCAGTTTGACCAGCGAGCAATGGCGGCTGAGTTCCTCGATGGCTTCCGCGACTTTAGGGTCCTCACAATGACCGGCAAGATCGACGTAGAAAATGTATTCCCAGTCCTTGCGTTTCGAGGGGCGAGATTCGATTTTCGACATGTTGATCTGGAAATGATCGAAGGCTTGGAGCGCCTTGACGAGCGAGCCGGGCCGGTCGTGGATGGCGAACAGGATGGAGGTCCGGTCATGGCCGGTGCGGGGGCAGGTTTTCTCGCCGATGACGAGGAAGCGGGTGGTGTTGGTGGCACGGTCCTGGATACATTTTTCAAGCAGGGTTAGGCCGTACATTTCCGCGGCGAGCGAGCCGCCGAGGGCGGCAGCTCCTTGGGCGGACTGATCGCGGGCGATTTGGGCCGCCTTGGTGGTGGAGGACACCTCGACGAGTTCCACGTCGGGGAAGTGTTTTTGCAGCCAACCACGGCACTGGCCGAAGACTTGCGGATGGGAATACAGGGTCGTGATTTGTTCACGCGGAATGGCGGCCATCAGGCAGTTTTCGATGCGCAGCAGGATTTGCGAGCAGATGTGCAACGGTGAATCGACAAACAAATCCAAGGTATGGGAGACAGCGCCCTCGGTGGAGTTCTCGATCGGTACCACGCCGAAATCCGCCATGCGGCGGGCCACTTGGTCGAACACATCCGGGAAATTCGCTTGTGAGGCATAACTGACCGCGTGGCCGAATTTCTTGATGGCCGCCTGATGGGTCCAAGTGCCTTCGGGACCGAGGTAGGCGATTTTCAGATTGTCCTCTAGTGCGAGGGCGGCGGACATGATTTCGCGGAAAATGGCGCGCACCGATTTTTCAGGCAGGCGGCCGTGATTCATGGCGACGAGGCGCAGCAAGAGGGCTTCTTCGCGTTCGGGAGCATAGATTTGGAGACCATCGCGTTTTTTGATGATGCCGACTTCGTGGACGAGATCGGCGCGGCGGTTGAGCAGGTCGAGCAACTCGTGATCGATGGTATCGATCTGGTGACGGATATTGTCGAGATTTTCGGGACTGGGGGAATTCATGGTGCGTTTGGGTAATGGTCCGTCTCGTTAGTGGCGGCGGTGGCGGGGCTGCCCAGCGTTGCGAGAGCGAGTTGTTGTTCGGGATCGTGGACTGGTTGGGTGTTCTCGGGATCCGGTAGCTTCACTCTGCGGAGTTCCGAGGCATTGGGAAGCTCATCGATGGATCGAATGCCGAAGTGTTCGAAAAACAGGTCGGTGGTTTCGTAGAGCAAAGGTCGGCCGGGAAGCATGGCACGACCACCGATGCGAATGAGATCGCGATCGAGGAGTTTCTGGATCATGCTGTCACACGCCACTCCACGGACGGCTTCGATGGCGGCTTTGGTGATCGGCTGGCGATAGGCGATGATGGCGAGGGTTTCCATGGCGGGTCCGCTCATACGCTCCGGTTTGCGCCCCGGGAAGAGCTGGCGGACGAAGTCGCCGTATTCGACGCGAGTATAGAGTTTCCAGCCTTGCGGACGTTCCATGATGATGAAGGCACGGTGATTGTCCTGATAGAAGAGATTCAGTTGTCCGATCGCTTCGGTGATGGATGCGGACGAAGCAGAGGCGAGAGCCGTCAGCCACTCGGGCAAGGCAGGAGGATCCTTGTGGTCTTCGATTTCCCGAGCCCGGATGTCATCCGCCTCAGCCACCCGTACGCGGATCAAACGGGCGATTTCCTCTGCGGCGAGAGGATTTTGCGAGGCGAGAAGAAGGGCTTCGACAATGGCACTGAGCTGCATGGCGGGTCCGCATCATAGACGAGTGCTCCGGCATTACAAGTCTCCTGCCAGAAACCCGACGATAACTTTATTTTGCGATTCGCGAACTTTCGGCTTGATGGTGTGGGTGTAACGGGCTACCCCACCGCGCTCTCCGCACCCGCAATCCTCTTTTTCGGGTCTTATGGGGAGGCCTTCATCACCTGCATTTTCATCTCTGCGCCATGGCCGCGAAGAAAACCACATCCAAGTCCGCTTCTCCTCCACAAGGGAAAACCAAGCCCGCGAAGCCCGCGAAACCGGCGAAACCGGCGAAGTATGCGAAGCCGACAAAGACCGCGAAGCCGGTCAAGCCCGCGAAAGCGGCGCAAGCGGTCAAACCGGTCAAGCCCGCAAAACCGACGAAGTCTGCGAAACCGGTCAGGCCCGCGAAACCGGTTCCGGCCAAGCCTGTCACTTTGGCGCAGCCATCACCGTCCGTGAAAAAAGCGAGTGCGACGGCGGTCATGCAGAAGTCGGTTCTTCCAGTGAAACCAGCGCCTGCGGTCAAAGCATCCCCGGTTGCCGCCAAGGTGGCCGTCGTTGAAAGCAAGAGCCACAAACCAGTCAAGGCCGCCGCACCGGTGCGCAAGGGTTCGACCTCCCATCCGCGTTCTTCGTTGGTGGATTTCCCGGTACCGCCCGCTCCTGTGAAGCCTCCGTTCGTACCACCCAAGCCCGCGCACTCTCCGTCATTCGAGCGGGTGGCAAGCGCCGAGAACGGTTCTCACAGCCCGGCATTCATCCAAAAACAACGCCAACGTCTGCTGGATTTGCGCGATGAACTGGTCGATACCATGTCCGGGATGACCCGCGATACCATCCGCAAGGCACCGGAAGGTTCCGAGGCATCCGGCAGTGGCCAGCATCAGGGGGATGCAGGCAGCGATGCCTATGACCGTGATTTCGCGCTGTCCGTGCTCGCAAAGGAACAGGACGCGCTCTACGAGATCGAGCAGGCACTGCGGCGGATTGAAACGAATACCTATGGCATTTGTGAAATCTCTTCCCGCAAAATCCCCCAAGCCCGTCTTGAGGTCATTCCGTTCGCGCGTCTCACTGTCGAATGCCAGGCCCAATGGGAGAAGGAATATGGCAAACGCCGCTTCCGTCCGTCCAATGAGGTGGGCTTCAGTGGAGGGAAATTCGTTGAAGAAGAAGATTCTGAAACGGTTTTGCTTGACGAGGAGGAAGAATAACGCCACACCCCCCGTCCCAAGTTCTTCCCATGCCACGCGAAATCATCATCCTAGAATGCACCGAGGCGAAAGCTGCGGGCACCCCGACTTCCCGTTACGTCACCACGCGTAACAAGAAGAGCCTTCGTACGCCAGGACGTTTGGAGAAAGTGAAATTCAATCATTTTCTCAAGAAGCGCACCCTTCACCGCGAACTCCGCTGATTTTTCCCATGTCCGAGCCCAAAACCGTTCAACGCCGTATTAATTTCCGCAAAGCGAACCGGCAGATGCCGCGTCGTCGCCACGACATACCTGCGGATCTTGTCGTTTCCACCAATCCGGAACTTCTCACCAAGTTCACCTCGGAAACCGGCAAGATTCTGCCGCGCCGGGTGACCGGAGTATCCGCGAAATTGCACCGCAAAATCACCAATGCGATCAAACAATCGCGGGCGGTGAACCTGCTGCCCTGAACAGGTGCGATCCCCGGTATTTCCTGCATGCCCGCTCTTGCCAGCGGGTTGGTTTTTACCCGTGCTTGGCTCTCGATAAACTTTCGGCAGAGGACTAGGCGTGGATCAACGACAAGCTTGCCTCCGAGCCGTTACCGGGCTCGATTCTTGAAATCATGAATTGGCGATTGTTACTGATGAGTTCTTGGTTTGCCCTACAGTATTTTTAGCCGCAAAAATGCGCAAGATACGCAATAAGCCTGAAGGTATTCATTTTTTTGTGGTTTCTGTGCCTCTTTGCGGCTAACTGAATGTATTCCAACCTAGGGACTGCTCAGCAGGTCAAGTTTTCCGGTCTTCTGTCTTCTGTCTTCAAGTCTTCTGTCTTCAAGTCTTCTGTCTTCAAGTCTTCTGTCTTCAAGTCTTCTGTCTGAGGCGCAGCCTCGTTCGACGGATTGGTTTGGTGAGAGAGTTTGGTGCTGGAAAGAAACACAGACATCTGCTTTTCTGCATGTGTGAGAACCACCTTGGACATTGGAGATAATCTTTACCGACGGATCAAAGCCAAGGCGGCTATGGAGGGACGGACGGTGACCGAACTGGTGGAAGCCGGACTTCGGACGGTGATAGAGACGCCCGCGAACGACTCGATAGCGGAGCCCGCGTGGAAGCGCTTCGCTGGCGTGATGCTTGCCCTGCGGGACGGTGGAGCCCATGCTCACGGGAGGAATTGATGCAAACGTCGCCGAAAACGCCCACCATGAATGAATTGGAGCCAACGACGGTGCCCAAGAGCAACGCGGTGTGGATTCTGTTAGCAATAGTGTGTGCGGTGGCGGCCATGCCCTACGGCGATGACCGGGATATCGGGTTTCCGCAGAGAAATCAAGCGGTATCGAATCTACAACAGCCGGTATGGTCGGGACGGCAGTGATATCACGTTCGGGCCATTTATCGTGATCGATTCCGACCAGCCAGTCGAACCGTATGAGCGCCGTGTCCAAATTGCGATCTCACAGAACGACTGTTTCTATCTGCTAGGTCCGAATTGTGTGTTTGACCCGTCGATCACGCCCTATGGTTACGAGAACCGCAACGGTTTGGATGCCAAGCTCTTTGCCAACTCGATCGCTAACAGTGATGCGCGACGCAATTTCAGCCGCGAAGTGGCTCAAGGCGTCCATGTGTATTCCTACAACGCCAAACACTATTACGAAACTTACCGGAGCAGGCTGCTGGCCAGACGGGCGAGGATCTATGGTTTTGGCACCCTTGCCTGCACTGCTACAATGTGTGGAAAAACGCCGCGGGCTATCCCGAGGGACAGTTGGACACCCGGCGGACGCTCGGAATGTTAGAGCGGATGATCCGCCAGATGAGGCCCCGCGTCATCACGCTCACCGGGGGCGAACCGTTCATGCGGCAGGATTTGGCGGAGATCGTGGATTTCATCCATGACCGGAAAATCGCCATCAATCTGATCAGCAACGAGAAAAAATGCCAGGGCAACTGCAAAGCCGCAGCGGAGGTTTGCTACGGCGATCCCTGTGCCTGCGAACCATTTCTGCAAACCTTCATCGGACAGGCGAGAAGACCGTGAGCCCACCCGCTTGCCATGGGGTGTCGGGGGGGGGAGTGGGCTTGGCGGTTTAAAACCGCCGCCACTTTCTAACCGCGGTTGCTGCGGTCTTCGGTGGTGGAGCCTTTTTGGGCGCGTTTGCGGGCGTTGGCGTCGAGGATGCGTTTGCGCAGGCGGATGTTTTTCGGGGTGGCTTCGACGAGTTCGTCGGTGTCGATGTATTCGATGGCGCGTTCTAACGAAAAGCGCAGCGGCGGGGTGAGTTTGGACGTTTTGTCCTTGCCGGCGGAGCGCATGTTGTCGAGGTGTTTTTCCTTTACCGGGTTGACCGGCATGTCGCCGACGCGCGGGTTTTCGCCGACGAGCATGCCGCCGTAAACCGCATCGCCGGGTGCGACAAAAAGGATGCCGCGGGTTTCGAGCATTTGCAGCGCGTAGGGCGTGGCCGTGCCGGAATCCATTGAGACGAGCGTGCCGGTGGTGCGGTTCTGGATCTCCCCGGCGTGGGGCGCGTATTCCTTGAACAAGTGGCTCATGATGCCGTGGCCGGATGTTAGATTCACCAGTTCGGTTTCGAAGCCGATCAGGCCGCGGGTCGGGATGAACGCCTGGATGAACGTGCGTCCGCTGGGTTCAGTGTCCATGTGTTCCATCATGCCCTTGCGGTTGGCCAGGATCTTGAGGATGCCCTGGGTGTAATCACCGGGGGCCTCGATGTAGAGGGTCTCGAAGGGCTCTAACAATGCGCCGTGCGTATCGCGACGGAAGATGACCATTGGGCGGGAGACGCAGACCTCGAAGCCCTCGCGGCGCATTTGTTCGACGAGGATGGCGATCTGCATGGCCCCGCGCGCGGACACATTGAACACGCCGGACAGATCGGTGTCCTCCACCTGGATGGAGATGTTGGTTTTCAACTCGCGCAGCAGGCGCCGCGGATGGCACGCGAGGTGACCAAGCGGCCTTCCCTGCCGGCCAGCGGGCCGTCATTGATGGAAAACTGCATTTGCACGGTAGGCGGGTCGATCGCAACGAAGGGAGGATTCTCGACTTCGGAGAGGGTTTGGTGCTTGACAGAAACACAGACATCTGCTTTTCTGCATGTGTGAGAACCACCTTGGACATTGAAGAGAATCTTTACCGACGGGTCAAAGCCAAGGCGGCGATGGAGGGCCGGACGGTGACCGAACTGGTGGAAGCCGGACTGCGGACGGTGATGGAGACGCCCGCGAACGACTCGATAGCGGAGCCCGCGTGGAAGCGCTTCGTCGGCTCGTGGTCGGGACCAGGCTGGGACAAGGACAGGAAACTCGTGGACGCGGAGATGGAAGCCGCGTTCGGTTCCTTGGAACCGGAGGACCGGATGTCACCTGCGGAAGTTGCGGCGAGTTGGAACAACCGGCCATGATTCTGGACACCAACGCGCTTTCCGCCCTGCTTGAGGGATCCAGTCCGCTGCAAGCGGTGATGGCAGGGTTGGGCCCGCTGCGGCTCAGCCCCGTGGTTCTCGGCGAGCACCGCTATGGTTTGCTGCGTTCGTTCAAGCGCAAGGAACGGGAAACCACCTTGCGGCAGATGGAAGCCACCTTTGAAACCCTCCCCATCACCGGCCTAACAAGCCGCATCTACGCCCGCATCCGCAGCGAATTGCGCAGCAAAGGCCGACCGATCCCCGCCAACGATTTATGGATCGCCGCTCAAGCCATCGAACACGGACTGCCGATTGTTAGCCGGGATGCCCATTTCCTGGATGTCAAGGGGCTGACGCTGGTGAGTTGGTGAGAATCAGATTCTCCACATCGGCGAGTTGGCGTTCGAAAAGCGACACTCCATGCTTGCCCTGCGGGACGGTGGAGCCCATGCTCACGGGAGGAATTGATGCAAACGTAGCCGGAAACGCCCACCATGAATGAACCGAAACCACCGTCGGCGCCGAAGGGCAATGTGGTGTTGATACTGTTGGCAATCTTGTGTGCGTTCATGGTCGGGCCCCACATTGGTGACCGGGACGTGGAGTATCCGCATGGATGGTGGAAATTTCACGAACCCTACCTCGATGGTGTGGCGGCGGCGGTCGCAAAATACAAGGAGGTTCACGGCCGCTATCCCGACAACAACCAGGGACTTCACGATCTGGACACGTTCGAGGCCCGGTTTGATGCACTTTTCATATCCAGAGGCAAAGATCCTATACCCGCATCCCCTGATCCGGCCGATGATCCGGCCATTAATCCGTACACCTTTTTCAGCTTACATGTCGGTGGCGCTTTCTGGAGACACATTCGTGAAGACTTCAAGCGGTATCGATACTACAACAGCCGGTATGGTAGGAACGGCAGTGATATCATGTTCGGGCCGTTTCTTGTGATAGATGCCGAAATGCCAGTCGAATCGAATGAGCGCCGGGTCCAAATAGCGATTTCGCAGAACAACTGTTTCTATCTGATAGGTCCGAACTGCGTGTATGACCCGACGATCACCCCGTATGGTTATGAAAACCGCAACGGTCTGGACGGCAAGCTCTTTGCCAACTCGATTGCCAACAGCGATCCGCAGCGCAAATTCAGCCGTGAAGTGGCCCAGGGCGTCTATGTGTATTCCTACAATGCCAGGAACTATTACGAAACTTACCGGAGCAGGCTTGTGGCCAGACGGGTGAAGATCTACGGCTATGGCACTTCTGCCCTGGGATTGTTGGTGATTGCGGCATACCGTTCTCACAGATCCCGGCAGGGGAAGGGATCCTTGGTCTTTCCCGCGTTGGCGGCGCTCCTGGCGTTCGTCGCTTCCGCTGGACCAAGGGCGACCTGTTATAAAACCAGTTCCATGCCCCAGCGCTTCCCCAAAGACTTGGAAGCCCAGCAACGTTTGTTAGAGCAATTCCGTGACTCGGGTGTGATCTCCCCGGAAACCTACGGCAAAGCGATGAAGGGCTATGAAACCGATGCGGTGTTCGTGCCGTCCAAAGATCCCGGGCCAAGCCGGAAATAACCGCAGAATTTTCCCATGACCCTATCCGGACTGATCCATCGCGGGCTGCCACGCAGCTTCATCTTCGAGGTCACGGCCCAATGCAATCTCGACTGCCTGCACTGCTACAACGTGTGGAAAAACGCCGCGGGCTATCCCGAGGGACAGCTGGACACCCGGCGGACGCTCGGAATGTTAGAGAGAATGATCCGCCAGATGAAGCCCCGCGTCATCACGCTCACCGGGGGCGAACCGTTCATGCGGCAGGATTTGGCGGAGATCGTGGATTTCATCCATGACCAAAAAATCGCCATCAACCTGATCAGCAACGGCTCGCTCATCAGCGACACGGTGGTTGGGCAATACCACGGGAAAATCAGGATTTGGGAACTCCCTTTGCTCAGCCATCGGCGGGAGATTCATGACCGGCTCAGCGGCGGGAGCTGTGTTTTTGATAGAGCAGCCTATGCGGTGGCGGCACTCAAAGCGGCGGGACAAACCGTGGTCGTGGTGTTTGTCGCGACCGCCCTGAACATCGGCGACTTCCGCCAGACCGCCGAGTTGGCGCTGGCGCTGGGGGCTGATGGCATCATGCTCAACCGCTTCAATCCGGGTGGCCGAGGATTTGCCAATCTCGGGTTGTTGCAGGCCAGTCCCGACCAACTCGCCGGGTTGCTGCGGCAGGCTGACGATTTTGCCGTGGAATCCGGCCTGGGCATCAGTTGTTCCGTGCCAATCCCACCCTGTCTGGTGGATACCAGCCGATACCCACATTTGAGTTTCGGTTATTGTGCGGCCGGCAGTCCGCAGGCTTACTACACGCTCGACCCGATGGGCAATGTTAGACCGTGCAACCATAGCAAAACCATTTTGGGCAATATCAACGAGACCGGGATGCGGGAAATGCTCGGGAGCCAGACGATGCAGCGCTTCAAGGCCGCCCGTCCCCGGTTCTGCCGGGGTTGCCGGTTAGAGAAAAAATGCCAGGGCAACTGCAAAGCCGCAGCGGAGGTTTGTTACGGCGATTCCTGTGCCTGCGAACCATTCCTGCAAACCTTCATCGCGCAGGCGCGAAGACCGTAAGCCCACCCGCTTGCCATGGAGTGTCGGGGAGGGGAGTTAGCCCGACGGTTTGCAAACCGCCGCCACTTTCTAACCGCGGTTGCTGCGATCTTCGGTGGTGGCGCCTTTTTGCGCACGTTTGCGGGCGTTGGCGTCGAGGATGCGTTTGCGCAGGCGGATGTTTTTCGGGGTGGCTTCGACGAGTTCGTCGGTATCGATGTATTCGATGGCGCGCTCTAACGAAAAGCGCAGCGGCGGGGTGAGTTTGGACGTTTTATCCTTGCCGGCGGAGCGCATGTTGTCGAGGTGCTTTTCCTTGACCGGGTTGACCGGCATGTCGCCGACGCGCGGATTTTCGCCGACGAGCATGCCGCCGTAAACCGCATCGCCGGGCGCAACGAAGAGGATGCCGCGGGTTTCGAGCATTTGCAGCGCGTAGGGCGTGGCGGTGCCGGAATCCATCGACACGAGCGTGCCGGTGGTGCGGTTCTGGATGTCACCGGCGTGCGGCGCGTATTCCTTGAACAAGTGGCTCATGATGCCGTGGCCGGATGTTAGATTGACCAGTTCGGTTTCAAAGCCGATCAGGCCGCGGGTTGGGATGACGGCCTGGATGAACGTGCGGCCGCTGGGCTCGGTGTCCATGTGTTCCATCATGCCCTTGCGGTTGGCCAGGATCTTGAGGATGCCCTGGGTGTAATCACCGGGGGCCTCGATGTAGAGGGTCTCGAAGGGCTCTAACAATTTTCCATGATCGTCGCGGCGGAAGATGACCATTGGGCGGGAGACGCAGACTTCGAAGCCCTCGCGGCGCATTTGCTCGACGAGGATGGCGATTTGCATTGCCCCGCGCGCGGACACATTGAACACGCCGGACAGATCGGTGTCCGCCACTTGGATCGAGATGTTGGTTTTCAACTCGCGCATCAGGCGCTCGCGGATGGCGCGCGAGGTGACCAGTTTGCCTTCCCTGCCGCCTAACGGACCGTCGTTGATGGAAAACTGCATTTGCACGGTTGGCGGATCGATGGCGACGAAGGGCAGGGGAGCGATATCGTCGGAGGCGGCCAGGGTTTCGCCGATGTCGATGCTTTCGATACCGGCGGCGATGCCGACGATGCCGCCCGCGCCGCACCCTTCCGAGTCGGTGGTGGCGAGGCCGGAATAGGTGAAGGTTTTCATCACCTTGGACTGTTGTTTGGTGCCGTCCTTGCGCAGCAACCACAGGGTATCGCCCTTTTTCACGTTGCCGCCGAGCACCTTGCCGATGGCGATGCGGCCGACATAGTCGTCCCACTCGATGTTGGAAACAAGCATGGAGAACGGCGCCTTCGGATTCGCCTTGGGTGGCGGGATGCAATCGACGATTTTTTTCAAGAGCGGGATGCAGTCCTTTTTCTCATCGTCGGGATGATTCATGAAGTAGCCGTCACGCGCCGAGCCATAGACAAACGGCGCGTTGAACTGTTCTTCGGTGGCGTCGATGTCGAGAAACAACTCCAGCACCTGGTCGTGCACTTTCAGGGGATCGGCGAACGGGCGGTCGATCTTGTTGATGACCACGATTGGTTTGAGGCCTTCTGCCAGGGCCTTGCGCAGCACGAAGCGGGTTTGTGCCTGCGGGCCGCCGGAGGCATCCACGACGAGCAGCACGCCATCGACCATTTTCATGACACGTTCCACCTCGGCCCCGAAATCGGCATGGCCCGGGGTATCGACGATATTGATGGTATAGCCTTTCCAATGGATGGAGGTGTTTTTGGCTTTGATGGTGATGCCCTTTTCGCGTTCGAGGTCCATCGAGTCCATGGCTCGTTCGGTGGTCGCCTGGTTGTCACGATAGGTGCCACCGGCCTGGAGCAGTTGGTCCACCAGCGTGGTTTTGCCATGATCGACGTGGGCGATGATGGCGAGATTGCGGATTTTCAAGGACATGGGAACAATTGGGGATGGGATGGATACTCTGTGAAGGGGGCGGGGCTATGCACGGTTTATTCCAAGGAGGCAAGGCGCGATTCGATAAATATCATGATCCGGCATTCTTTCAGGGAAAAAATGTCTTGAAATCACCCGGTTGGCGGATCCCTCGGTGATTGTGCTGGCCGATGAGATCAGTCCCGACGGCTGCCGCCTGTGGGATCTCAAAACCGGCGAGAAAATGGACAAGGACCGGTTCCGCCGCGGGTTGGGCAACTTCATGGAAGCCTACGAGGAAGTGCTCGGCCGGGTGAAGGAAAACCTCGCGTAGTTCCCACTTGGCAAGACCGCCCAGGCATGCCATCTTCCATGCATGTCCTTGGCGGAACTCAAAAATGAAAGCGCCGCCCTGCGGCCTGAGGAGCAACGGGAACTCGCGGCGTTCCTCGCCGTGATCCGCATGCAACAATGCGGCGAGTGGGATGAAGCCACCGCAACCCGGGAATCGCCCAACCGTGAGGGCTGGATATCACTTGATGAGGCCAAGCGCCAACTCAACCGAAAGCCCTGAGCGTGCCATTTCCTTACCAAGTCTGGCTTCGGCAACCATGGCGACAACAGATCTGCCAACCATCTTTCCCAAGGCGCGTCGGAATGGCCACGATGGGCAAGTGCCTGAAATCCAGCCCATTCCAGGCCGAGTGCTTGGTTTCTTCGGTCAGGTGTTCTGAAACTCCGCGCACGGCCCGGTGCCAGGGAACCCGGGCCGGTCGTCACAATCCTGATAGCACGTCGATTGCCGGTTGGTTATTGAATTTTTTGGCGATGTCGAGTGCGGTGTCGCCTTCCTTGGATTTCACTTTTGGATCGACCTTGTGGGCGAGCAGCAGGCGGACGATTTCCGCGCCGCCACTGGCTGCGGCTTCATGCAGGGGCGTGCCGCCGAGTGCGCTCAGGGTCATCGGGTCCGCGCCGCCCGCGAGGATCACTTTGGCGGTGGCGAGTTGATTTTTGGCTGCGGCGTGGTGGAGTGGCGTCCAGCCGTCCTTGTCGCGCAGGTTGGGTTTGGCACCCGCCTTGAGCAGGGCCGCCGCCACGACCGGGTTGTTGCGTTCCACGGCGAGGTGGAGCGGGGAGCGCTGCGAGGCGTCCTGGCTGTTAGGGTCGGCACCGGCCTCCAACAGATAGAGCGCGATTGGCATTTTGTTACGCAGCACCGCCTGTTCGAGTGGCGGGCGGGAGTTGTCGCGAGCCCCCTTGTCCAAGCTTTGCGGGTTGGCGCGCAGGTGGAGGCGCACGTCGGCAAGGTCGCCCTTGGCGATGGCTTCGTCGATGGTCTGATAGGCCGGGGTGGCCGCGACCTTGCCGGTGCCCTCATTTGCCGGCACCTCGGTCCTGGCGGGTTGGACGGTGGTGTCGGCACTTGCGGTCGGGGCGAGAATCAGCGTTGTGAGCAGCAGGGAATTGATGAAGTGCATGGCAGAGGTGGGATGAGAACGGATCTTGCGCCGGAAATATTTCCGGAATCACGTAAAATCTCCGGGTTTTCTGAAAGAGGAGAGAAAGGCTTGAGGTATATCACAGAAGCAGCCAAACTTCCGCTCTCCCGGATGCGATGACCGCACCAGTTTGCTCACAGTTCCAAACCATCAAACCACACTTATTATGAATCCCACCATGAATCGCCGCTCGTTTTTAGGAAACACCACGCTTGTGGGTGCCGGTCTGGCAGCCAGTTCCGTGTTCGCCGCTCCTCCTGCCGGAGGTGCCAAAAAAGTCAAGGTGGCCCTCATCGGCTGTGGCGGGCGCGGCAATGGCGCGCTCGCAAATTTCCTTGATGCCTGCAAGCTCCTCGGCATCGAGGCCGAGGTGGTCGCCACCGGTGATGCTTTCAAGGCCAAGGCGGAAAACGCCGGCAAAAAGTACGGGCTGGCGGAAGGCCGTTGTTTCAGCGGTTATGACGCCTATCAAAAGGTGGTTGCCACCGATTGCGACTACGTTCTGATGGCCACCCCTCCGGCATTCCGCCCGCTGCATCTGGCCGCCGCCGTCGAGGCCGGAAAACATTGCTTCATCGAAAAACCCGTGGCTGTCGACCCAATAGGCGCCCGCTCTATCATCGCCTCCAGCGCGAAGGCTGCGGCCAAGGGCTTGGGGGTGGTCGCCGGTACCCAACGCCGCCACCAGGCCAACTACTTGCGCAACAAGGCGCTGATCGACGCCGGTGCCATCGGCAAAATCAAAGGAGGTGTGGTGCAATGGAATGGCACCGTGCCATGGACCAAACGCCGCGAAGAAAACGAATCCGACGCCTCCTACATCACCCGCAACTGGGTGAATTTCAACGAACTTTCGGGCGATCACATCGTCGAACAGCACGTTCACAACCTCGACGTCGCGGTCTGGTTCCTCGGCCGTCTGCCGATTGCCGCCATCGGCTTCGGTGGCCGGGCACGCCGTGAAACGGGCAACATGTTCGATTTCTTCAGTGTCGATTACGATTTCGGCGAGGACGTCCACATTCACAGCCAGTGCCGGCAACTTGCCGGAACCTATCAGCATGTGGGCGAAATGTTCACCGGCACCGAGGGGTCTTGCTATGGAGGGGGCAAATTGAGCGGCAAAGAAGTGACCGTGCCGGAAATCAAACTCGAGTCGGACAACAGCATGGTCCAGGAGCACGTGGACCTGATTCGCAGCGTGATGGCGGGCAAACCGCTCAACGAGGCGAAGAGCATCGCGGAGTCCACCTTGGTGGCCATCATGGGCCGCATCTCCGCCTACACCGGCCAACTGGTCCGTTGGGCCGACCTGGTGACGAACGAGCAGTCCCCTTTCTACAACCTTGCCTGCACCCCTGCGGCCATTGATTTTGAAAAGGGGCCCATCAAGCTGCCTGCGGAAGTGCCGCCAGTGCCGGGCAAGGGCTGATCCCATCCCTCATCACCATGTGGTTGAGCGCGGGCAGGGCACCCTCCATTGCGGTGCCCCCTGTCAATTCCTTCGCCAAGGGATTGACGCGTGTGCATTCCTGACTACAGCTATGCGCCATGCAAGCCGACAACGACCCGCCCCCAACCTCTGACGCACCGGAGGAAAACACCGAAGTGCCGCCCATGCCGGACGCCGATACCCTGGACCCATGGGAAGAACTCGCAGCCGAAGCCGCGAAATGGAAGGAGATTTCGCTGCGCACGGCTGCGGAAATCGACAACCTGCGCAAACGCACGGCCCGTGAACGCGAGGAAGCCATTCGTTACTCCAACCAGCGTCTGCTTGAGGAAATCCTGCCCGTCATTGACAATTTTGAAATGGGCATGCAAGCCGCTGCCCAAGAGACGTCATCGATGATCTACATCGGCATGGACATGGTGCGCCGCCAACTCAGCGATTTCCTCGCCTCCCAGGGCGTCGTGGAAATCCCGGCCAACGGGCATTTCGATCCCAATCTCCACGATGCGGTGGCCGAAGAGGAATGCTCCGCCGGAGATGAGGGACGCATCCTGCGCGTGATCCGCCGCGGTTACAAACTGCGCGACCGACTGCTCCGCCCGGCGAGTGTGGTGGTTTCCAAAATGCCGCAAGCGTCGGAAGGAGGCGGGGCCTAACATCATGGCTGAAAAACGCGATTATTACGAAGTGCTCGGCGTTGCGCGCACTGCCAGTGCGGATGAAATCAAGCGGGCGTATCGCAAGCTCGCGGTTCAATACCACCCGGACAAAAACCCGGGCGACCATACCGCCGAGGACAAGTTCAAGGAACTCGGCGAAGCCTACGAGGCGCTCAGTGATGCGGACAAGCGGGCGGCCTACGACCGCTACGGCCACGCCGCCTTCTCCGGTGCCGGCGGCGGGCGTCCCGGCGGAGGTTTCCACGATCCGATGGATCTTTTCTCGCAGGTCTTCGGCAGCGCATTTGGCGGCGGCTTCGAGGAGTTCTTCGGTGGCGGCGGCACGCATCGCAAAGGCTCCGGCAAACAACGTGGCAGCGACCTGCGCTACGACCTCGAAATCTCCCTCGAAGAAGCCGCTCGCGGAGTCGAAAAAGAACTCGAAATCGAACGCAATGTGCCGTGCGAAACCTGCGCTTCCAAAGGCACCAGAGGGTCCGGCGGTGTGAGAGTCTGCTCGACCTGCGGTGGTCGTGGCGTGATCGCCCGCCAAGCCGGTATTTTCATCCAACAATCGACCTGCCCGGAATGCCGCGGTGCTGGCGAAACCATCTCCGATCCCTGTGGCGTTTGCAAAGGCGAAGGCCGTGTCCAGCGTGACAGCCGTATCAAACTCCGCATCCCGGCCGGCGTCGATACCGGCACCCGCCTGCGATCCAGCGGAAATGGTGACGCCGGGGTGCGCGGCGGATCCGCAGGCGATCTTTATGTCTTCCTGCACGTCCGGGATCACGACGTCTTCGAGCGTGATCACGCGGATCTTTTCTGCGAAGTGCCTTTGCCGTTTTCCGTGGCGGCGCTCGGCGGCGAACTCAAGGTCCCATCGCTCGACGGCCAATCGTCAATCAAAATACCCGCCGGCACTCAAGGCGGCACCATTTTCCGGCTCCGCGAAAAAGGCATCCCCGCCCTCAGCAACGCCCGCCGCGGCGACCTCAACGTCCGCGTCCAGGTCGAAGTCCCCACCAAACTCAACACCGAACAACAGGAAAAACTCCGCGCCTTCTCGGAATCCATCGGCGAGCAAAACTCCCCGATGCAAAAAGGTTTTTTCCAAAAGGCCAAACGCTTCTTCGAGCTGTAGGAAAGACACAAGACTTGAAGATACAAGACGCAAGACAAGAAATGGCAGAGGCACAGTCCGCGAGAAGCTCTCTTTTCTTCTGTCTTCAGTCTTCTGTCTGAGAGCGCAGCGGTCTTCTGTCTTTTTCCCGATAACTGATAACTGATAACTGATAACTTCTTTTCTTGAGTCTTGTGTCTTCAAGTCTTGCGTCTTGTACCATGTCGCGGTTTTTCCTACCTCCCGAAGCCTGGCAGGCATCCATGTTGGAAGGTGCGGAAGCGCGTCATCTCGCGCAGGTGTTGCGCCTCAGGAGTGGCGCATTCATCACG
This sequence comes from Akkermansiaceae bacterium, assembly GCA_903888515.1. Taxonomy (GTDB): domain Bacteria; phylum Verrucomicrobiota; class Verrucomicrobiia; order Verrucomicrobiales; family Akkermansiaceae; genus Luteolibacter. The sequence continues at coordinate 6,740 of CAISTY010000150.1, read as the reverse complement.
GTTTTCGATGGTTGCGGACGCCACGCCAAGGCGGAAGTGCTCAGTGTCGCGCGGCATCGTGTTGCGCTGCAACTCGGCGACCCGCAAACCCTGCCCGCGCCGTGGCCCGTCATCACCTTGGCCCAGGCAATCCCGAAGGGGAAAATCATGGACATCATCGTCCAAAAAGCCGTTGAACTCGGCATCGCCGTCATCCAACCGCTGGTGACCCGCCACACCGTCGTGCAACCCGGCGAAGGAAAATCCGCCAAGTGGCGCCGCATTGCTTTGGAGGCCTGCAAACAATGCGGACAGGACACGTTGCCGGTCATTGCCGATCCGCTGTCCATGGATCGTTGGATGGCCACCCAGTCCGAGACATTGGATTTGAAGCTCATCGCATCGCTGGCACCCGGTGCCCGCCCGTTGCGCCAAGTCCTGCATGCCGCCCCCGCCACCCGCGCGGTGACGCTGTTGATTGGTCCTGAAGGCGATTTTTCATCTGCGGAAACCGGGCATGCCCTCGCCGTTGGATTCCTGCCCGTATCTCTGGGCTCCATTGTGCTGCGCGTCGAAACGGCCACTCTTTTCTGTCTCGCCGCCCTGCGATACGAGTTTTCCGACCCTATCCATTGAATGCCCGGAAGGTTTTTTGGTAAATGCGTTGCAAGAGGTTGAAAGCGGCCATAGAATATCCAGCAACAACCACACTCACATTATGGGACCTATTGGAATGCCTGAGATGATCATGATTTTCGTCGTGATCCTGTTGCTCTTCGGAGCCAAAAAACTGCCGGAACTCGCCCGTGGGATCGGCAAGAGCATGGGCGAATTCAAGAAAGCCCGCGATGATTTTGAAAAGGAGATCACCCGTGCCGAAATCGACGTCCGCGTCAAGGACAGCCCGGCCAAAGAGCCCCACGACGCGTAATGTTCATGATTCACGGGCGGATTTCCGGTCACCTTGCCAAGCGTGCCTCGGAGTTCGCCGGGGCCGTTTTGTTGGCACTCGTTGCCCTCGGATCCTCGTCGTGTAACAAAAAAAGCGGCTCCCCCGAATGGGACAGCCCGGGCGTCCGGCAGCCCGCTGCGAAGGAAGCCGCCCACGCGCCAGCAGCCGCACCGAAGCATCCGCGCGCGCGCATCAAAGACCCGGCGCAATCGTCTGCGCCACCAGCGGCGGGCCCTACCACGAACGGGTTGCGCTTCATCGCCTACAATGTCGAAAACTGGTTGACGATGGATCGCCTCGTGAATCGGAAACCCGTGTCAAGCTCGCCCAAGCCCGCTGCGGAAAAACAGACGGTTGTGAGCATCCTGGTGAAAAACGCCCCGGATGTCGTCGGTCTCTGCGAAATCGGCGAGGTCAAGGATCTCGCGGAAATCCAGCAATCCCTCAAAACAGCGGGCCTCGACTTGGGCTATTCCCATTTCACGGGCGGATCGGACCCCGTCCGCCATCTCGGAATCCTGTCGCGCTTCCCGATCACCCCGTCAGCCAAACCCGCCACCACGGAATTCCAAATGAAAGGCCAAACCTTCGCCATCAACCGCGGAATCCTCGATACCTCTATCAAGGCTCACGGGAAATCCTATCGCTTCCTCGGCGTCCATCTGAAATCCAAACGGGAAATCGAAGGCTTGGACCAGGAGGAAATGCGCATCCATGAAGCCCGCCTGCTGCGCCGCCATGTGGATGCCATCCTGCTCGCAGACGCGGACGCCCGACTGATCGTTTACGGCGACTTCAACGACACGCGTCCGAGCAAGGCGTTCAGGACGGTGACCGGCAATTACACCGACCCCGGCTATCTAACAGCAATTCCCTTCAAGGACTCGCGCGGCGAAGCTTGGACCCACTACTGGGAGTTGCACGACATCTACACGCGTTTTGATTATGTCATGATTTCCCGCGCGCTCAAATCCGAGGTGGATTTCCCCGCCTCCCACATCATCGATGATCCGGCATGGATCGATGCCTCCGATCATCGACCGCTGCTCGCGATCTTGAAGTGAGGAGCCGTGGCGGCGGTTTCCAACCGCCATGCCCTTATTTCACATCACGGCATGATGGCGGTTAAAAACCGCCGCCACGACAAATCCACGATCAGCGATTTGCCATCCCGCGGATCTTGGCTTGTTTCTTGGTTCAATATCTGGCAGCTTGCGGCTGTGAAAGTTGCTAAAGCTGTCATTACCGCCGCCGGGAAAAACCAGCGCATGCTGCCATTGCAGACGTTTGTGGACTGCGATGGCGTGCCGAAATCCGCTCTTGCCATCCTTGCCGGGGAAATCGTGAGTGCCGGTATCGGCGAAATCGCGGTGATCGTTTGTCCCGGGGATGAGGCCGCCTATGCCGCCGCCGCCGGTTCGCTGGCCCGCCAGATGCGCTTCATCCCGCAAACCGCGGCGCTCGGCTACGGTCACGCAGTGCATTGCGCCGCTGCATTTACCGGCAGCGATCCGTTTCTCCTGATGGTGGGCGATCACCTTTACACCAGCCGCACCGAGACATCCTGCACGGCCCAATTGCTCGCCACTGCCGATGTCGGGCATTGCGCGGTGTCTGCCGTGCAGGCCACCCATGAAAGCAAGCTTCCTTATTACGGGTGTGTCGGTGGGCGTCGCGTTCCCGGTTCCGATAGACTCTATGAAATCGAGACGGTCATCGAAAAACCCTCGCCCACAGAGGCGGAACAGAAACTCGTGGTGCCGGGCCTGCGCGCCGGCAACTATTTGTGTTTCTTCGGCATGCACGTGCTCACCCCGTCGGTGATGGATATCCTCGGACGGCAGCTCACCGACGGCCATGCGGATCTTTCAGTCGCGCTGGCGGAAACCGCGCACCGCGAGCGTTACCTCGCCCACGAACTCCAAGGCCGCCGCCATGACATCGATCTCCACTACGGCCTGCTCAGTACCCAACTCGCCCTCGGCCTGGCTGGCAAGGACCGCGACGAGGTGCTCACCCTGATCGTCGAATCGCTCGTCCAATCCCAGTCCTGATCCGATCATGGCCCGCCTATCCGAACTCATCACTTCGCCGGATGAACAGGTCCGCAATCAGGCGCTCGACGCGGCGTGTGCCGGCATGAGTCTCGCGGAATTGCTGGCCGAGGCCGATGCCTTGGATGTCTTCCGCCGCCAAAGTGACAACCTCTATCAGCGTGTGCGGGCGCTGTTGTTTCTCCACGCGCTCCACCGTTTCCACCTGCCCGCACGCCTCGCCGCAGAGGCTTTTTCCAACAAACCGGGAGCCATCCCGTTCAAGGGCTACGAAAACCTTTTGGAACGACGCTTCGAGGAAGCCATCGATGCGTTCCTCGCCACCCAACGGGTGGCCGGCCCGGGCGACGGGATATCCAGCGCACTGGCTTCGGCCTATCAGAAACTCGCGTTCCAGACGCTGGCCGACCAGGTCCGCCGCAGTGTGCGCAACGTCACCGGCAACCAGTGGATGTTCCGCATGGGCCATCCCGCCGATCAACCTTTGCGCCTGCGCAAGGAACTCACGCTGCGCGATCCTGTGAGCGGTCTCTATCCGGTACTGCGCGAGCGCACGCCGGTCCGCATGGACCTGACCCATTGCGGGTGGAGTGACATCTTTTTCCTCGGCATGGACTATCCGGAGGGCGCGAAGGTACTCAACATCTCGGTGGATCTGGCAGTCCACGGACGCGACAAGCAACCCGCGCCGCCGGTGGAGGCCAGTCTGCGCGTGATCGAGCAGCCGGTGCTGCGCCTTACCAGTGTGGATCTCGGATGCACGGCGGAAATCACCAGCCTCAGCGAGGTGTTCGACTTCGCCAAGGACTACCTCGGTTTGCTCAAGGCGGCCGTCATCGCCAGCGGCATCGTGCCGCCGGGCATCGAGGGCTCCGGCCAAAGCCTCGCCGATTTGTTAGAGCGTGTCGCGGGTCAGGGCCGCGGCTTGGAAATTGTCAGCAACGTCAACAACATCCCGAAAGGCTCGCGCCTCGCCGTTTCCACCAATCTGCTGGCGGCGTTGATCGGTGTGTGCATGCGTGCCACCGGCCAGGCGCGCTCGCTCACCGGACCGCTGGCGGAAAACGAGCGCCGCATCGTGCTGGCCCGCGCGCTGTTAGGGGAGTGGATCGGCGGGTCCGGCGGTGGATGGCAGGACTCGGGCGGCGTCTGGCCGGGCATGAAACTCATCTGCGGAGCGATCGCCCGTGACGGTGATCCCGAGTTCGGCATCAGCCGCGGCCGCTTGATGCCTACCCACCAAATCCTGGATGAGGACGCGGTGCCCGCCGCCGCCCGCCAAAAACTCCAGGATTCACTGGTCCTTGTCCATGGCGGCATGGCTCAGAACGTCGGCCCTATCCTCGAAATGGTAACCGAAAAATACCTGCTGCGCAGCGAACCGGAATGGAGCGCCCGCCAGCAAACCCACGGGGTGTTGGAGCGTATCCTGGTGGCGCTCAAGCACGGAGATATCCGGGCGATCGGTGCTGCCACCACGGGGAATTTCGACGGACCCATCCAAACGATCATCCCGTGGGCTGGCAATTTATATACCGAGACACTCATCGCCAAAACCCGCGCTGCATTCGGCGATGATTTCTGGGGGTTCTGGATGTTAGGCGGCATGGCTGGCGGCGGCATGGGATTCATCTTCGCCCCGCAACGCAAGTCCGAGGGCCAACAGGTCCTACAGCGAATCATGTCGGAAACCAAACAGATGCTCGCTGCCGCACTGCCCTTCGCCATGGATCCGGTGGTGTATGATTTCGCCATCAACGAACGCGGCACATGGGCCGATCTTCTAACTGGAAGCGGTGCGCTGATGCCAGCGGGTTACTATCGGTTCATGGTCCCGCCCCTGCTGCGCATGGAACGCCGGGATCTCGGCGCGGCGCGCCTCGCCGAACTCGACCAATTCGCCACGGCTTGCCGCACCCTCCCGGAGTTGCAAGGCATGGTTCACACGCTCTTTGACGCGATTTTCCCCGCTGGCGACAACGACAATGCCACCAACCGCGATTCACTCGCCGTCCTGCTGGAAATTCACGGCTTTGACCGCGTGATGCACGAGAATATCCGCGAGGATCTCAAAAGCGGGCGCATCGGACTCTCCCAGAACCGTCTGCCCGACAACGTGGTCATCGAGGACGTTGTGGATTCCGATCTCACCGACGCCACGACCGCCGGATCTCTGCCTGATAGTGAACGCGCGCTAGGACTTGCCGCGCTGGCTAACGGCGAGGTCGCCGTGGTCACGCTCGCCGCCGGTGCGGGATCGCGCTGGACCCAGGGCGCGGGCGTGGTGAAAGCGTTGCATCCGTTCTGCAAATTCGCCAGCCGCCACCGGTCGTTCCTCGAAACCCATGTGGCGAAAAGCCGCCAGACCGGCCGGCTTTGCGGCACGCCGCCGCCACATATCATCACCACCAGTTATTTCTCGCACGATGCCACCCGCAGCTTCCTCGAGCAGCACCACAACTTCGGTTATCCCGGACCGCTGGTGCTCTCCCCAGGACAAGCCATCGGCCTGCGCACCATCCCCACCGTGCGCGACCTGCGCTTCGCCTGGGAGGAAATGCCCCAACAGACGCTCGACGTGCAACAACAGAAAGTCCGCGACAGCCTGCGATCCGCGCTCATCCACTGGGCACAATCCGCTGGCGAAGCCGCCGATTACACCGACAATCTGCCGCAGCAATGCCTGCATCCCGTCGGCCATTGGTATGAAATCCCCAACCTCCTGCGCAATGGCACGCTCGCCATGTTGTTGGAGTCGCGGCCGCAGCTCAAAACCCTCGTGCTGCACAACATCGACACCGTCGGCATGAACCTGGACCCTGCGCTGTTAGGCCACCACCTTGCCAGCGGCGCGGGACTCACCTTCGAGGTGATCACCCGCCGCCTCGAAGACCGCGGTGGCGGCCTCGCCCGCGTCAACGGCAAACCGCAACTTGTCGAGGGCCTCGCCATGCCCCGCGAGGAGGATGAGTTCAACCTCACCTACTATAACAGTAATACCTGCTGGATCGACATCGACGCACTGCTCTCCGCCTTCAAACTCACCCGCGATGATGTTGGAGACGCGGAGAAAACCACCGCCGCCATCCGTACACTGGCCGCCAAAATGCCCACCTATATCACCCTTAAGGAGGTAAAAAAACGCTGGGGCCACGGCCAGGAGGATGTGTTCCCCGTCTGCCAATTCGAAAAACTCTGGGTCGATATGAGCCACCTGCCGTCCATCGAAACCCGCTACATCGCGGTGCCGCGCTTGCGCGGCCAGCAACTCAAGGACCCGGCACAACTCGACGGATGGTTGCGCGACGGGTCCGCCGCTTATGTCGAAGCGCTGTGTGATTTTTCATGAACGGTGTGATTGGTGGGTTGGATTTCCATTGTGATGCGATGATGTTCACCGGTCACGGAGCAGCCAACGCATGCTTCCCGGTCGCGGAGCGACCACCGATGGTAGCCGTGGGTTTCAACCCACGGACCATTCGTTAGATATGGATTGCGTCGCGGAGCGACGCTTGAGGCTGGTGGATGCCACATGGTGGCGCGCGATTTCATGCGTCGCGCCGCGACGCCGGACCGTCGTTGATCCGGTGATCCGTGGGTTGAAACCCACGGCTACCATCACGAAGTCGCTCCGCGACCAAGAGACCGGTCGCGGAGCAACCAATGCACGAATCCATGCGTCGGCGATTTCCCGGTCGCGGAGCGACCACCGACGGTAGCCGTGGGTTTCAACCCATGGACCCATGCGCGGCCAT